>DATHAZ010000060.1:0-1512 GCA_035296445.1 Pyrinomonadaceae bacterium | reverse complement strand
GAAGAAACCGGCGGAGATTTGCCGCCCGTCGAGTCGTTCCGGTTCGCCCACGCCGGTCAGGACGTAATTCGCGCCGCGAAAAGCGCCGAGTTGTTCGAGCGTCTGGTTTTGCTCGCGCCAGTCCACGAAGTTCGGATAGGCAACCGACATCTCCGGCACTTGCTTGGACCATTCGCCCATGAAGACGATGCGCTCGCCGTTCGGATAGGGCAGCGGCTTGAGAAGCACCGTGTTGACGACGCTAAATATCGCCGTGTTGGCTCCGATGCCGCGCGCGAGCGCGAGCACCATCACGAGCGTGAAGCCCGGACTCTTCCAGAGCATACGAAAACCGTAGCGAACGTCCTGCCAGAATGCATTCATGGAAACACCTCTCTAAAACAGTGACAAGTGACGAGTGACAAGTGACGAGAGAAGACAAGTAAATCTTGAAGCGTGAAGCGTGCGTCGGGAATAGACTCAAAACAGTTCCTCTCTATTCACGAACGACGTGTGACGATCTTTTTCTCGTCACTTGTCACTCGTCACTCGTCACTGCTTTATTCATTTCGTAAAGCCACCATCGGATCAACTTTCAGTGCGCGCCGCGTCGGCAGATAGCAGGCGACGAGCGCCACCGTAATCAGAAGGAGTGCGAGACCGCCGAAAGTGGCGGGGTCGGTGGCGCTGACGCCGAACAGCAGGCTCGACAGGAAGCGCGTTAATGCGAGAGACGCGACCAGACCGAGCACGATGCCCGTCAGGGTCAGGGCGAGTCCGCGACCGAGAACGAGTTTGAGGACATCGCGCGTTTTCGCGCCGAGCGCGATGCGGATGCCGAGTTCGTGCGTGCGCTGCGTGACGGAATAGCTCATCACGCCGTAGATGCCGATGCCCGCGAGGACCAGCGCGAGCGCGGCGAAGATGGTGAGCAGCAGCGTCCCGAAACGACTCCGCGCCGTCAACTCGTCCATCCAACTTTGCATCGTCCGCACTTCGGCGACGGGCTGGTCTTTGTCTATCGTCTGAATCTCGCGTCGCGCGGCGGCGGCCAGATTCAACGGGTCGCCGTTCGTGCGCATCACGAGCGTCATCTCCGAATATGCCAGGTGCGGGTGTGCGACATAGACCATCGGAAACGACGCGCCTTCCAGCGACTTATATTTCGCATCGGCCACCACCCCGATGATCTGCCTCGGCTCGGGGTTGTTCTCCATCTCTACCCTGAGATACTTGCCGAGCGGGCTCTCGCCGGGGAAAAACTGGCGCGCCAGCGTTTCGTTAATGACAAAGACGCGACGGTCTTCCCGCGCCTCCTGTTCGTTGAAGGTGCGCCCGCTGACGAGTGGAATCCCCATCGTCTGAAAAAAGTTCTCGTCCGTGGCGCGCACGTCGGTCGAGAATTCCTGTCCCGGCGGCGGGGCGGGTTGGCCTTCGATGAAGAAAGAAGTCCGCGCGCCGAGGTTGCCGCCGAAAGGCAGAGCGCTGACCGCTCCCACCGAACGCACGTCGGGTAAAGTCCTGAGCCGCTCA
>DATHAZ010000059.1:0-97422 GCA_035296445.1 Pyrinomonadaceae bacterium | reverse complement strand
CGGGATGTAAATTTCCAATTCCGAGGCGCGCCCCTGCGTCTCCTGGCTCGCCAGAGCCTCGTATGAGTTGATGCGCGCTTTCGACTTCGCCTGCCGCCCCTTCGGCGACATCCTGATCCATTCCAACTCGCGCTGCAAAGTTCTCTGCCGCTCCGATTCCTGTTTCTCTTCCACGGCGAGCCGCTGGCCTTTTTGTTCGAGCCACGAAGAGTAATTGCCCTGCCACGGGATGCCCTGCCCGCGGTCGAGTTCGAGAATCCAACCGGCCACGTTGTCGAGGAAATAACGGTCGTGCGTGACGGCGATGACCGTGCCCGGATACTTCTGCAAGTGTTGTTCGAGCCAACTGACGGATTCTGCGTCGAGATGGTTGGTCGGTTCGTCGAGGAGCAGAATATCGGGCTGTTGCAGGAGCAGGCGGCAAAGGGCGACGCGCCGTTTCTCGCCGCCCGAAAGAATTTTAACGCTTGTTTCCGGCGGCGGGCAGCGCAGCGCGTCCATCGCGAGTTCGAGGCGCGAGTCCAAATCCCACGCATCGGCCGCGTCGAGTTTCTCCTGCACCGCGCCCTGTCGTTCGAGCAGCGCCGTCATCTCGTCGTCCGACATCGGCTCGGAAAATTTCTCGTTGATCTCTTCATATTCCTTCAACAAGTCAACGGTCGCCTGCACGCCCTGTTCGACGATCTCGCGCACGGTCTTCGACTCGTCAAGGCGCGGCTCCTGTTCGAGAAAGCCGACGGTGTGGCCGGGCGAGATCACGGTCTCGCCGTTGAACTCCTTGTCCACGCCCGCCAGTATGCGCAGGAGCGAACTCTTGCCCGAACCGTTGAGGCCGATGACGCCGATCTTCGCGCCGTAGAAATAAGAGAGATAGATGTCTTTGAGGACGGGCTTCTTGTCGTAAAACTTGCTCACCCCGATCATCGAGTAGATAACTTTATTGGGAACGCTGCTCATAACTGGATTCACTTTCTCCTTAACTTAACGTTTGCGATATTTTTGACGAATGCTGTCGGCGATATTACCTGCACCGTGATCGGTGACGACGATGCAAACTTTTACGGCGTGGGGGCTGGCTCGGCGGAACAGTTGAACACGACTGCGCTCCCGACGCGCACGGGCGTCAGTGGCGTTTCGCCTTCGACCGCCGCCTTGTTGATGGCGTCAACCACGTCCATGCCCTTCGTGACGCGCCCGAAGGCCGCGAACGTCCCGTTCAGATGCGATGCGTTGCCCACGAGGACGAAGAAATTCGTGGTCGCGCTGTTCGGCCTATCGGAACGCGCCATCGAGACGACGCCGCGCGTGTGCTTGATTGAATTCGGCTCGTCGGGCACGGTGCGCCGAGAGCGCGCGGCGAGGGCGGGCGTCAGGGATTCGCGCGTCGAGAGATTGCCGCCCTGTATGACGAAATTTTTGACGACGCGGCTGAAAGTAGTCGTGTCGAACGCGCCCGTGGCCGCGAGGTTCAAAAAATTACGGACGGTTTCCGGCGCGACTTCGGGCAACATCTTCATTTCGATAGTGCCCGCCTCCGTCTCAAGCTTCACGCACCGGGCGGCCATCTGCTCGATTGTCGCCGAGTCGAAAGGTTCGGGCGCAGGCGTGGGCGCGGGCGTGGCGGTCGGCGCGGGTGTGGGTGCGGGTTTGACCTGCGGCGTCTGCGGCGCGCCTTTTTTTGGCGCGGGTTTCGGCGCGGGGCGTTTTTGCGCGGGCGCGGGCGACGCAAAAATAAAGGCGGCGCAGAGGGCGAGGCTTGAGTTTAGAAGTTTCTTCATAGTCTCTTTGTGTGAATCCGCGAATTGCTGCTATATCATTATCACAAAGCGCATCGCGGTTGCACGAGCCGAAACTTTTTGTGGCGATTAGCCATCGCCGACGCTGGCGAGAGAGAGCGGCGCGAAGGCACGCCGGGGAGGAGCAAAGAAGGATGACGGGCGAGCCGAGTCTACAGGAAAGGTACGCGCCGGGGCTGGCCTGCTACGGGTGCGGCCCGGCCAACGAACAGGGCTTGCGCATACGCAGTTTCGCCCACGGCGACGACGAGACGGTGTGCGAATGGCGGCCACAGAAACATCACGAGGCGTATCCGGGCATGCTGAACGGCGGCATCATCGGCTCGCTCATTGACTGTCATGCCAACTGGACGGCCGCGTGGCATTTAATGAGGCGCGCGGGAGCGGAGTCGCCGCCCTGCACCGTTACGGCCGAATACTCCGTCAAACTCCTGCGCCCGACGCCGACTAACGCGCCCGTCCTGCTCACGGCGCGCGTGGTCGAAGCCAGGGATGATCGCGCCGTGGTCGAAGTCGAACTCACGGCGGGCGGGAAAGTTTGCGCCACGGGGCGCGGGACTTTCGTCGCCGTCAAGCCGGGTCATCCCGCTTATCATCGCTGGTAACAAATCATGTCGTAGAAACACCCCCGGCGCACGGCCGGCGCGCGTCAGAATCTCTTATCCAGCAGTTCCTTCGCTTTCGTTAATGCTTCCTGATGTTCGGGGACGAAGGCTGGATGCGGAGTCATTTCGAGGATCAAGTTGAGTTGCTTGCGGGCGTCGTCCATGCGCTTGTTCCTGATGTAAGCCTCCGCGAGACGCAGGCGGTAGAGAGCGTTCTGTTCGCCGTATTTCATGCCGCGTTCCAGCGTTTCGACGGCGCGCTTAGGGTCGCCGCCGAGCATCGAGGGGAGTTCGAGATCGAGTCGGCCGAGCACCATGAACGCGCTGCCGCCCTGAAAGCCCTCGTCGAGTTTGAGCACGGTCTCCATCTGTTTGCGTAAACCTTCGGCCGCCGAGAGTCCGTAGAGCGGGCCTCTCGATTGGGCGTAGCCGCCCTGATTCGCGCCGAGCCAGAAATAACCTTCCACCCGTCGCGGCTCGACCCGCACGGCCGTCTCACCGGCCTCGATGCCATCCCGAAAAGCCTTCTCGCGCTCGGTCGCGTCGGTGGTCTTGTCGCCAAGCGTGTAGTTGAGGCGGGCTGTGCGCCACGCCGCGTCGAAGTTGCTGTGATCAACGGCGCGTGCGCGGCGCAGCGTCTCTAATCCCTCGCGGACGCGTGCCAGATCATTTCGCTGTGCATAACTTTGATCGGCCTGCTGAAAGAGTTCGGGGCTGGGCTTGCTGTTTGAAGTCGTTGCGGGCGTGGGTGCGCTCCCCGAAGGCGCGGAGCAGGCCGCAAAGAGCAGCGCGCCGGAAAAGACGAGCGCCTGTGCAATGGTTTTCGGGTTGCGAAGTCTGTTCTCTCTCATCAGTCAACAAAGTTCCTTTCCGCCGTTCGATGTTCTCAATACTTAAAGTTCAACCGCCCTGCGTGCTTGTCTTTTTCGCAATCTCTACTTCTCGGCGAGATTTTTGATGTGGCCGAGCACGCGCGCGTGGATGCGCCCGATGATGTAATCCGACCAGCGATTCCAGTAGACCCCCGGCCAGAAATTGTTTTCATACCACGTCGTGCCTTCGAGGAGCGTTCGTTGCCCGCCCGCAAGAAGGGTCAGCAAAAACTGTCCGCGCCGCGACTGTAGATAGTTGTTGAGGTGCGGCGGACTGAGGTGCGGGTAAGGCGACATCTCGTCCATGATGGGCGGCTGCGCCGTGACGCCGAACTTCAAAAGTCGCGGCTCGTCCCACACCTCAATCGGCTCGACGAAAGCGCCGTTCGAAAACACGCAATGCCTGACCGCGCCGACGCCATGCCCCTCGCTCTCCGCGCGAACGGGGAAGGCGATGCCCGTTTTAAAAAGTCGCTCTTCGGGCGGCGGGAGTTTCGAGAACGCGACGAGCTTCGGCCGCACGCCCTTCTCTCTCCGCCGCACAAGGCCCGGAGTGCGCTACAACTTCAGGCCGGGGCGCATCGAGCGTTCCTTATTCGCCGCCGTCTCTTCCACGGGTTCGAGCCTCCACAAACGCCGCACGGCCTCTTCGAGTTTTGCCTGATCGTTGGTTTGCATCGCCTCCGTCCCTTGCGCGAGCCACTTCGCGGCCTCTTCCGTGTTGACGAACTTGCGCCCCGGCCGCTGGAAATACTCGAACCATTCGCGCCAGAACCACTCCTGCGCATAGAGAATCTGACCGCGCAAACTTTTGAGCGCGACGTTGATTTTTTGCATCCCGCGCGCGTCGCGGCGCGCCGACGCGCGCTCCAACTCGCGTGCGAGCGCACTGAAACGCGCCTTCTGCGAATCGTTACCGTAATTTTCCACATACTCGCGCGTCTCGGCGGCGAGCAAGTCCGAGTCGGCCGCGCGTGAAGTTTTCGCGCTCCTGCCGAAACGCTTTTCGAGATTCAACAACCGCACGCGTATCTCTCGCGCGCGCTCGACGATGCCCTTCGCCGCGTCCGCGTCGAGGTACATGCCGCTGCTTCGCTGCTCGCCGATCTCAATATCCAAATCTTCGATCTCCCGGCGCATCCGGTCAATTTCCGCTTGCGGGTTGTTGTCGTTAACCGCGGACGAAGATTGTTTCTCCTCGTCGTCAGGCCGGAGTTCGCCCTCTTCATAGAGCACTTCCGGGAAATCGAAATTCTCCGTCTCGTCCGCGTATTCGCCGATAAGCAGCAGGTCTTCCAGCAGGCTCAGGCGCAGCATGTACGACTCGATCTCCAGCGGGACGCTCTCCAACAGTTCGAGATAATCGGGTTCTTCGTCCTGCGGGATGTAGACGCGCTCGCTGAAACCAGCGTTCAGGTGCGGGACGAAAACTTCCACCGTGATCAGACGCGAGGCATCAACACGGATGTGCAGTTGAATCTCCGCGCCTTCGGGGATGGGGCGGCGGATGTGTGTGTTCCAGATGTGCATGTTGCCCACCCAGTTGTTCGCCTGCGGCTCGCCGAGCGCCTCGCCCTCCCAGAGCTTGATCGCCAGAGACGTTTCCGCATCGCTCGGCCTGAGCGTACTGGCGGCGCGATACGAGACGGTCTTTTCGGCGGGCAGCAACGTGCGACGCGGAAAGACGGGACTGAGTTCAATCGTTCCGTCCGGCTGCACCAACTCGACCGAGATCGTGTGCGGCAACGGCGGCGCGCTGATCATCAAACCATGACGGACGGAGAACTCCGACGGCTCGACGGCGAGCGCGCGCCCCTCCGCGTCGCGCACGCTGATCAGAAACTTGTTGTTCTTCCCTTCCTGCAAGACGAGCGGAATCTCGAAATAGTTGTCGCTGACGGCGTGCCAGCCGCTCGTCCAGAAATTGTTGTCGGTGTCAATCTTCACCTCGCGCGCGTGTCGAGCGTGCGCGCCGTCAATCTTCCCCGCCACCGCCGCGTCGAGCGACGTGCTGACCGGGTCGAACGCGAGCCGCACAGAGAGCTTGTCGGCCGCCACGGCGACGCGCGGCGCGATTGCCGTCGCCGCGCGTTCCACCGTCGCCCCGTAGAGAGCCGCGCCGTAAGCCACGACCGTCATCGGGTCGAGCGAAAAATCAACCTTCGCGCCGAGCGCGTCGCCGAGGCTGCGGCGCACGTAAGGCATCTGCGTCGGGCCGCCGACGAGCAGCACGCGATCCAGATCAGTGCCGCGCAGGCGCGCGGCGGCCAGCGTGTCTCCGACCAGTTGCAGGCAGCGCGCGACGAGCGGCTCGATCTGCGCCTCGACTTCGGCGCGACCGAGCGTGAGTTCGGCTTCGATGTCGCGGCCTTCCGCGTCCGCGCCGAGATCGATCAGGGTGACGATTGTTTCGTCGGAATTCGAGAGTTCGATCTTGGCATACTCGGCGATCAAAGTGAGCTTGCGCAAAAGTCGTCCCCCGGCGTCGGGCGCGTCCGGCAAAGAAAACTGCGCGGCTAGATGAGGCAGGAAGATTTTCTGCGCAATGAGACGATCAATGTCTTTGCCGCCGAGGTGGTTGTCGCCGCGATGTTCAAGCACGCTCAGACGCCCTTCGCGCGTGGAGACGACGGCGATGTCGAGCGTGCCGCCGCCGAGATCGAAGACGAGCCAGCGCTCGTCCCCGCTGTCGGCGCGCGCACCATAGGCGAGTGCGGCGGCAATCGGCTCTTGCAGCAGAGGGTGTTCGGCGAGTCCGGCGAAGCGTGCGGCGCGCGCCGTCGCCTCGCATTGCAGCGCGGTGAAAGCGGCGGGCACGGTGATGACGGCGGCCGAGAGGTCTGTGTCCGGCTGCCTGCGACGCGCATCCGCGAGCAGAGACTTCAAGACTTCTGCCGAGAGTTCTTCCGGCGACATCGCGCGCCCCGATGCCGGAAATTTGTGTTGAAATTTTTGCCCCATCAGTCGCTTGAACTCGGCCGCCACGTTGTCGGGGTCTTCGGCAATGGCGTTGTAGGCGCGCCGTCCCACCATCATGCTCCCCGAACGCAACACACGCACCACCGACGGCGTCACGTTCATCTGATCAGCGTTCTGCATGATCCTGAATTCGTCGCCGTCGAGCAGCACGATGCAGGAATTGGTCGTACCCAAATCAATGCCGTAGTTAATAAATGCGCTCATGCGAAACCCCGATCTTAACAATGATGAGTTGCCCGACTCGCAACTAAAACTTCCCCGCTCTTTTCGGACTGAACAATTCAGGTTTTCGACGGCGGCGTGTCCACGTTGCCCCGCCTGACCACCACCCGCCCGTGCTTCACCACGCGCCCGCGCCACAAGATGATCGGCTCGATCATCTCGTCAATCAAACTCTCGCGCTCGCCGAGTCGGTCGTCCTCCAACGCTTCGAGTACCTCCACGGACATGCCCGGCTCATAGCGCGCTCCCGTTAAATCGAGCGCGCTTAGTTCGCGTTCGCTTAAAAATTTTTGCAGGCGGCGCGCGATGTGTCTCAATTTCGACGCGACCTTTTCGGGCGGCGCCTTGGCAAGCCAACTGTCCAAACGCCAGCTTTCAATCGCCAACTCGATCAGAGAGGCGAGCGGCACATCGAGTTTTAACGGCGGTTCTTCTGTAGCCATCGCTCCGAGTTAGCCCGACGAGAGGGATAATGCCTGAACGCGAGCGGTTTAATTTCTACTTCCCTTTGAACCGACGCTCAGCGCGTTTGTTTGTTTGACGGGCGGTGTTAGTTCGACCTCAAACCCGTTTGTTTGTTTGACGGGCAGACCGGCATCTACCCATGCACGGTAGCCGCCTTCAAGCGCGGACACGTCTGAAAATCCGTGTATTTGCAATTGCACGGCCGCGTGCGTGCTCGTTTCCCACTCGCCGCAATAGCAATAGACGACTACCGGCCTGTGCTTGGGCAGGCGTTTGGCGCGGGCGGCCACTTCCGTCTCCGGCATCGAGAGCGCGCCCGGAATATGACCCGCATCATATTCACTTTTCGCGCCCACGTGCAGCAGCGTCACCCTCTTCGCCTTCAACTTTGTTTGCAACTCACCGACCGAGATGTAATTCACCATCGGCCTGAGGCCGGATTGCGGTATCGGCGGCGGCGTAAAGCGCGGCATCGCGACGTTGAAGTTAACCGGCCGGTACGCGTTCCGGCTGCGCGAGCCGGGCAGGTTATTAAAACATTTGCCGACGATGAGCGCGAACAGGACGAAGAAAATAAATTTCGACGCCCCTTTACCCCATCGCTCCAAACTTTTCTCCGCTTCCTCCTTCTGCACGTAGGCCGTAAACAACTCGGGCTGCGCCACTGGGTCGCGCAGCATCATGCTCAACTGGCGCGCATATCCGGCCTCGGTCTTGGGCTGCCTCTCGCTCACGTCGCCCGCGGCGGCGAGATGTTCTTCGATCAGCAGGAGCGAGGCACTAGCGGGCGGCGCGAGTTGCCATGCCTTGCGCAGCATCTTCATTCTCGACTCATTATCGAATCCCGTCTCGAAACCGTCAGCCAACTCGTCCAAAGCCTCGGACGCGGCAGCGAAGATACGACGCGCGACCGCGCTCTCAGCCCCGGCCAACTCAAGAATTTTTTTGAGCGCGGGTCTGACCTGCTCGTTAAACTTTCCGTGCGCGCGCCAGCACGTCTCTCTCCTCTCGCCGATGTTCTGGCTGCTTTTCACCTCGTAACGATAACTGCTGAAAGCCGTGGCGAGCAGCACGTCGAACTCGTCTTCGACCGGCCCCAGAATCTCCTGCTCGTATTCATCCGCGAGCGTCTGCGGCAAATCCGACCCGCCGAGTACGGCGAGCGCGCGACCCGCCGGCGCGTGGTCTTCGCGGACGACGGCATCCTTCGCGATCTCTGCGACCGGCGAGGTGACGAGCCGCCACGCGCGTGCGCGCAAGTCTCCGATCTCGCGGAAGGTCGTGGCCTGCTCGAAATCGCCTTTGAGATCGGCGGCCAGCAACAGCGACCAGAACTCCTTTCCTTCGATCACCTCTTTCCAGAGCCTGTAAGTCCGTCGCCAGTCGTCAACGAGTTTCAGCGCGGGGTCGAGCTGAAGCATGACGGCGAGTGAGAGCACGGCGATGTCGTGGCACGCGGAAGGAGTCTCTACGCTTTCCGGTCTCGCCGCCGCAGCCCGCAGGGAGTCGAGACCGAGCGGAATCGCCGCTGCCTGCGGGTCGGAGAACCAGAAGAGGCGTTCGTAAATTCGCTGCGCGGGAACGGTCAGGCGGCCGAGGGCGTCGCGCACGCCGTTCTCCGTCCGGTCGGTCGCACCGAGCCAGTTGAAGTGACGCTCGGGCGGCTTCACCACGCCCAGCTTGATCGCGCGCCGGAGGGCAGAGGCCGCCGCGTAAATCTCCCTCTGCGAAGCGTGACACGACAGCCCCAGCACGCGGAAGGCGTTGTTCGCCACCGGCGACAATCTTTGCTTATCTTGATTCGCGTGGCGAGTCGCCCGGAGAGTATCGGTAGCGGTCTGCATGAAAGATTAGGCCAATGCGACGAAGTCGAGTTGATGCGACAGGCGGCCAAAGCCCGTGCTGCGGGAGATTAAGAACGACTACGATAGACGGCCGAAATTTTACCACTTCCCCGCGCGAATTTGCGCGCTATGAAGATTCGGAATCGGGCGGATAAAGGGCGTGAGGCTCGTTCGGGCGACAACTCGGCGCGGCGGTCTTATCCTTCATTCTTCAAACGCTGTTCCAAATCACCCACCTTCTTCTTCGCCTCGTTGAGGGAGCGAGTGAGAGACCGGATCGTGCGTCGCAGTTCGAGTTGCGTCATCACCTGTTGGCTGAGCACGCGCAGGGCAGCCATCTGTTCGGGCGTGATCTCGCGCGGGTAGCGATCAATCACGCACAGCGTGCCGAGGCTGAATCCCTCGACCGTGGTGAGCGGCGAACCGGCGTAGAACCTGATGTAAGGGTCTGCCCGCACGAGCGGGTTGTCTCTGAAACGCGCGTCGTCCAACGCGTCGCGGACGACGAGCGGGCCGGGTTGTTTGATGGCGTGGGCGCAGAAAGAAACGTCGCGCGCGGTCTCGTCGAACGAAAGGCCGACCCGCGCCTTGAACCACTGCCGGTGCGCGTCAACGAGCGTGATGATCGCGATGGGCGTGTGGCAGATATAGGCGGCGAGGCGTGTGATGTCGTCGAAGGTTTGTTCGGGGTCGGTGTCGAGCACCTCGAATTGATGCAGCACTTCCAGCCGCGCCGCTTCGTTCGCCTGTGGCTGTGATGCCATTGTCCTAATCCTTCTCCGAAGCCGCTCCGTGGACACGAGACTTTTTATGCCCTGCCGCCTGCGAACGAACGAACTCCGGCTATGACCGGCTGATAAAACTTGAGGCGGGCATTATACAGAACATCTCGAATATTTTTAGACTGCCGATGCCGATTCGACACAGCCGTCTCAGTCTCCGCCCTTCATGCGACGCCCGTGATTCAGCCATTTTTTAGTGGCGATAAACGCGCCGATGTCGTTATAGTTCCCTTGCGCTTGCGCTCTACGACTTTCGTGCGGAGTGGTCGGAGAGAGACGCTTGATAGCTTTATGCTGCGAGAGATACGGAACGTCAAACAGATTCAAGGCCAGGGGTCGCGCCGTTGGTTCAACGACGAACACCTCGACTTGTTCGTGTGGTACGACACGGGCGGGCGACTCATCGGATTCCAACTCTGCTTCGACAAAGACACGCGCGCCGAGCGCGCCCTGACCTTCACGGAAGACGAGGGCTACTCTCTCTACTACGTGACGGCGGAAACGTCCGTGCGCGATATGGGATCGGCCGTATTGATGCGCGGGGGCGAGTTCTCCTGCCGGCAGTTGATCGCTCAACTCGGCGAGCGGGGCGCGACTCTGGAGCGTTCGCTCTACGAATACCTGACGGAGAAACTGGAAAGATGCCCCGCGCTGCCGTCGGGCGAAGCCGCCGAAGTGACATCCAGACCATGAGCAGCCACGGGTCACGATGAACATCTGAGGGATTATTGATGAAGACGCTCTGTTTCATGTTCGCCTGTCTCGCGCTCGCCGTCGCGATTAATCCGCGCCGGTCGGCGGCGCAGGAAGCGGATGCGCCGCGTTTCGAAGACTACGCGGTGGCCGTCAGCCGCGAACAGGTTGCGCCGCTCGATCTGGGCAGCCATCGGCTGGCGCGCAAATACCGCACGATGCTCCGTCAGGGACGCAGGGAAGAGGGCGTCAACTTCGCAGGTCATTACACGCTCGCGTCCGCCGGTTGCGGCACGGGCTGCTCGCTCGGCGCGATCATTGATATGCGCACAGGCCGCGTCTATTTCCCGAAAGAGTTGAACGGGTGGACGAGCATCGTCGGGGATTACGACCCGCCCGAGGGCGAAGACCTGTGGACGTTTCGCCCCCACAGCAGGCTGCTGCGCGGACTCGGGCGACCGAACATCGGCAAAGCGGGCGAGGAACGCCACGGCGCGAGCGGCATCTATTATTACGAATGGGTGAACAATCGCCTCCGGCTGGTGAAGTTCACGCAAGTCGGCTCTTACCCCGTGGCCGATCCGCCCAAAAGACCTTCCAAAAGACGTTGACCGGAACGTCGCTCACCCAAACTTAAACCCGCTCCGTCTATTCTCGCCCGCCGTTAGTTATACCTCGCCGAACGTCTCTGTAGGTAAAACTTCGCTCGACGGCCTCAAGCGCACGCCCGTCCGCCTCGGCGTAGGGGTAGATGAAATAGTTGAGCGGCATGCCCTGCTGCTTGGGGTTGAGCACGAGATCGCGTCCCGTGGTGAACTCGACGCGGTTCTCGTCGTGCGCGCCGAAGAAGTATTCGCGCCGCGCAGGGTCTTTGGCCGCTTCCGAGGCGTCAACGGGAACCCAGCCGATTCCTTCCGCGTAAAACTCCGCCCAGCAATGATAGCCGCTCACCTGTCCCGCGCCGCGATCCGCGGGCAGCGGGAAGCCGATGGCGAATCGCGCGGGGATGCCGAGGGCGCGACAGTAGCCGATGAAGATGGCGTGGAAATCCGTGCAGTTGCCGCGCCGCGCGTCGCAGGCATAGTAAATGTCGCCGCGCCCCCAACCCTGCCCGCTCTTGTCATACTTCACCGTCGAGACGACGTGATTATAGATGGCGCGCGCGCGCTCCAAATCTGTCTTCGCGCCGACAGCGTCCACCACTTCCTGCGCCCACT
The DNA here is from genome assembly GCA_035296445.1 of Pyrinomonadaceae bacterium. Taxonomy (GTDB): domain Bacteria; phylum Acidobacteriota; class Blastocatellia; order Pyrinomonadales; family Pyrinomonadaceae; genus JAIVJZ01. Next base: position 85,947 of record DATHAZ010000059.1, on the reverse strand, counting down.
GGCGCACCTTGCCGTCAATCGGCACGAGCCGATCCGGTTGCAGCCAGCGCGACATGTGAGGGTCGCGTTCCTCACTGGGGACGGGAGCGGCGGCGTGCCGCAGTCTGCCCTGTATGTGCTCGATGCGCTCGGCGTTGAAGCTCATGGTGACGCTCAGGCCGGACGACGGCGGCGGCGGATTGTTCAGGCTGAGGTGCAGGATTCTGTTCCCGTACTCGGCCGTGTGCAGGCGATAGGGGTGCGGTGAATCAATTTTCAGCCCCGTGATTTTCTGGAAAGGGGTGTCGTGAGGGATGGGAATCCAGAGATCAACTTTTCGCGCCCCGGCCGGTATCTCTTTGATCGTGGCCTTATACTCAAACTCGAATCGTCGCTCTCTGGGCGCGACGCGTGAACTCGCTTGCGTCCGAACTTTAGGCGCTGTCGGCTTGCGCCAGCGTTTTTGCGCCTGCGCGTTGCCGGAAATGTTGATGGCGATGCCGCAGAAGAGTGCGGCGAGAATAAGTATGAATCTTTTCATGTTGACGAGAGGCTCGCTTTCCTGTGGCTCGGAAAAGCGTGCGACCCGTCTCACAGAATGGTCAGACGAAGTGCGGCAGCGTGCTTACCGGCCGGTACGGATGTAGGTCGTCTGCGCTCCCCGCCGGGGAGGCCGTGCGACCCGCTCAGTTAAATTGTTCGTAATCCGCCCGCGTCGAACCAACAACTTCGACCGGGGGCATGTGCCTTGCGTTTTTCATGTCTGACGTTTCTCCATTCGCAACACGTCTCAGAGGCTTCGACGCCCTCCCCGTCGCGGGAGAGCATAGAGGCTATGCAAAGCGTGTTCGAGCTAGTTACGTTTGATCGGGATTGTGCAATGCAATGGGCGGCAAGTCAAGAAATCGAGACTGCGGCATCAGCGATCCTGAGATACAGTCGGGCGACGCTTTCCCGGCACATCCTGACCTCTGCCTGAAGCAACGCCGCCCGACATTTGCGATTCGACTGAAAACAAAATTCGAGGTGCCCTTTAGAACGCAGTTCGCTTTGTAATCCGGTGCATACCTGCGCCCGCGTCAGCGTCGCTTTGCCTTGCCCGACGCCTTCGCGCTTCCTTTCCTGGTGTTGAGGGGGGTTGCGCCATCTTCGACGGAGCCGGGAGCGCCGAGCAACGCTTCGACGTTGACGAAGAAGATGAAATTGCCCTGCTCCTGCACGCCGAGCAGAAACTGTACTTCTATGCTGTTGCCCGGCGTAAGCCCGCCGCCCGGCAGGACGACCGTGAGCGAAGAGTTCAGGCCCCCGTATGACGACCCGGTTGATTCCAGCGTCAGCCCCGTGACGGTGGTGACTACATCACCCGCCGAGTCCGTGACCACGCCCGTCGAACTCAAGACGCGCAGGTCGGCCTGCGGGCTGGTAACGGCGGCGGGGCTGCCCAGCGTCGTTATCTGCGTAATGCGGAAGCGTAGACGTGTGATGGGCGCGACTCCCGTATTCCTGAAGCGGCGTTGGATGGAGAGCGTGCCGTAAGCATTCGGGACGCCCGGCATGATCTGGCCGCTCCTGACGCGGTTCGGAGGCACGGTGGACGGCACAGAGCCGTTGACGAGCGATGCCTTGAGCGTGGCGTTGCGCTGAATGGGACTTGCCAGGCTTTCCGGCCCCGGCGCTCCGAGCGTGGATTGCGTGCCGCTGAAACTTCCCCCCGTCGTCGAGACGAAGACGAAGTCGTTGGCGTTGTTGCCGGTGTCCTGCGGCAGCCCCGTCGTGAGTTTGCGCGCGAAGCTGTATTGGCCGTCGGCGTTGATGCCGCCCGCGGGCGAGATGCCCGCGCCCTCTCGGTAGAGCGCGTCGGCGTTGCCCGCTCCGGGCGCGAAGCCGACGGCGTCGAGTAGCGTCGTCGCATCGAAGATCGTGCCGGAACTGAAAAGTGCGACGCCGCCGCCGTCCGGCAGGTCGGCGGTAAACTGCGCGTCGCCCGCGCCGACCGTGCCCACGCCCGCCGGGTAGTTACTGAGCGAATTGGAGGTGAAGCCGTTGCCGGGCGTGTTGTTGACGGCCAGGTAATGCCCGCGCGCGGGGATGCTTGCGCCCGACGGGACGGTGAAGATTGTTTGGAGCGCGCCCGTCGTGTCGGTGCGCCTGAGCGTCCAGCCACCCGCAGGCACGCTGATGGCCGCGTCCGTGTTGTTGTACAACTCGACGAACTCGTCATTTGCGCCGCCGAGACCGCGAAAGCGGAACTCGCTGATAAGCACACTGCCGGCCGGGACACAGCAGGCCGGAACTGACGTGGTGATGTTCAATGTCCAGCCGCCGACACTTCCCGCATCGGTTCCGGTGTCGTCAACCACGTACAGACTCCACACGCCGTTCGGGTTCTGCCCGTTGAAGACGGAGAGCAGTTGCGGGTTGGAGTGTGGGCCGGCCGGGGCGGGGGCCGGGAAGCTGTCGCCCGTGCCGTTGTTGGTCGGCCGGTACGTGCCGTTGGCGATCCCGCTCGGAATCGTCGTCGCCGCAGCGTCGTCCAGCGTGAACGTCCGGTTCGAGACGGCTGACGTGCCGCCCGCATCGGACATCAGCAGGAGTTTCTGCCCGCCGGGGCCGACGAGCAGCATGTCCACGTCGTTGGCAAAAGCGTGGCTGTAGTTGGTGAAAGTGACCGTCACCTTCGTGACCGCGCCCGTCAGACCGGAGACGGCGATGGTGGATGGATAAGGCGCGGCGGGCGCGAAGCCGCCGACGCGCGGCTCATCGAGAATGGTGATGCCCGAGGAATTCGAGAACGACGTTGCGGTCGAACTCGACCCGCCGATGGCGATGTTGAAACTGACCGTGCCGAGGTTGGTCGCGCCGTCCTGTAGTTGCAGCGTGGCGACGAACGTGCCGCCGCACGAACCGGAGACGGTGAAGGTGAAGGGTCGCGACACAGCGGAAGATGAGACGGGGCTGAGCGCGCCGTAGTTCTGCGGCGCACTCGGATTAACCACGCCGCCCGTGGGCAGCAACGTGGCGACGAGATTCGAGGTCGGCCCCGTGCCCGTGTTCAGCAGCGGGAAATTCATCGTCACGGTCTCGCCGGGGTCGGGCGCGCTGTTGAGCAACGAACAACTCTCGGCGGCGATGGTGGCCGGCGGCGCGGCCACTATTCCGGCTTCGCCACCCGTGAACGGGCAGCAGAGGTAGAGTCGGCGGCTGATCTCCAACTGCACGCAGCCGATAGTTCCCGTGTCGCCGTTGGCCGTGTCGGACACCCTCAATTTCCAGATGCCCGCCGTCGGCTTGCCGTTGAATGCGCTGAGCGCCTGTTCGGGTCGAAACGTATTGGCGAAGGGGGCAGCGCCCGCAGTGATCGAGGTTGCAGCGTTGTCGTCGAAGACGGTGGGCGTGCCCGAACAATTGTTAGCTCCGCTGCCGTAGCTCGTGCCCGCGCCGCCGCGATTGTCCGAGAGGAGCACGCTCGTGCCGTCGGGGTGGACGAGACGAACCTCCACATCGCTCACGAAGGCGTGGTTCATGCGTAATCTGACGTTGATGTCCGCCACGGCTCCCACGTCAGGGACGTTGATGGGGATGTCAATCGTGCTGTTGTCCGGGACTGGTGCGGCGATATTGCCGCTGCTGTAAGTGATTGCGGGTCGCGGCGCGCCGAGCGCGCCGGTCGTGAAGTTGTAGGAGATCGTGCCGAGGTTGGCTGCGCCGTCCTGTAGTTGCAGCGTGGCTACGAGCGCGCCGCCGCAGGTGAGCGCGGCGTCGGCCGTGAAGGTGAATGAGCGGGTGACGGACGCCCCGCCCGCGACGACCGCGCCGTAGTTTTGCGCGTTGCCCGGCGAGGTTACGCCGCCGGTCGGGAGCAGGGTGGCGACGAGATTTGAAGTGTCCGCGCTGCCGGTGTTCTTGAGCGTGAGATTAACCGTCACCGTCTCGGCCGGATCAATCGCGCCGGTCGCGACGCCGCAAGTCTCGGCCGTGACGGCCGAACCGTCGGAGAGGATCAGGGGCTTCGCCGTGACGCAGAGGTTGACCACTGTCGTATTGCCGTTGGCGATGACGACGCCGCCAGCCGTGCCGGACGCGAAAGTAGGCCGGGCGGCCGAAAGCGAGTACGTGCCCGGCGGCAGCTTCGTCGTGAACGAGCCGCCGGAGAGACTTGCCCCGTAGAGGTTGCCGCCGATAGAGATGGCCGCCCCCTGAACGGGAAGCCCGGTCTCGCAGTTGGTGACGTTGACTTGCAGCGTGCCCTGCGCGGGCGCGGTGCATTCGGCAAATTTGAAGCTGCCGATGCGGGTCTGCCACGGCACTCCGAAAGGCGTGTCGTTGGGCGTCGTGTCGGTGGTCGCGTAATACTCGGACGTGTAGAAGAAGGTGCAATCGTCCGTGGGGTCAACATTCAACGAACTGTAGTCGCCCCAGCGCGAGCCGGTGTTGGTCTGCGCGCCCGCGCCGTTGATCAAAGTCGCCTCGCCCTGCGCGAGTTGCCCGAGAGGATCACCCGCGAGACGGCCGGCGTAGCGCAGGCCGGGAAAGGTTGTGAGACTCGACACGCTATAGCCCACCGCGAGATTGCCCTGATTGTCCAATGCGGAACTGCCGAGCCAGCGGTTGTTGCTGTCCGGTGCGAACGTCCCTTGATCTCTGACTGTCCACGCGCCGGAGGGCAGTGCGCGGCGGAGTTCGTAATAGCGTATGCCCGCCTGGTGCGTCGCCAGCGTCGCGCCCGTGCCGACGTTGACCGTGTGGTTGACGGTCATCGCCTCATAGCTCCCGAAGTTGCGATATTGCAGGCGATTCATCAGGCGATCCTGAATCGCATCCAACGCCGACGTGGCGGTCGAGGGCGGTGGCTGCTCGATGTCGTCCAAACCCGCAGGGTCGGTCGGGTTGAATGCGGCGACGGCGAGTGGGCTGTCGGCGCGCTCGGTGAAAGTCGAGTTGGCCGGGACGGCGAAGTCCGCGTGAAAGTCGAAGAGGCGCAGGGCGTCGCCCACGTCTCCGGTAAACTCGTCGGCGTTGTAATAGGTGAAGACGTTGGGCGCTCCTGCGGGCGGCGGCGTCAGGCCGTCGGCGTCCGAGGGCAGCATGGCGCGCGCATTCGGGATGACCTGCTCAAGGTCGAAGTAGACGTAGCTCGCCGTCGGGTCGCCCGTGAGAATTTTGGCGCGGTCGAGGGCGAACACGCCGACGCCGAGGTAGGCCGTCCCTTCGAGATTGAACTGGTTGTTCGACAGGTAATAGCCGTCAGGCCAGACGCCGAATTTCGGGTAATCGTTGAATTTGGCGTTCGGCATCACGAACTCGTATGTGTAGTACGCGCCGGTGGCGTCGCCCGTCTGCGAGATGGCGAAGCACTGTGCGAGCGGAGCCGCGCCGGACACGGCGAACTGCGTGATGATCCAGCGGTCGGCGAATGAATCGTAGAGAACGATGGGGTCGCCGTCGTCTGTGTTGGCACAACGGCCGCCGAGCGCGGTGAAGAGGAAGCTGATGGGGCGCGCAGGGGTCAGCGCCGTGCCCGTCTTATTGAAAACGCGGAACAGCAGGTTGGTTGCCTGCACATACTGCGTGGGGCCGACATCGCCCACCGTGTCGGGCGGCAGCACCAGTCCGGCGATGACCGGGTCGGCCGCGTTTTGCAGATTGCTCAGACCTTCGAAGTTCGCGATGGTGGAGGGAATTTTCGGAGCGATGTTGAAGTCCTGCGCCGGGGCGTTCAGTTCGAAACTACCGCTGACGATGTCCACGTGTCCGCTCGCGGGCGGGTTGATCACCTTCTCGGGTCTTTCTTCGTTCGCCTCGGCTTTGCCGCGCCTCATGCTCTGGCCGGGTTCGCGCTTCTCCTCGATCTCGTCGAGCGGGGGCGTGACGGCGAACCCCACGGCCTGACGTGAGAGGGGCACGGGCTTGGATGTTCCCTTCAACCTGACGCCGGGGTGTTGCGCATAAGGGCTTGTCTTCTTTTGTGCGGCGGCTTGCCGGTTTTCTTTGTCCTCGCGCGAAATCTTATCCGGTTTCGCGGCGGCCTTGACGCGCCTCGTCGAACGCGTCGCAAAGGCTGTCGGCAAAACGGTCAGCGAGAGAACCAGCAAACAACTAAACGCGAGAAACATCGCGTACTTCTTCATGTCAACACTTCCTCCGAGGGGCTTTTAAATTGAAACTTCCGTTAGACGTGAAAGAACTAAACAGACCGCCTCGGCGCGAGGAAACTCGAATGAAGCATTTCAGGTTTGTCGTGCCAAAGTGAAGAATAGTGTGGGATTGTTTTCTATCATCCGCGCTCTCGCCCTTCGATTACCGCGCGGTGTATAGAGTGTCGGACACGCTACAAGTCGCCGTGTGAAAGCCCTTCGAACGACTCTTGCGGTTTAGCACATTATTACTTTCACCATGGGGTGTCAATAATTAGCGCTGGCCGCTCGTCACGTTGATGGGGGAAAAGAAGATGGTTCGGGGTCTGTGGCGGGAGTGAAATCTCCCCGGCGCAAGTCACCGGAACGCGTTCCACGATAAATCGCCCCGTGTTGAATTCCAGACGGGCTGCCCCAATAATGGCGGCGACCGAAGTTTCCAACTCGCTTACACGCGGACGACGCGTGTGCCGGTTTTATGTTGCTAGACATCTCGCCTCTAAGAATTTCCCGCGACTACCGCCTGCTTTTCTTCGGCCAATTGATTTCGGCCTTCGGCACGGCCATGACTTTCGTCGTCATCCCGGTGCAGGTGTATCAGTTGACCGGTTCGACGCTGCTCGTCGGACTGCTCAGCGTCGCGGAGTTTGCGCTGATCCTTCTCATGGCGTTCGTCGGCGGCGCGTATGCCGACTTCATAGACAAACGCAGGATGCTCAGGCTGACGGAGATCGGGCAGACCATCGTGACGACGATGCTTGTCGCCAACGCGTTCCTGCCCCACCCGCAGGTGTGGGCGCTCTTCGTGTGCGCTGCGCTCCACGCCGGGCTGGCCGCGCTGCAACGCCCTTCGTTCGAGGCGTTGATGCAGAAGCTCGTGCCGCCGGAATTGATGTCTTCGATCAGCGCGTTGAATTCACTGCGCTGGAACGTGACGACCATCTTAGGCCCTTCGCTCGCCGGAATTATTCTGGCGCGGTTCGGCGCGCAAGTCGCTTACTCGATAGACCTCCTGACGTTCGTCGCTTCGCTCATCGCCGTCTTTCTGATCCGCGCCGTGCCGAAGGCCGTGCAAACCGGAGACCGTCCCACTTTGAAATCCGTCGTCGAGGGCGTGCATTACGCCTGGCGGCGCAAGGAAATTCTCGGCACTTACCTGATTGACATGAACGCCATGTTCTTCGGCATGCCGACCGCGCTCTTCCCGGCGATGGCCGCGCATTTCGGCGCGGAGACGGTCGGCTTTTTCTACGCCGCGCCGTCAATCGGCGCGCTCTTCGCCACCGTGACTTCCGGCTGGACGAAGAAAGTTCATCGTCATGGATTATACGTCGCGATTGCCGCCGCTATGTGGGGCGTGGCGATCATCTGCTTCGGCTTCGCACAGAATTTATATCTGGCCTTAACGTGCCTGGCGCTGGCGGGCGGCTTCGACATGATCAGCGGCCTGTTTCGGATGACGATGTGGAATCAGACGATCCCGCATCACCTGCGCGGGCGGCTCGCGGGGCTGGAGATGATCAGTTACACCTCCGGCCCGAAGCTCGGCGACGCCGAAGCTGGTCTGGTCGCCGCACTCTTCAGCGTCAGGACTTCAATCGTGTCGGGCGGAATTTTGTGCGTCGTCGGGACGCTCGTTATCTCCGCCCTGATCCCGCAATTCCTGCGCTACGACGGGCGCGAGGGCGTCAGGCGAAAAGAGTTGGAAGAAGCCCTGCGCGAAACCGAGACCAAAAACTTCGTGCTCGAATAACGACGCTGCGAAGAGCGTCGGCCTGCGCACACGCCATCTCGTTGCTGAACTTTACTCCGCTCGTCGCATGCGACCGGCGAGGCCGGCGACGACCGTGATCAACTCGGCCGGTTCGACCGGTTTCGACACATGCATCTGGAAGCCGGAGCGGAGCGCGCGCACCCTGTCTTCGGCTCTCGCGTAGGCCGTCAAAGCGGCGGCCGGTATTTCACCGCCGCGCTCCCGCGGTAGCTCGCGAATTCTCGCCAGCAGCGAATAGCCGTCTTCTTCGGGCATCCCGATGTCGGTGACGAGCACGTCCGGGCGCGCCCGCTCGACGTGCCGGAACGCTTCCGCCGCAGACGCCGCCAGCGTCACCCGCGCGCCGCAAGAGTTGAGCACCGCCGCCAGCAACTCGCGCGTGTCCGCTTCGTCGTCAACGACCAGCACGCGCAGACCCGCGAGTTCGGGCGGACATTGGAGCTCGCCGTAACCGTAAGCCGCCGCGTGCGCGCGCGTCGTGTCGTTCGGAGTCTCCTGCCGCTGCGCCTGTAGCGGCAGGCTGACCGTGAAGCTTGTCCCGCGCCCCTCGCCCGCGCTCTCGACGTGAACCGAGCCGCCGTGCAGTTCGACCAACTGCCGCACGATTGCCAGTCCCAGCCCGAGTCCGCCGTGCATGCGCGTCGTCGTCTGGTCGGCCTGACGGAAGCGGTCGAAGACGTGCGGCAGAAACTCCGGCGCGATCCCGCGTCCCGTGTCGGCCACAGTGATCTCGACGTGCGAACCGACGCGCTCCAGCCTGACCTCCACGCGCCCGCCTTCCGGCGTGAACTTGAGGGCGTTGGAGAGCAGATTCCACACCACCTGTTGCAAGCGGTCGGGGTCGCCCGAGATGGGGCCGGCCTGCGCGTCGAGTTGGGTCTGCAAGCGGATGTCTCTGGCGTCGGCGGCCGGGCGCGCGGTTTCGACGGCCGCCGCCACGACGCTTACCAAATTTACGGGGCGCACTTCCAGACGCAGCTTGCCCGTGATGATGCGAGAGGTGTCCAGCAGGTCGTCTATCAGTTGCGTCTGCGCCTGCGCGTTGCGCTCGATGGTGCCGAGGGCGCGCACCGTCGCCGCCGCGTCGAAGTTGCTCGACTGCAACAGGCGCGACCAGCCGAGGATGGCTGTGAGGGGCGTGCGCAGTTCGTGCGAGAGCGTGGCGAGAAACTCGTCCTTGAGGCGGTTGGCTTCCTGCGCCTCGCTGAGCAGTCGCTCACGCTCGACCTCGGCGCGCTTTCGCTCGGTGATGTTTTGCGTGATGCCCGCGAAACGCGGCTGCCCGTCGGCCGCGCTATTCGTGAGCACGCCCTGCCCGCGCACCCACACGATCTCTCCGCTCGCCGGGTTGACGAGACGAAACTCCGACTCGTAAACACGACGGTCGGTGACGGCGGCTGAAATTTCCCGGCCGGTCGCCTCGCGGTCTTCGGGGTGTACGAAGTCCAGGACGCGGATTAAATCCGTGGGCAGCGAGAAGCCGATGATCCGTTCGAGATTCTCCGACCACTCCACCTGCTGCGTCGTCAGGTTCATCTCCCACGAATAGATTTGCGCGGCGGCCATCGCCATTTGCAGGCGTTCCTGACTTTCGATGAGGGCGTTTTCCGTGCGCCGACGCTCGGTGATGTTGTTGAACAGGAGGGCTACTTTGTGATCCTCCGGCCGCCCGACCCGGAAAGCGTAAACGTCGAACCAGCGGTTCATGGCCTCCGACGCGTTGACGAAGCGGATGGGTTCGCCGGTCAGGGCGACGCGCCCGTAAATCTCGAACCAATGCTCTTCGAGATTCGGGATCAGTTGGCGCACGGTTCTGCCGCTCAGGGCTTCGGCGGCCGGGATGCCCGTCAGTTTCTCGAAAGCCGGGTTGAACTCAAGGAAACGGTAATCACAGGGCTTGCCGTTTTCGTCGAACAATATTTCGATGACGCAAAAGCCTTCGTCAATGGACGCGAACAGGGTGCGGTAGCGTTCCTCGCTATCGCGCAGCAGCATCTCGGCCTCTTTGCGTTCGTTGATGTTGTGGAAGTAGACCGATAGCCCCGTGGGCGAAGGGTAGACGCGAACCTCCACCCATAATTCGTGCGGCGCGTAGAAGGCTTCGAACGTGACGGCGACGCCCTCGGCCGCCGCCCTGTGATACTGCTCGTAGAAAATAGACTGTGCCGCTTCGGGAAATTCCTCCCAGATGCTTTTGCCGATCAACTCTTCGCGCCTGCGCCGGATCAACGGCTCGCACTGGCGATTGAGGTAGGTGAATCGCCATTCGCGGTCGAGCGCGTAGAAGGCGTCGGAGATGCTTTCCAGTATGTTGCGGCCGAAAGTTTCGGAATCGCGCAGGCGGTCTTCCATCTCCTTGTGCGCCGTTTCGTCGCGCAGGATTTTCGCGAAGCCGCGCAAAACTCCGGCGTCGTCGTTGAGCGTCATCAACAGCCCGTTAGCCCAGAAGCGCGTGCCGTCCTTGCGCACGTGCCAGCGTCGGTCTTCGGCGCGCCCGTCCCTTGTGGCGACGCGCATCTCGTCGGCACACTCGCCGCGCTCGTTGTCTTCGGGCGTGAAGATGGTGCAGGAATCGCTACCGACGAACTCGCTTTCGTCGTAACCGAGCAGTTTCCGGACACCGGGATTCCAACTCGCGACCGTGCCATCGGGTTCGATAGCGAAGACGGCGAAGTCTTCCACCTTTTCGGCGACGAGGCGGAACAACTCATCGCTCCGAAACGAAGCACCCCTTTGATCTCGTGTCATAAACTTATCAACTCTAAACTGTATGAAGGTTTGTTCAGTCGCCAGTATAACGGAAGTCAACGCGCATCACACTTTCGAGCGGCGGCAGGCGAGAGTGCGGTTCGCACTCTCGACGCGCTACGGGTGAGATTAACAACTCGCCTCGACTCTGTTACCCTATGCGCACTTCGACTGTTGCGGCATCACCCGTCGCTCTTACCCGGACCGGCCTGACCATGATAGTTCGACGCTACACGAAGGAAAGAATGTCTGTAAGTTTTGGTCCACCACAAAACAGAGCAAGTGTAAACGCGCTGCTGCGACGCTAGTCTCCGCACGACGCGGGCGGAAACGGGGCGAGTTTACGCGACCCCTACCACTAACTTATCAGAACAAAGAACGCGCACAGGGCGCTTCTCAACCGGCCGATGCCGCGGGGCGTTCCCTTGATCAAATAAAGGACGCTCTCTAACTCGCGGAACTGCCGGAAGTCCCGCTGCCCTGTGCCCCGACGTAACATAGCCACCCACCTCAACCGATAGTTTTGAAGGAGAAACCAATGCGCAAGAGTTTGCTTCTGGGCCTGCTGGGGCTTGTCCTCGCAGCCGCCTCAATGATCCCCTTGACGAAATCCGGCTCGACCCACGCCTCACAACAAAAGGGTGACGCTGCGGGCAAGTCGCGTCCGAAGACGCTGCCCGACTTCGACATCCGCCTCGTTGATAAATCCGAGTTCACAGACCACGATCTCAACTTGCCCGACGCCGCCGCGAAGGGTGCGGCGCGGAGTTCCGCCGTGCGCGGGCGGGCGAATGCCGTCAACGAATTTCGCGCGCGTCTCGCCCCCGATCAGGCCGACAACCTGCGCGCCATCGCCAACGATACGGGCGCGATCAAAAACATCTTCATTGACGGCGCATCGCTTTCCGCGCCGCAGTCCGGCTCGCACGATACGGTCGCGCGCGGCTTCCTCAAACGCCACAACGCGCTCTTTTCACTCACCGACGCCTCCGTCGCCGAACTGAAGCTGGACAAGGAAGACAACGACGAGGGAACGTCATTCCTCGGCTACGTGCAGACGGTCGGCGGGATCAAAGTCTTCGAGGGCGACGTGCAGGTTGCCGTCAACCGCAACGGCGAAGTGCTCTCCGTGCGCGAAGGCTTCCTCATCTCCGGTCAGCGGGTCGCGTCCGAACCGGCGCTCGATGAAGCGCAGGGCATCGCCAGAGCCTTTGAGCACGCCGGGCGCAACGTGTCGGCGTCGTTCGCCGAGACTTCCGCGCGCTCATCCAAGAGCGAGAGGTCCAGGTTCGCCAATCCGCTCTCGGCGAGCAACGAAGAAGTGCTGTCCGAATTGAGCATCATGCGCGTGGGCAACGAAGCGCGTCTCGCGTGGCGCGTCTTCGCCGATATAGGCTCGAACGAGTGGTACGAAATTCTTGTTGACGCCAACAACGGCGAACTGCTCTACCGCCGCAACCTCTACGTCTACGAGGCGCAGGGCACGGTCTACACCGAACACCCGAGCGCGAACCCCACGCGCCAACTCGTCTCCTTCGTCGGCGACACGACCATCAACACCGCCGCCGGTTGGATGGGAACTTCCACCGTGACCACGGGCAACAACGCCGAAGCCTATCTCGACACGAACGCGGACAACGCGCCCGACGCCAACAACACGACGGGACTGTCGAACGGCCACGCCTATTCCTCGACACAGGATTTCACGTTCCCCTTCTCCACGACCGTTGACCCGCGCACGCAGCAGGCGGCGGTTGTAGCGAACCTCTTCTACTTCAACAACGTCATGCACGACTTTGCCTATGGCCTCGGCTTCACCGAGTCTGCGGGCAACTTCCAGACGAACAACTACGGGCGCGGCGGCCTCGGAGCCGACTCAGTGCGCGCCGAGGCGCAGGACGGTTCGGGCACGAACAACGCGAACTTCGCCACGCCGCCCGACGGCCAACGGCCGCGCATGCAGCAGTACCTCTTCACCTCGCCCAACCCCGACCGCGACAGTTCGATGGACGGCGACGTGGTTTTCCACGAGTACGGCCACGGCATCTCGAACCGCCTCATCGGCAACGGCAGCACCGCCCTGCAAGGAACGCAGTCGGGCGCGATGGGCGAGGGCTGGTCTGACTACTGGGCCTGCACGCTCGGCAACGACGGGCTGGTGGGCGAGTACGCCACCGGCAACACGACCGCCGGCATCCGCCGCGCGGCATACACCGTCCCCGCCAACACAATTCACGATTCATACGCCGACGTGTGCGCGGGCGGTTGCCAGGTTCACCGCGACGGCGAGGTGTGGGCGGCCACCCTCTGGGACTTGCGCACCCAACTCGGCGCATCCGTCACCGACCGTCTCGTCCTGAACGGCATGAAGTTCACGCCGACCCGCCCGTCGTTCCTGAACGCGCGCGACGGCATCCTGCAAGCCGACCAGAACCAGAACGGCGGCGCGAACCGTTGCGCCATCTGGACGGTCTTCGCGCGCCACGGCATGGGCGTCTCGGCGGTCGGCAACGACGGCACGACGCACACGGCCGCGACGGACATGCCCTCCGATTGCGGCGGCACGTGCTCTTACTCGATCAGCCCGACGAGCGCGAGCGTCGCCGCATCGGGCGCGACGGGCAACGTCAGCGTCACGGCCGGAGCGGGTTGCGCCTGGACGGCCGTGAGCAACGCCGCGTTCATCACGATCACGGCGGGCGCGAGCGGCTCGGGCAGCGGCACGGTCAGCTATTCCGTCGCGGGCAACACGAGCACGTCGTCGCGTACCGGGACGTTGACCATCGCCGGTCAAACTTTCACAATCACGCAGGCGGGCACTTCGGGCGGCGGCGTTGAACTCATCACGAACGGCGGCTTCGAGAGCGGCACGACGCCGTGGATCATCAGCGGTCAGGTCACGCGTTCGACGGGCGCATACCCGCACGGCGGCGTGGCCTACATGATCCTCGGCGGCGTGAACAGCACTACGGGGACGCTCTACGAGACGATCACGATCCCGAGCGGCTCTTCGCCTAACCTCTCCTTCTGGTTGAACATCACCACGGGCGAGGCAGCGGGCGCGGCCGTCTACGACCGCCTCTTCATCGAGGTGCGCAACACCTCCGGCACGCTCCTCAGCACGCCGGCGACCTTCAGCAACCAGAACAGCGGCACGACCGGGGTCTATGTGCTGCGCGGCAATTACAATCTCGGCGCATACGCCGGTCAGACGGTGCGGATACAGTTCCGCTCGACGCAGGACTCTTCGCTGCCTACTTCGTTTCGCCTGGACGACGTTTCGGTAAAGTAAGTCCGGGGTCTCGCCCGGCCTTCAACCAAGGTGGCCGGGGTTGCGGCAACGGGCTTTGTTTTACAACAAGCCTTTTCGGAAACGTGAGAGGGGACGCGCCGCCGCGTCCCCTCTCACGTTTCGTCCGCCCGCAAATGCACATCCAATTTTCCGATTTCGACGCCCGCCCGGTGCTGATCACAACGGCCGACTCCTATAGCTTCTCCTTCCCTTGATCCATGCGTTGACTTTTCTTGGCAAGCTATTTGCGGCGAGAGTATTTTCCAGTTGTTCCCGACAGTTCCCCCCAGAGCCAATGACTTCAACCTCACCAGCTATTCAACAACTTCACCGTTCCATTAACAGAGGGACTGCCCACGGCGGGCTGCAACGGCCGACAGGCCACTCACGAGCATCCGCACATGCGTGTCAGCATTCCCTCGGGTGAGATAACCCGCAATACCCTTTTTCTGAAAGTAGGGGACGCATGAAAAAAAAGCGCAACTTATTCATCATCGTCTTCTTCACAGCCCTCACGATTGCATTAACCGCAGTCGTCGTACTGGCGTGGGAGAAGTTTCTGATGATGCCCTTCTACTCTGTGATCGAGGCGTATTATCCGGGCGAAGCGAACAGCGTCGCGCGTTGGAGGATGCAGGACTCGCCCGCTCCGCGTTGCCGGTCAACTCGAAGCGGAGCTTAACCTGGAGGGAGAGTGCGGCCTGCGTTTTAGGCCGCGCTCTTCACATCAACCGCAATCTATTTTTATAATCGGCCGGAATTAATTACCGGCCAGATAAGAGGAAGTTTTCCGATGCTAATTAGCAGTTTGAGCAGGTTGAAAGAGGCAGATCGTTTACGAGGCCGCAGGCTGATGCTGGCGACCTTCTGTTGTCTCGCGCTCGCGGCGAGCGCGGGCGCGCAGATCGCAGGGCCTGCCGCTGCGAAGAAACCCGACACCGCATCCAAAAACTCCGCCGCCGTCACACAGCGCATGGAGAAGGAAGGCGTCGCCATTGATTTTTCTCTCGTCCCGGCCGGGGATAAGGCCGCCGGACTGGTCGCGGGCGCGGACGCGCTCGCCACCTTCCGCGTGACGGACGCGCGCACGGGGCAGCCCATCTCGAAACTCCACCCGAACGCGTGGTTCAGCGCGCGGCTCGCCTCCGCCGAAGCGACGAACGATGCGCAGTGTAAAGACAAGATTCGCACTTTCATGGGCGGCCTGCTCAGCGTGCGCCCCGACCTCGACCTCAACAGCTATTTGCTGCTGACGCTGAATCACGACCGCACGCTCACCTTCACCAACCCGCAGATTGCTTTCAGCAAGACCAAGCTTGAGAGCATCATCGAGTTGCCCGCCAACGGCGCGGACTTCGTGTTGAGCAAAAATAAGGAGATGCTCTACATCACCGTGCCGGAACTGTCTTCGGTCGTCGTCGTCAACACGATCACGAGAAAGATCGTCGAGACGATACGGATCGAGGGCAAGCACAAGCCGATGCGCATCGCGCTCCAACCCGACGGCAGCCGCGTCTGGGTCGGCCTCGACGACTCGCCCCTCGTCGCCGTCATTGATACGGCGACCAATAAACTCGTGCGCACCGTCGGCGCGGGCGCGGGGCTGCACAACATCGCTTTCACGGCCGACGGCTCGTTCGCCTACGTGACCAACAGCGCGGCCGACACCGTGACGGCGATTGACACCCGGACGCTCGCCAAAGTCGCCGACCTTCCCACGGGCAAAACTCCCATCCCGGCCGCCTACAGCGCGGCCAGCCGTCTCGTCTACGTGGCCTCTCTGAACGGCGGGAACGTGACGGCCATTGACCCCGCGACGCAGAAGGTGTCCGCGACCATTCCACTCGCGCGCGGCGTCGTCGCGCTCGCGTTCGAGCCGCGAGGACGCTACGGCTTTGCCGTGAATCAAATAGACAGCAACGTCACCGTGTTCGACGCCGCGACCAACCGGATCGTCGGCGCGGCGAACGTCGTCAAGAGTCCCGACCAGATCGTGTTCACCAATCGCTATGCTTACCTGCGCGGCACGGCTTCCGAGAAGTTTTCGCTCATCGAACTCGACGGCGTCGGCAAGGGGAAAGTCACGGCGGTGGACGTGCAGGCGGGGCAGCGCGCTCCGAGCGAGATGCCCGCCGACCTCGGCGTCGCCGGCATGATCGTGCCGACCCCCGAAGGCAACTCCGTGATGATCGCCCACGCGCCCGATGCGATGATTTACTTCTACGTCGAAGGCATGATGGCGCCGATGGGCACGCTCAGCAATTACAAACGTCGCGCTCGCGGCATACTTCTGCTCGACCGCAGCCTGACCGAGATCGCGCCGGGCACTTACGCGACGCACGTCACACTAACCCGCGCGGGGAGTTATGACGTGCCCGTCCTCATCAACGAGAACCGCATCGCCCATTGCTTCCGCGCCGACGTTGGCAAGTCGGCGAACGACACGGCGGACGAGGAGAAAAGCACGCTCGTCGTAACGGCCGCCTTCGCGGGCAAGCAGTTCAAGTCGGACGGCGCGGGCGTCCCGCTCCAGTTCAAGCTCACCGATTCCGTTTCCAAACAACCCATCGCCGGTCTGCGAGACGTGCAGATTCTGGTCTTCAAGCCTCCGGGCGTCTGGCAGCAAAGGCAGTGGGCGAAGGAAGTGGGCGCGGGCGAGTATGAGATCACGCAGGTGTTCCCGCACGCCGGAGTTTTTAACGTGATGATGCGCGTCTCCTCGCGCGGCGTCACCTTCGCCGATCTACCGTTCACGACGGTCGTCGTTACCGACGGCGATGTCGCGGGGCAGAAGCCCGAGTAAAAGTAACCGCCGCAAGGCAAAGGAAATGACCATGCAATTAAAGTTTACCCGCGCGCTCTTTTCGTTCATCGCCCTTGTCGCCCTCGCAGCCCTGCCTTCGGACTTCGCAGACGATCACTCGGTCGCAGTGGCGCAGCGCAAGACCGCCGTCAAGAAGAAGGCGGCGGTCGTCTATTCCTGCCCGATGGACCTGGAAGTAAAATCCAACAAGCCGGGGCGGTGTCCGAAGTGCGGCATGAATCTCCGCCCGTTGAAGGACACGCCCGCCGCCGCGCACGAAGGGCACGGCGACCAAGCCGCACCCGCAGCCGCCCCTACTACTGCCGCGACGACCGCGACAAAGGCCGGGACGACCGAGGCCGTTATCCCCAACTCGCTCAAAATTCCCGACACGGTTGTTTACGACCAGCACGGCCGGAAACTGAATTTTTACACCGACCTCGTGCGCGGCAAAACCGTGGCGATCAACTTCATCTTCACCACCTGCACGACGATCTGCCCGCCGCTCACGGCCACCTTCCGCAAGTTGCAGCAGGAACTCGGCGAGCGCGTCGGGCGCGACATCGAATTGATCTCGATCAGCGTTGACCCGACGACGGACGTGCCCGAACGCTTGAAGGAGTTCAGCGCGAAGTTTAAGGCCGCGCCGGGGTGGTCTTTCGTGACGGGCAGCAAACCCGAAATTGACCAACTGCTCAAAGCGCTCGGCGCGGCCGTCGGCGACAAAAACGATCACACGCCGATGCTGCTCATCGGCAATGACGCCGCCGGTTATTGGACGCGCACCTACGGTCTCGCTCCGGCCTCGACGCTCGTCAAAGTTGTCAACGAAGCCGCGGCCAAGGGCGGCGACGCGAGCCGGAACGACGCGCAGATTCCGCTGCCGCAAACGAACGCGAGCATGAATGCCGCGACGACGACGCCCACCGGCGGCACGCCAAAATCCGCGGGCGGCGCGGCCTACTTTCCGAATCACGTCCTGCTGACACAGGACAATCGCCCGGTGCGTTTCTACGACGACCTGCTGAAAAACAAGATCGTCCTGATCAACTTTTTATTCACCACCTGCAAGGGCGCGTGCCCGCCGATGACGGCCAACCTCGCGAAGGTGCAGCAACAACTCGGCGAGCATCTGGGTCGTGAGGTGGTGATGCTGTCGTTCAGCGTTGACCCTGAGACGGACACGCCCGCCGCGCTGAAAAAATATGCGGAGAGTTTCAAGGCGAGGCCGGGCTGGTACTTCCTGACGGGCAAGAAGGAGAACCTCGACTGGGTGCTCTACAAACTCGGCGGATACGTGGAAGACAAAAATCAACACGGCCTGAAACTCATCGTCGGCAACGAAGCGACGGGCGAATGGTCGAAGCTGCACGCGATGTCGAACCCGACCGAGATCGCCGCCGCCGTGTTGAAGTTGTTACCGGCGAAATGAGCCTGTGACGAGGCGACGACCTTTGTCGTCGAGGTCAGCAATAGTATGCACGCCTGCCGCCGACGCCACCGCGTCAAACTAATCCTGACAGTCCTCTTTGGCGTCGCCTTGATCTGGGCGGCGTCCGGCGGGAGAGCCGTGGGCGCGCAAGGGAGCGGCACGCGCGAGTTGTCGCCGCAGGAAAAACGCGGCAAGCAAATTTACCTCAAGGGGGAAAGCCCCGACGGCGCGGAAATCAAAACGCTGCTCGGCACAGACAAGCTCGAAGTGCCCGCGACTGCTTTCGCGTGCGCCAACTGTCATGGCCTGCGCGGGCAGGGCACGAGCGAAGGCGGACTCCAACCCCCGCCGGTTAACTGGGAGACGCTCGTCGCCCCCCACACTTCCGCACTGACCCGGCGTGAGCGCGCGCCCTACACCGAAGCGACGCTCGCGCGCGCCATCAGGGCCGGCCTCGATCCTTCCGGCGCGCGACTCCATCCCGGCATGCCGCAATACGAGTTGACCCCTTCGCAGACGGCCGATCTCATCGCCTATCTCAAGCAACTCGGCAAAGAAGGCGACGCCGATCCCGGCATAGACGACAAGCGGATCAGGGTGGGTGCGGCGCTACCCCTGACCGGCGCGCTGGCGCAGGTGGGCGAGGATGTGAAAGCAACGCTCGCGGCCTATCTGGCGGAGGTCAACGCGCAGGGCGGAATCTACGGGCGGCAGATCGATCTCGTCGTAATGGATTCGCGCGGCGAGCCTGCCGGGACTCTGGCGGCGACCGAGCGTCTGGTCGAGCGCGAAGGCGTCTTCGCGCTCGTCGCCAGCTTCGAGGCGAGCGGAAACGCGGCGACGAACGATTACCTCAAACGCCGGGAGGTCACGCTCGTCGGCCCCATCACGCTCTCGCCGCGTCTCTCCGTCCCGCCGAACCCTTTCGTCTTTTACCTGCTCCCCACCTTCGGCGATCAGGCCCGCGCGCTTGTTGATTTCGCCGCCGCGAAATTTACGGAGCGCACGCCGCGCGTAGCCGTCATATCATCCGACAACGAGTTTGATGCCGACGCGCGGGCGGGCTTCCAGTGGCAGGCAAAACTTTACCCGATGCAGATCGTGTTGGAACAGACATACGAGACGGGCGGTTTTCGGGTGGAGGCGATGATCGAAATGATCGCCCGTAAGAAACCGGACGCGATCTTCTTCTTCGGTAACGCGGAGCAGTTTGCACAGTTGACGCGTGGCATGGCGGCGGCGAAGCTGAATGCCGCGCTGTTCAGTTCGGTCGTGATGATCGGCCACAGCGCACTCGACGCGCCCGCGCCGCTCGCGCCGCAAATTTTTCTCGCCTACCCGGCGGCCTTGCCCGGCGAGGACGACTTCACGGAGTTCGTCAACGCGATGCGTAAGGGCAACGTCAGGTTGAGCAGTCCGGCGTTTCAGGCCGTCGCCTACGGGGCGGCAAAGACGTTCGTCGAAGCTGCGAAATCAAGCGGCCGACAACTTTCGCGTTCCGCACTCATGGCTTCGCTCGAAAACTTGAGAGACTTCAAGACCGGCGTCGTGCCGCCGCTGACCTTCGGCGCAAACCGGCGGGTCGGCGCGAGCGGTAGCTATATCGTCGGAGTTGATTTGAACAAGAAGCAGTACGTTCCTCTGGGTGCGCGCCTCGTGCCGAAGGAGAAAAAGTAAACCTGCCTCGCACTTAGTCGGGCAGCCGGAGCCGCGCAGGTCTGCGCGCGCGCTTTGCAGCTAATTTCCATTTGAACAATTGAAAAGGGCTATTGAATTAGACTGGTTTTTGCGCAGCGAGTGCGCGTGCGGGTTAAGCAGTTTCGGGCGGCACGCTCACCATCTTTCGCAGCAAGTCTTGTAACGCCCGGTGCGGGTCGGAGCACAACCCGGCATGCACGGCCGAAGTCCGGACGATGGTGCTGCGCGGCGCGACCAGCCAGTCGAAGCGCGCGCGGCGCGGCAAGCGGCCGATAGGCCCGCCCTTGTCCCCTCCCTCGCAGATCAACCGGATGGCTTCGAGGTGAGATTGCAACTCGCTCACATCCAGACCCGGCGCGAACGACCCGAGGCGTTTCTCGTCCACCTCGAAGGCGGCGTTGAGGAAGCCCGCCGCCTGGCACGAGAGAATCACCCCCACGTTCATAAACTCTTCGCGCTCGGCATGCGGCACAACCCGCACGACGGCGTAATTAAACGAGTGACGATCTGACACGCGCGGCCTCCTGCACGAAAAGTCGAGGCGGTTCGAGCCGCCGCATCAAGTAGTCAACGTAAGCCTGCCGAAACTCCGGCGCGCTCTCGAAAGTGGAATCGGTATCGAGCCAGGCATCGGGGATGAGGCTCACGATCTCGCTTATCACCTGCGCCGTCAGGCGGCGGGTCAACGTCTCGTCAATTTCCTGTATCAGAGACGCGGTCGGTAGCAAAATGTGGTCTTTGACGTGCCCGAACGCGTCGCGGCTGCGCTCCAGATAGTTTGTCCACGAGTGATGAAAGTAGAGCGCCGCCCCGTGATCTATGAGCCAGAGCCGCTTGTGCCACATGAGCATGTTTGCGTTGCGCGGCGTGCGGTCAACGTTCGTCACATAGGAGTCGAACCAGACGACCGCTGAAGCCAGTTCGGGACTCAAACGCTCGACGAGCGGATCATACGTTACCGAACCCGGCAGGTAATCCAGCGCGAGATTAAGCCCGACACTTGCCTTCAAGAGGTCTTGAATCTCCGGGTCAGGCTCTGTGCCGGCGAGCGCCGCGTCAAGTTCGACAAAGACTATTTCGGGGACAGGCAAACCCAGAGCGCGCCCGATTTCGCCGGCGACCAGTTCCGCTATCAACGCCTTCGGCCCCTGCCCCGCCCCGCGAAATTTCAGCACGTAGAGGCCATCGTCGTCCGCCTCGACTATCGCGGGCAGCGAACCGCCCTCACGCAAGGGCGTAACGTAGCGCGTCGCCGTTATCGTTCGTACACTCAAACTATCTCTCATCCCCGCCTGTCTCCGGCGACACCTTCAAATCGTTTTCCGACCCCTCATAACTCCGGCGACGATTTCGAAAGAGCGCAGTCTGGCTGCGTGGTCGAATATCTGCGCAGTCACCATTATCTCGTCGGCCTGCGTCGCGTCTATGAAGGCTTCCAATCCCCCGCGCACCGTCTGCGGAGAGCCGACGACCGAACAGGCGAGCATCTGCTCGATGCCGGCCTTCTCCATCTCAGACCAATTCTCTTCCAGCGTCTCGTCGGGCGGTTGCAGCAGTCCCGGCACGCCGCGCCGCAGGTTGACGAATTGCTGTTGGAGAGATGTGAACAGTCGCCGCGCCTCCGCGTCCGTGTCCGCCGCGAACACGTTGACCCCGACCATCACATAGGGCTTTTCCATTGCCGCGGATGGGCGAAACTCGCTTCTGTAAATTTCGAGCGCCCGCGACAAATAATGGGGTGCGAAGTGAGAGGCGAAGGCGAACGGCAGCCCCAGCCTCGCCGCGAGTTCCGCGCTGAACAGGCTGGAACCCAAGAGCCAGATGGGTACGTTCAACCCGGCTCCGGGAACCGCACGCACGGCCTGTCCCGGCCGGACGGGAGCAAAATATGATTGCAACTCGGCAACGTCTCGCGGGAAATCATCTTCAACCGTGGCGAGATGCCGTCGAAGTGCGCGAGCCGTGCGCTGGTCTGTTCCCGGAGCGCGGCCAAGCCCCAGGTCAATCCTTCCGGGGTAGAGAGATTCAAGCGTGCCGAACTGCTCGGCGACGACGAGCGGCGCATGATTCGGCAGCATCACGCCGCCCGACCCGACGCGGATGGTCTCTGTGCCCCCGGCGACATATCCGATCAGCACCGCCGTCGCCGCACTCGCGATGCCGGGCATGTTGTGATGCTCGGCCAGCCAGTAGCGACGATAGCTCCATGCTTCGGCGTGCAGTGCCAGGTCCAGCGTGTCGCGGAACGTATCGGCAATCGTACCGCCATCCTTAACGGGAGCAAGATCAAGAACGGAGAAATAAGTGCTATCTAAATCTTTCATACCTTTATCATAATTCTTCTAAATACCCGGACGGAAATTAAACTATGCCCCATCATGTGCAAAGTCAAAACCGTCGAACCAACCGAAAGCCCGAACGCATGACGCTTGAACAAGGCGGTCGCGCCGGTTCAAGCCAAGCCTTTCGCGTGCGTTACCGGATGTTACTGCTCAAGGTAAAGCGGCGGGATAAGATTCGAGAGGGCGTCCGTCAGGGGAACTATCGCCCGCCCTTTGCAAGGCTTACCAGTTTGTCTTCCCTGACCATAAAGACGGAAGAATCGTCGCCGTTGTAGTTAGACCTCGGGAGGCTCAAACCGAAGGCTCAGGCGCAGTGTGACGGAACATCTCTTGAAACCGACCGTATCACTAAACGGCGGCGATACCCGAAAGCTATTCCAATAGTCAGAAGGAGAAGACAGTGAAGACACGATTACCAACTATCATTGCGGCCATTTGTTTGTGCTTCTCAGCCGTGTGCGTTACGGGGTCTGCCAACCTTGCTGCTTCGACTTCCGACTGGCCTCAATGGCGAGGCCCGGCGCGTGACGGGATATCGCATGAGCGCGGGCTTCTTAAACAATGGCCGGCGGGCGGCCCGAAACTGCTCTGGCAAGTGAACGACATTGGAGACGGCTATTCAACCCCGGCGGTTGTCGGAAAGCGCCTTTACCTGATGAGCAACCGTGGCATGGAGAATGAGTTTGTCCAGGCTCTCTCGACCGAGGACGGAAAACCTATCTGGACAACACGCGTCGGCAACGTCGGCAATCCCAATCAGAACCCGCCTTACGCGAAAGCCCGATCAACTCCCACCGTTGATGGAAATTTCATCTACGCGCTGGGTTCGGACGGCGACATCGCCTGCCTCGAAGCCAAGAGCGGCAAGATTCGCTGGCAGAAGAGCATCCGTAAAGAGTTTGGCGGTCAGCCGGGCGAATGGGCTTATGCGGAGTCTCCGTTGGTTGATGGCGACGTTGTTGTCGTAACCCCCGGCGGCGCGCAGGCTACGATGGTGGCGCTTAACAAAAAGACGGGCGCGGTCATCTGGAAATCGGCGATTCCCGGCGGCGACCCCGCGGGTTACGCATCGGCAATTGTCCTCCAGGGAGGCGGCCGGAAACAATACGTGCAGTTACTGAGCAAGGGCATGGTCGGAGTTGATGCGAAGACAGGCCAGTTCCTCTGGCGTTATAAGGAGGTTGCCAAGGGGCCGGCTCAGTATTTCACACCCGTCGGTCGTGACGGATATGTGTACTGCGGAGCTCTCGGTGTCGGAGGCGGACTCGTCCGTTTTAAGCCGGACGGCAGCGGAGTCGCCGCGGAGCAGGTCTATTTTGTGCGCGGTCTTCCGAACGGCATCGGAGGGGCGGTGGTGGTCGGTGAAAATCTTTACGGGACGGAAGTCGGGCAAAAGCTGGTAGTGGCGGATTTCGCTACAGGGAAGGTGAAATGGCAGGCCGAGACTATCGGCTGGGCGTCGGTAGCCTACGCCGACGGGCATTTATATCTTCATGGCATCAATGGAGAGATCGCGCTGGTGGAGGCGACCCCTGAAGGCTATCGAGAGAAGGGCCGATTCACGCCGCCGGCTCAGCCGAAGAAGAAACAGGTAGGGCCGTATCCGGAGGGCGCGTTTGCGTATCCGGTCATCGCTCACGGAAGGCTCTACATTCGCGACCTGGGCACATTATGGGCTTACGACATCAAGGCAAGCCGCTAGGCGCTGATACCTTTCGGCATCGCTCCTCGCTGCCGGGTCTGTTCAAATGTCGTGGTATCTCCTATGAAATATTAGGCCGAGGAGGATCAGCCCCACAAGGCTCGTTTCACGCTAAAGACCAGGGCTGACCTAATAGCCAATGACGATCATGCATTGATGTAATCAGCCCGCTCGAACGGCATAGCTCTGTGTGATCGAACCGACAATGATGGTGGATGCCTTCCATGAAGTTAAATTTAGTATTAATAAAACAAGAATTACCTTAAATGCTAGGGAGAGCGTGGAAATTTATTCAGTTTCATCATTCGACATCTTCTGGTTTCATTTATTTAGAGTTCGTGAAACCTTATGAAACAAAACGGTCGTACCGGCTGGATAAAGTGACTTGAGATTTCGGGCGGGTCAATCATAGCGTATTTGATTAACCTTGAAGCCCCACAGGACTCCTGAAAGTCGAGACGCTTAAAATAGGTGCTGTTCGCAGCAGCCCCTGCAATTCGGGTTACAAGTTATCCCGCCCAAGTTTGAATCTTCGTTACAAACCCATTCGTGTGTAATAAAAGGTCGTTGCAGGTACACTGTCGAGTTTCTAGCAAAGTGCCGTCTCCGCTCCGGCGTAACAGGCAAACTGGATTGATTAAACTGAAAATTTACCGTAGTTTCTGATGTCTACAACGAGCTACACCTTTGTCCGGGCCGTTCGGGTACCACCAGCCGGTAGCACCGCAATCCAGGCATTTTGAAGCATCTATTGGCGGTTCAGTGGATTTCTCATCTACGACTTCTTCTTCTAGCTGTTTCTTGTCCAGTTTCCATAACCTGCGACGCAGGTGCTCGGTAAGAAATGCCGGCACGGATGAGACTGTGGTGCGCGCGGCCGCGATTTTAAGTTCCGCAGCGAGCAATTCAAATAACGATTCCCACGCTTGAGCAGACGATTCCTTACCCGTTAGTTCCCTTTCCACCTCGCGGAGCGATTTGGCGAAAGCATCATCATCAAAAAATTTTTCTATAGTCTTAAAAGAAGTCTTAGGCGTGTCATAAGTACCTGTGTTTTCAACAGATAGACCCCTGTCACCCCTGTCAGATTCTGACCCCTGTACCATGTGTAGATCTTGCACTGTCACACCCCTGTCACCCCTGTCACCCCTGTCACCCCTCTCTATTCCGACTTCTTCCGGTAAATTAACGGTAAAAAGGTTGCCCCCGTGTTCGCCCCCCTTCTCTTCCACATTTACTAATCCAGACAAAACGAGCCGTTGGAGATGTGCCCGATAAGTGTGGCGCGTCATGCCGGCTCCGCGCATCACTTTGTCCGTCGGGATGCGTTCCGAGCGCTTCGGGACTATTGCTCCGCGGGTTTGGGAATAGAGATAGTCATAGAGTTGTTTGCCTTTGCCGGTAAAGAGTCCGGCGGGGATCGCGTCGCGCACCACCGAGTTAGCCACCCGCGTAAAATCCTTTTTGGGAGCCGCATCCCCTGTCACCCCTGTGACGGGGGTGACAGGGGTGACAGGGGGCACACGGGTGACGGGGGTGACAGGGGTCTGCGTCTCTTCGGGTTTTATTAAATCATCGTGTGGCAAGCGCAACGCCGTCGGCACGGATAAACCGAGTTTCTTTTTCGGCTGCGGGCTGCGTAAAGAATTGGAAGCTTTAGGTTTAGTCTCTCCCATTGATCACCTCACTTGACTGCGGAAATCTTTTGCCGCGACATTTGCAGCCGCTCTAGAACCTCTTCGGTCAGACTCCAAAGCTGATCGGAAGCGCGGTGTGACTTTGCGTAAAGGACGGCCGGTAATTTCTGTGAAGGGGCTTCGGCCACTTTAGAGTAGTCATGCAAGTTAGTGTCGAAAACGTGGCCGACAAGGCCGATTGCGGCCTCCACCGCGCTACGGGATTCGGCCGACAAATTGCGCTGTGGTTTATAGAGATTTATCACCGCGCCCAGCATTTGAAGGCCGGAATTGACGTTCTTACGAACCTGCTCGATGGTGAAGGCCAAATCCGAGAGACCTTGCAGGCCCATGGCGTCGGAAGCGCAGGGAACGATGACAAAGTCGGAGGCGTAAAGTGCGGCCGTTAAAAGCTTTCCGAGTTGCGGCGGGCAGTCAATGAAGACCAGATCGTAGCCTTTGCCGTGCTCCTGGAGTTGATTTCTGAGACGGTGCGTTAAATAGTCGGGCTGCATCTCGAATCTGGCGAGGCGAATATCGGCCGGAACCAGATCGAGACCTTCGACGGGGCTTTCCAGGATGGCGTCGTCGAGAGGAAGCGGTTCAACCTTCACGCCCGTAGTAGATTCGGGTTCAATCAGGACGTGAGAAAGCGTCGCTTCATAGACATCCGAATCAACCCACGAGGAAGTTAAATTACCCTGCGGATCGGCGTCTATCGTCAGGGTTTGATAACCTCTGAGCGCACAACAGGCGGACAGTTCGCGGCAGACGGTGGTCTTGCCGACGCCGCCCTTTTGATTGGCGATGGCGATGGTGATCATGCTGCGATTCCTCTGCGCACTTTTTCGGCGTCGGCCAGCACGCGTTCGATGTCACATTTTTTAACCAGCTTGATGCGTGTGTCCAGCACGTCCGTCAGTGTCTGGATTTGGTAGGAACGGATGATGCGCCAGAGTGTGGTGCGGGAAACGCCGAGCATTTCCTGCGCGGCGGTCAGGGTTAGGGTTTCATCGTGCTGTTTGACGATTGCCATCATTACACCTCGTAAGTGTTGAATAAAGCGAGAAAGCGTCTTTTACAGCGAATGCCGATAGATGTCAATAGATATGTTTCAATTCGTAGGTGGAAACTTGAAGCAGCGCAGGGAAGTAAGCCTTGAAGAGGGTATCCCGAACATGCCCGCTACGACTGAAATCAAGAGCTTTTCGCAGCTTGTCTAGCTCCAACTGCAAACTTGGACTAGAATGTAACGAAGTGTTATAGGGCGTTGATAATTTTAGTCGGGTAGTGTCTGAGTAGGCATAAAACATTCCGGCGTGGGTTGACTGTGATGGGCGGGTGGTCTCCGCGCTTCGTGTCGGGGTGATTGCAGAATCCTCATGGTTATCAAAGACGGCACAATTGAATCGCCCACCGACGACCGCTTCCGCGCCATCCTCGAACAGTCGCCGCTCAGCATCCAGATCATGTCGCCCGAAGGGCGCATCCTGCGCGTCAACCGCGCATGGGAAGAGTTGTGGGGCGTGACGCTGGAACAACTCGAAGGTTACAACATCCTCGAAGACCGGCAACTCGTCGAGAATGGCATCATGCCGTATATCCGGCGCGCTTTTGCCGGAGAGGCCGTCGAGATGCCTCCGGTCTTATACGACCCCGACGCGACCATCCCGCACATCACGCGTCATGCCGAGCCGCGTCGTTGGACGAAGGCCGTCGCTTACCCGATCAAAGACGAGGCCGGGCGCGTGCGCGAAGTCGTGCTGATGCACGAAGACATCACGGCGCGTGTCATGGCCGAAGAGGGCTTGCGCGAGAGCGAGGCGCGTTACCGCGCGCTCTTTGAGACCACGCTCGACGGCATCATTGTGGTGGACGTAGGCGGCCACTTCGTTGACGTAAACGAGAGCCTTTGCCGCATCCTCGGAGCGCGGCGCGAGCGACTCGTCGGCGCGCACTTCAGCGAGTTCATGCTTCCCGAAAGGGAAGAGGAAGCGCGGCGCGCCATCAACGTTTTGAGCGAGACCGGCGTCTTCGCCGGCAACTTCCCGATGCGCGCCGCCGATGGCAGCGTCGTCGAATTGGAATGGAGTGCGCGGGCGCACGTCATGCCCGGCCTCCACGTCTGCGTGGCGCGCAATGTCACGGAACGCAAACAGGCCGAGGAATCCGTGCGTGAAAGCGAGTCGCGCTACCAGCGCGCGGCCGAGTCGGGGCGCGTCGGCATCTGGGACTTAGACCTTGAAACCGACGAACTTTATTTGTCCCCGAACCTCAAAGCGTTGCTCGGTTACACGGACGACGAACTGGAAAATGACCTCGACGCCTGGTATCAACTCGTCCATCCGGACGATAAAGATAAGGTCATCGCGACCACGAGGGCGCATGTCGCAGGCGAAGTCCCGCGATACGAGATTGAAGTGCGCCGACGCCACAAAGATGGCCGCTATCTCTGGTTTCTGGCGCAGGGTATTGCGCTCAGAGACGCTTCGGGGAAGGCTTACAGGCTGACGGGTTCCGACACGGACATCACCGCCCGCAGACAGGCGGAAGAATCTCTGCGTCTCAGCGAGGAGCGTTACCGGAGCCTCCTGGAGAACGCCAACGACATCATCTACGCGCACGACCTACAGGGCAATTATCTCTCGATCAACCGCGCCGGGGCGGAGATCACCGGCTACACGCGCGAAGAGATTCTCGGCGGCTTGAACATCTCACAGGTCGTCGTGCCGGAGCATCTTGAGCGCGCGAAGCAGATGCTGGAGCGTAAACTCCAGGACACGGGCGCGACCGTCTATGAAATAGACATCATGACGAAAGACGGCCGCCGCCTGACGCTCGAAGTCAGCACGAGGGTTTCCTACCTCGGCGGCCAGCCCGCCGCGATTGAGGGCGTGGCGCGCGACGTGACGGAGCGCAAGCGTGCGGAAGCGGAAAAGATGCGCCTTGCGTCTTTGCTCGAAAGTCAGAGGCGTCATTTGCAGGCGATGGTGGCGAGCGTGCCGGGCGTGGTATGGGAAGCGTGGGGCGTGCCGGACGAGTCGAGCCAGCGCATCAACTTCGTCAGCGATTACGTCGAGACGATGCTCGGCTACACGGTCGAGGAATGGCTCGCCACGCCCAACTTCTGGCTCTCCATCGTCTACGAGGACGACCGCGAGCGTGCCGGGCGCGAGGCGGCGGCCACCTTCGCGAGCGGCAAAGTGGGGACAAGCAGGTTTCGCTGGGTGGCGAAGAACGGGCGCGTCGTCTGGGTTGAGGCGCAATCGTCTGTCATCGCGGATGAGGCCGGGCGACCCGTCGGCATGCGCGGCGTGACGATGGACATCAGCGAGCGCATGCGGCAGGAGGCCAACGAACATTTCCTCGCCGAAGCGAGCACCGCGCTCTCCTCCTCGCTCGACTACGAGACGACGCTTGCAACGGTCGCACGCCTCGCCGTCCCGCAGTTTGCCGACTGGTGCGGCATTGACATAGCGGATGAAGAAGGCACGTTGCGCCGTCTGGTCGTCGCACACATTGACCCAGCGAAGATCGAGTGGGCGCACGAAATTTACCAGCGCTACCCGCCCGACCCGACCGACCCGACGGGGCTGTATCACGTTTTGAGCACCGGCGAGTCGGAATTCTACCCGGACATCCCGGACGAACTGCTCGTCGCGGGCGCGCGCGACGAAAAGCATTTGGAGATCATGCGGCAGATCGGCTTCCGCTCGGTCATGCTCGTGCCGCTCAAGATGCGCGAACGGGTGCTCGGCGTCATCACGTTCGTCAACACTGAGAAGAGTCGCGGACACACGACCGAAGACCTCGCGCGCGCCGAAGACCTCGCGCGCCGCGCGGCTTTGGCCGTCGAAAACGCGCGGCTCTACCGCGCCGAGCGGCAGACGAGGGAAGCGGCCGAACGAACCTCAGACCGTCTCGCGCGCCTGCAAGCCGTCTCCGCCGCGCTCTCGCAGGCATTGACGCCGCAGCAGGTCGCTACCGCCGTCATCGAGCAGGGCATCAGTTCCCTGAACGCGCACGCGGGTACGGTGGTGTTGCTGGACGAGGCGGGCACGAATCTTGAGATCGTCGCCACCATGGGATTTCCGTCGGAGGTGATCGAACATTGGAAACACTTCGCGCTGGAAACGCGTGTCCCGCTCGCTGACGCCGTGCGCGATAAACACCCCGTGCTCCTTGAGTCGTTCGCCGGCTCGAACGAACGCTACCCGATGATTGGCCCGCTCGCGTCAATCACGGGCAGCCACGCGCTCGTCGCACTCCCGCTCCACGTCAAAGGCCGCACCATCGGCGCGATGGGCTTGAGCTTCCCGCGCGAGCAGAGTTTCGGCGAAGATGACCGCGCCTTTATGCTCGCGCTCGCGCAACAGTGCGCGCAGGCGTTGGAGCGCGCACGCCTCTACGAGACCGAGCAGCGTTTGCGCACCGAGGCGGAAACGGCCAACCGTCTCAAAGACGAATTTCTCGCCACCGTCTCGCACGAACTGCGCACGCCGCTCACGGCCATCGTCGGCTGGTCGAGCATGTTGCGCACCGGCGACTTCGATCAACCGACGACGGCGCGCGCGATTGAAACCATCGAGCGCAACGCGCTGGCGCAGACGCAGATTATCGAAGACCTCCTCGACGTTTCGCGCATCATCACGGGCAAGGTCGCACTCGATGCGCGGCCTGTCGAACTGGGCGCGATTGTCGAGGCGGCATTAGACTCGGTGCGCCCTGCGGCGGCCACGAAGGGCATCACGCTCAAATCGGAAACAGCGCCGGGCGTCGGCCTCGCGGCGGTGTGGGGCGATCCTGCGCGTCTCCAGCAGGTGATGTGGAATCTGCTGGCGAACGCCGTCAAGTTTACGCCCTCGGGCGGCGAGGTCGCGGTCAGTCTGAGTCGCGACGAATCGCACGTGCGGATCGCAGTCGCGGACACGGGGCAGGGAATCAGCAGCGACTTTCTCCCTTACGTCTTCGACCGCTTCCGGCAGGCCGACGGCACGATCACGCGCACGCACGGCGGCCTCGGCCTCGGCCTCGCCATCGTGCGCCACCTCGTCGAAATTCACGGCGGGACGGTCGTGGCCGAGAGCGCGGGCGAGGGGAGGGGGGCGACCTTCATCATCGAACTGCCTGCCGCAGACGGCGACCGGGACGGCGCGGCGGAGGCGCAAAAACTCTCTGCGTCGCTCGCAGAGGTCGCGGCGGCGGTCAGTCCCGTCGCGCATCTGGCGGATTTGCGCGTGCTGATCGTGGACGACGAAGCCGATGCGCGCCTGTTGTTAAAGACGATCATGGAGCAGAGCGGCGCGAAGGTGCGTGCGGCGGCGTCGGCCTCCGAGGCGATGACCGCGTTGAAAGAGTTCAGGCCGGATATTCTGGTAAGCGACATCGGCATGCCGCAAGAGGACGGCTACGCGTTGCTGCGCAACGTGCGCGCGCTCAGCCCGGAAGAGGGAGGCAGAATTCCCGCCGTCGCGCTGACCGCTTATGCCCAGGAAGACGACCGGATGCGTGCGCTACTCGCGGGCTTTCAGGTACATGTAGCGAAGCCGATTAATCCGCCGGAGTTCGTCGCGGTGATCGTGGGGCTGGCCGGGGTTACGAGTCGTAAGTAGAATTAACGTTCGGGGCTTCGCGCCCGTCGAGTGGTTGGGGAAGACTTCGGTCTTCAGGCTTGCAGGTAGCGTCTCACCACGTCGCCGATGACGGCGAAGTCAATCGGCTTGCTGACGCATTCGACGCAACCGGCGGCGACGGCCTTGTGCCGGTTCTCCACGTCGCAGAAGGCCGACACGGCCACGATGGGGATATTCTGTGTTCTGAGTTGCGCTTTGATCTGGCGGGTCGCTTCGTAGCCGTCGAGCACGGGCATGCTCAAGTCCATCAAGATCAAATTCGGGCGCACCTGCGGAGCGAGTTCCACGGCCTCCTGCCCGTTGACGGCCTCGACGACCAAACAATTTCTCATTTGCAACATCATCCGCATCAACTCGCGAATGTCGCCCGAATCGTCCACGACGAGAACCGTGCGTTTGTCCGGTTGCATTTCACCCATCGGCCTTGCTTCCTTCCCCATTTGTCTCGTGAGCTTCTTTTGATGAGAACTTATCACGGCTTACCCGAAGCGACAAGATGGTAAAGGGTCGCACGCGACCGACGCGGGTTTAGCCGCCCCGAAGCCAAGCGCCGTATGCCGGCGGAGATGAATAGTGGCATCGCGGTGAAGAAAATGACAACTGTGGTTGCTAAAACTCGGAAGCCGGCCGAAACACGCGCGAGACGGAAACACGAAAAGCGCGTTTCGGTAAACTCGTCTGGAAACACTGCAATGGTCTGAATCGAAAAGAAGGAAGAGAATCATACAATGCTAAAGACACGCGGATACGCAACCGAAGGGGCAAGCGCGCCCCTCGCACCGTTCAGCTTCGAGCGGCGCGAACCCGGCGCGCACGACGTACTCATCGAAATACTCTACTGCGGAGTCTGCCACTCCGACATCCATCAGGCGCGCAACGAGTGGGACAATTCGATCTATCCGATGGTTCCCGGCCACGAGATCGTCGGGCGCGTCGCGCGCGTCGGCGCTGAGGTCACGCGTTTCAAGGAAGGCGATCTCGCGGGCGTCGGCTGTTTCGTGGAATCCTGCCGCACTTGCGAAAATTGCGGGGAAGGCGAGGAGCAACATTGCCAGAAACACCTCGTCCCCACCTACAACGGGACAGAGATGGACGAGCAGACGCCCACTTACGGGGGCTATTCAAATCAGATCGTCGTTGACGAAAACTACACGTTGAAGATTCCCGCGAGCCTGCCGCCGGAAAAGGTGGCACCGCTGCTTTGCGCCGGGATCACGACGTATTCGCCGCTGCGTCATTTCAACGTCGGCGCGGGGCAGCGCGTCGGGGTCGTCGGCCTCGGGGGGCTGGGGCACATGGGCGTCAAACTCGCCGCTTCGATGGGCGCGGAGGTCACGGTCTTCAGCACTTCGCAGTCGAAAGAGGAAGACGCACGACGCCTCGGCGCGCATCACTTCGTCGTGACGAAAGACCCGCAAAACCTCGAACCCCTCGCGGGCAAATTTCACTTTATCCTCGACACCGTTTCCGCCTCGCACGATCTCAACATGTATCTTAATCTGTTGCGGCGCGACGGGACGATGGTGCTCGTGGGCGCGCCCGAAAAGCCCGCCGAGGTACACGCTTTCTCGCTGATCACGAACGGGAGAAAACTGGCCGGTTCGATGATCGGCGGCATCCGCGAGACGCAGGAGATGCTCGACTACTGCGCCGAGCACAACGTCTCTTCGGATGTGGAAGTGATTCCCATCCAGAACATCAACGAGGCTTACGAGCGCACGATCAAGGGCGACGTGCGCTATCGCTTCGTCATTGACATGAACTCTTTGTGACTTGCAACGCGGCCGGGAAATAATCTCGCGGGCAGTGGAGGGAACAAACTCCGACGGCCACGGCGATGCGACGAATCGAGCGGGTCGCATCGCCCTGGCCGTCTTCTTCGTAAGCCGCCGGGCGTGTGGACAGGCGGCGAATCGCTCGCCCGATACCTTGCCGGAAAGCGTCTGCCAGCGGGGCACAAAAAAACGCGGTTGCATCCCTCACCCGCCGCCCCTACAATCGAGGGCGGATGACCTCTCATTTAGATGAGCTTATCAAAATCCTCCGGCTCGCCTACTCGGGCGAATTGGCGGCGGCGTATGCCTACCGGGGACACTGGCATTCGGTGAAGGATGAAGCGACAAGGACGCGCATCCGTCAGATCGAGGAAGAGGAATGGCATCACAGGCGTCTGCTCGGCCGCATGCTCGAACAGGTCGGCGCGAAGCCGAACCGCGCGCGGGAGTTTCGCGCAACCGTCATCGGGCGGACGCTCGGCACGATGTGTCACGTAACCGGGTGGCTGCTGCCGATGTACGGGGCGGGCAAACTTGAGAGCCGCAACATCAGCGAGTATGAGGCGGCGGCGCGTCACGCTTCGCGCTCAGGCCGCACGGAGTTTGTGGAGTGTCTGCTCGCCATGGCCGAAGTGGAATGGGAACACGAAAAATATTTTCGCGCGTGTGTGGCGAGTCATAAACTGAGCGCGCGGATTCCCCTGTGGCCTCAGCCCACGCCGAAGGAGGCGATCCGCGCGGCGTACAATGTCGAGTTGGGCGCGATCCCCGAGCAAATCGAATTCGGCGATTAAGAGTTCGTGTCTGAATCCGACCGCGCTTAACAAAGTCACGCGCCCGCCCGTAGCTCGCTTAACAAAGTCGTATTCACAGTTTCACTTTCGCTCGAAGTTGCTTCCCACACTTCGGGACGGGTCAGGATTTGCCATCCAATCGCGGCGAAGGCCACGGCGAGCACGATGTCGCAGGCGGTGAGGGCAGACTCGATCCCGGCCGCGCGCCCGACGGGGAAGAGCACGCCGCCGAGCGCGAGCAGCAGCCCGAGCCAGCGGTTCAAGGGACGCCACCAGAACAGCGCGAGGCCGAGCGTGATGAGTCCCAGCGGAAAGAACAGCCCGACGGGAAATATGCTCAGGAACAAGGCGGGCGCGGAGTTGAAAACCGACCCGAGCGCGGAAGGCGGAACCCCCTCCACACCCGCGTGTATCACCGTGTCGAGGTGAATCACAGTCAGGATTCTCATCGAGGCCGCCCAGCCGATGAGCGCGAAGGCCGCGCCGAGCAAGCCCACGCGATCCGCGCCGGCGCGAAGCAACTGCGACAGCCCCAGCATGGAGGCGGTCATCAATACGCAGTTCAAGATGGACAAAAATCCCGCGAGTGCGATCATCGTTTGCGTCGGCGATGCCGGGCGGGTCATCAATCCCGTCAACGTGTTCGACAGAAAGCCGACGGATAGGCCGATCAGGCTCACGCCCGCGATCATCCTGCGGCGGTTGCTGCTGTGCGATATGTTCATGCGCTTCTCCATATCTGCTGCTCGAATCAAAATCATCAACGCGTCCGGCCTCCGGCGGGACGCGGCTGTTCGGCGAGGACGCGCGTGTTTTGAAACGCCACGATCTTCCATTCGCCTTTCTCCTTCGTCATCACCAGCGTGATGGTCCCGTCCATCTCTACCGTCTCCTCTCCCTGCCGCACACGGTTGTTGCCGTTGATGTGAACGACGGCCACGTCCGGGCGCAGGAAGCGAATCTGTTTGACCGCGATGCTGAGGGTCGAGTGCTTATAGAAGGTGTCGAAGATTTGCTGGTGGCTTTTCTCGATGGCCTCGCGCCCGCGCAGGTGCATGCCGTTGATGATGACGTAGTCGGCGTCGGCGGCGAAAGGCTTGGCGTAGAGCGCGCCGCTTTTGGCGTTCCAGCCGGCCTCCATCTGTCGCACGTTTTCACGCACGGCCGCTTCGTCGGCCGCGTTCGCGCCCGACACGGCCGAGGCGTGTATGTGGCTGCCCGGCGCGCAGGCGGCGATGGCTATCAGGATGCAAAGGAGGCGTCTGTTTCCGGTCAGTTTTTTCATCTCGTTTCTCCGTTGTAAAGTTTTGGAAGTTGGTCAATGGAAGCGAATGTTGCCGCGCACACAAGCGCAGTCCGTGCGGCTAAAAAATCTGGCGTGAATAAACGGCGAAGATGTTTTCGTTGAGCGTGCGAGCGGCGAGCGAAAACACCGAATAGCCCAGGGCGAGCAACCCGGCCAGTGTCGTCACGTAGCAGGTCAGGGTGATGGCGCAAAGCATCTGCGCCTCGTCGTTCTTTTCCGTGTTTGAAGTTCGCATGAGTGTTTCCTCCGCCCGACAAATTTTTTTGTTGAAGCGCTTAACGGAACATTCCGGCGGTCGCGCCCTTCGTCCCCGTCAGTCTATTTCGGCCTTCACTTGAGGAAGCGACAATCGCGGCGAAAAGTGTCCACCCCTTTGAACAATTTGAAAAATTTCTTCCACAAAAATTTTTGAGTGCTACAATCCGCCCGCTTTTGCATTCGACACGCCGGGGCACGGCTCGCCCGCAATAATGACGACAATCTCGAAACAGGAGATCACCGGCCTGCTTGCCGACTGGGGGAGGGGCGACCGCGCCGCGCTCGACAAACTGACACCGCTCGTCTATGCCGAACTGCGCCGCATCGCCCGACGCCAGATGAGCCGCGAGCGCGGCGACCACACCTTGCAGGCCACCGCGCTCGTCAACGAGGCGTTTATACGCATCTCCGGCCAGGAAAATTTTAGCTGGCAGGATCGCGCGCACTTCTACGCCGTCTGCGCGCAGGTGATGCGCCACATCCTGATCGATCACGCGCGGGCGAACGCGCGCGATAAACGAGGCGGCGGCGCGATTCATGTTTCGCTCGATGAGGCGGCGGTGCTGGCCGATGGGCAGGCGACGGATTTCCTCGCGCTTGACGAAGCCTTGCGCGCGCTCGAAGCCTTCGACCCGCAGAAGGGTCGGATCGTCGAACTGCGTTACTTCGCGGGGCTGGGAATAGAAGAGACGGCGGAAGTGTTGCGGATTTCTCCGACGACCGTCAGACGCGAGTGGCGACGCGCGAAGGCGTGGCTCTATCGCGCTCTCGCCGAAGGGGGCGGTGATGAGACAAGACCGCTGGCGACAAATTGACGAACTGTTCGAGGCCGCGCTCGAACGTGAGGGTGCGGATGAACGCGCCGCCTTTCTCACAGAAGCTTGCGCGGGCGACGAAGCGTTGCGCCGCGAGGTCGAGAAGATGCTCGGCTTCGACCGTCAGGCCGAAGACTTCATCGAGACGCCCGTTTTCGGCGTGGCCGCGAGGCTCATCACGGCCGCGCCCGAAGCGTCCGCAACCGGCAAGGCCGTTGCGGATGGGAAAAAAGATTCGTCGAAGCGTTCGCAAACTCATTCCGCTTCCGGCTCGATTGACGACGCGCGTTTCATCCCCGGCGAAGTGCTCGCCGAACGTTATCGCATCATAGGCTTGCTCGGGCGCGGCGGCATGGGCGAGGTCTATCGCGCCGACGATCTCAAACTCAAGCAAGCGGTCGCGCTCAAGTTCCTACCCGAAAAGCTCTCGGCCGACGGGGCTGCACTCGCGCGCTTCTACAGCGAGGTGAGCGTCGCGCGCCAGATTTCACACCGCCATGTCTGCCGCGTCTACGACGTGGGCGAGTACGAAGGCCAGCATTTCATCTCGATGGAGTTTGTGCGCGGCGAAGAACTCGCCTCGCTGCTGAAACGCATCAACCGTCTGCCGCACGACAAGGCCGTCGAGGTCGCGCGCCAACTCTGCGGCGGCCTCGCCGCCATACACGACCGGGGCGTGCTTCACCGCGACCTCAAGCCCGCCAACATCATGCTCGACGAGCGCGGCGACGTGCGCATCACGGACTTCGGCATCGCCGCCCTCACCGAAAGTCTCCACGGCGCGCGCGAGGCCGTGGGCACGCCCGCCTACATGTCGCCCGAACAACTCGGCGGGCGCGAGTTAACGGTTGCCAGCGACATCTATTCCCTCGGCCTAGTGCTCTACGAAGTCTTCACCGGAAAAAGGGTCTTCGAGGCGTCGAACCTGAACGACATGCTGCGCCTGCGTCGCAGCGACACCACGCCGACCAGCCCCTCCAAACTGATCCACGATCTCGACCCTCTCATCGAGCGCGTCATACTTCGCTGCCTTGAGGCTGAACCGGGCGCGCGTCCCGCGTCGGCCTTAGAGGTGGCGGCGGCTCTGCCCGGAGGCGACCCGCTCGCCGCCGCGCTCGCCGCGGGCGAGACGCCTTCGCCCGAGATGGTGGCCGCCGCGCCCAAACAGGGCAGCCTGCGCCCGCCGGTCGCTCTCGCGTTGGTCGCAACGGTGCTCGTCGGCGTCGCCCTCATCGTCTTCTTCTCCGGCCGCACTTCGCTCCACCGCTTCGTGCCGCTCAAAAAATCGCCGGACGATCTGAAAGAGCGCGCGCGGGAGATCGCTAGGCGCGCGGGTTACACCATCCCGCCGCTCGATTCGGCGCACGGGTTTTTCGCGGAATACGAATATCTGGAACACGTAAAGGAGCACGACACCTCGCCGGATCGTTTGGAGAAACTGAAGACGGGGCAACCGGCCGCCATCACGTTCTGGTATCGCCAGAGTCCACACTATCTGGAGGCTTACGACTACTGGCGGATCGCTCCGCACGACCCGCCGAACGAACTCTCCGGCATGTTGCTCGTTAAACTCGACACGTCGGGGCGTTTGACTTACTTCGAGGCCGCGCCGCCACAGGTGGAGGAGACGGCCGATGCGAATGCGACTGCGGATGCGGGCGCGAACCCGCAGGCTGCGCCGGATTGGTCGCCTCTTTTTCAAGAGGCGGGACTCGAAATCGCAAACTTCCGGCAGGCGCAGTCGCGCTGGACGCCGCCGCGTCATGCCGACGCGCGAGCGGCGTGGGAGGGAGCATACGCCGGGCGGCCTGAACTCCCGCTCAGGATAGAGGCCGCCGCTTATCGCGGCCAGCCCGTCTATTTCGAGTTGATAGGTTCGTGGCAGCGGCCGAACCGGCAGACGCCTTTTGAGGCGAGCGCGGGGCAAAAAACTTTTATCGGCCTGCTGCTCACCTTCTATTTCGGCGCGCTGTTGCTGGGCGCGCTGCTGGCGTGGAGAAATTTGCGTCTGGGGCGCGGCGACCGCCGGGGTGCGTTCCGCCTCGCGCTCTTCAGCTTCGCGCTGAGAATGATCCACTGGGTTTTCAACGCGCACCACGTCCCCACCGTCGGAGAAGTGATGGGTCAACTCGTCACCGCGCTACAGTCGGCGGTCTACTGGGCTTTCTTCATGGGCTTGATGTATCTCGCGCTCGAACCGTTTCTCAGGCGGCGTTGGCCGGAATGGATCATCTCGTGGAGCCGTCTGCTGGCCGGCGGCTTTCGCGATCCGCTCGTCGGGCGCGACGTGCTGATCGGGGCGGCCTTCGGCATCGGCATCCCCCTCGCCAACAGCGCACAGGTGCTCTTGCCGCGTCTGTCCGGCGGACGTTTGCCCTGGCTCGTCACGAATTCGAATCTTCTCTACGAATACGGGCTGCTTGGTCTGGGCGGCTTCATCCCTTTGCTGATCAATCAAACGGTGTCGTCAATGATGTTCCCCTTCATCATCATCTCCGTCGTGCTTTTCTTCACCATGCTGCTCCGGCGGCGTTGGCTCGGAGCGGCGGCAAGCTGGCTGCTCTTCTTCACCGTCGTGAACCTGAACTTCAGCGATGCGACGCTGTTCAGCGTGCTGCTCGGAGCAATCTGGCCGAGCATCCTGCTCATCGTCCTCACGCGCTTCGGGCTGCTCGCCCTGATCGCGACGCATTTCTTCACACACATCCTGCCCTTTTACCCAGTGACGACGGAATTCTCCGCGTGGTACGCGACGAGCTTTCTCCTGCAACTGTTCGTGCTCGGCGTGTTACTGCTTTACGCCTTTCATACGTCGCTGGCCGGGCAGCCGCTCTTTCGCGGGCGATTCCTCGAAGACTAGCGCGCTCGCTCACAACCACTTGTGACAGAGAGATTCCTCGAAGACCGTTTCGGGCACGCGAGTGCCGTGCGGCCGTGCCCGCCAATAAAGAGAACGCGCCAATACCGACGGCGCGTTCTCTGGTCTCCCAACAACTGTTTTGAGTTAAAGCTTGCGAATCAAGGCTAGGCGGCTTCTTCTTTTGATGATTTGTCGAGCAGGCGCGCGAGCAGATTCTTTAACTGGTCGCGGTCTTCGAGGTAGGTGATCCAATCATTTCCGCCCACGTTCACGTCCGTGCCTTCCAGGTCAGCCCCGTACTTTTCGGCCATCACGACGAGCGGCGTGTGGCCGTCATATTTGGCGTGTTCGCGTATCCTGCGCGCGATTTGCAAGACCTCGTCCACCGGCTTGCCAACCAGATCGATCAGTAATAGGTCGGCCGGGACGACGCTGCCGTAGCCAACCCTGTCGAGCGCATCTTCCTCATCCACTGCAAGCAACACGCGGTAGCCATAATTTTGGAGATTGCGTCTCAGGTTAGGGCGCACATCATTGTCCTCCGCCACCAGAAAGATCGTGCCCCGAACGCCGTTTTGATTGTTCACCATGTTAAAGCTCTCCCTGCAACAACACTGCATAATGGCACACCGAAACTCATTTCACGGTACGGCAGCGTGCGCAGGAATGAACTGAGTTGTGTGCGTTGCCGTACTGTGTTCAGTGCGAGCATAGACTAAGCTGTTACTCTGTTTCGAGATTGAAAGCCTTCGACATTGGGTTTGGCCT
This sequence comes from Pyrinomonadaceae bacterium, assembly GCA_035296445.1. GTDB lineage: Bacteria > Acidobacteriota > Blastocatellia > Pyrinomonadales > Pyrinomonadaceae > JAIVJZ01. Next base: position 46,158 of record DATHAZ010000059.1, on the reverse strand, counting down.
AGCACTCTTCGCCTGTTGTTGCACGCTGCGTTCGTTAACGTTTAACACCAGCAGAAGAAAAGCCGCCTTATGTCATCTCTTAATGCTCTATCCACGCCCACCCGAAACCGGATTTTGAACGCCCTGCCGCCCGAAGAGTTCGAACGCCTTTCGGCTTATTTAGAACCCGTCGAGTTAATGCTCGGGGAAGTCCTGTATCGCCCGAACGAGCCCATCACGCACGTCTATTTTCCGAACGTCGGCACAGTCTCAATCGTCTGCCAACTCGAAGACGGCAAGAGCGTCGAAGCGGGGATGGTGGGCAACGAAGGCATGTTCGGCGTGTGCGTCTTTCTGGGGAGCGTCACGTCGCCTCTGCAAGCCGTCGTGCAACTGCCCGGCAACGCGCTTCGCATGCGCGCCGACGTATTGCGCGCGGAGTTCAAGCGTGGCGAACATCTACAGGATTTACTGCTGCGCTACACGCAAGCCTTCATCATCCAGATCGCGCAGACCGCCGCCTGCAACCGCATTCACCCCATTGACGGGCGGCTGGCGCGCTGGCTGCTCATGTGTCAGGACAGGGCGGCCTCCGGCGAGTTGCAACTGACCCACGAATTCATCGCCGTCATGCTGGGCACGCGTCGCGCCGGTGTGAGCGAAGCGGCTGCCAAACTACAGGACGAGGGCATCATCAGGTACAGGCGCGGCCACGTGAGCATCCTCAACCGGCATGGGATGGAAGGGAAATCGTGCGAATGCTATCCGGTCGTGAAGAAGGAATTCGACCGGCTGCTGGGCGGCAACGGCCGCGTCTGGTAGCGGCCGGTGATACGCATGACCGCCTTCGCCACCTTCCCCGGCGAATACCATTTTCACCCCCTGACGAACGCCTCGCTTAAGCGCTCGCTGAGCGACTTGTCCGCGTAGGATGGACGGCGCGAGGTGCGCGCGTCGCCCGTCCGCCGTCACCCTCTCGACACACACTACGAATTTCAAACCCCTTGCCCGCTCTGCACAAACAGGCCAAGTTGCCGCGCGAATTGTGACACCCGATAACCGCGGTGTACTATTCTCCGGCCGTTATTATCGTGCCGGGGTTATTCCTTCTTTCTCGCACTTGTTAAGGTCAACAGACATGTCTCAGCCCAGCGCCGACCCGCGCCCCGTCAATTCGCTTTTGGCCGCCCTGCCCGAAGCCGAATACCGACGCCTCGCCGCGCACCTGAAACCGGTGTCGCTCAAGCGTGGACAAGTCCTGCACGAAGCCGACACCCCGGCGCAGTACGTCTACTTCCTCGACGAGGGCGTGGCCTCCCTTTCGGTGAGCAGCGCGGAGGGTCAGGAGTTGATGCTGAGCATCGCCGGGTACGAGAGCATCATCGGCGAGCGTGCCATCTTCAAAGAAGGCCACTTCATCATCCGCTGCCAGATGCTCACGGACGGGCGCGGCCACAGGATGCTGCCCGAGGCGTTCGACGAAGAGTTCAAACGCGGCGAGCGTTTGCACCAGTTGGTGCTCAACCGGATGGAGGCGCGCACGACGGAGACCGCCCAGACCGCGCTCTGCAACCAGATGCACACGGTAGAGCAGCGGCTGGCGCGCTGGCTGCTGACGCTGGCCGACCGCCTGCACTCGGATGAACTGCTCGTCACGCACGAACACATGGCCGACATGGTGGGCGTGCGGCGGGCGGGCATCACGGATGCGGTGGGAATTATGCGCGAAACCGGACTAATCGAGAGTGGGCGCGGGACGGTCGCGATTCTCGAACGCGGGCAGATGGAGGCGCAAGCCTGCGAGTGTTACGCCATCATCAGGGAAGCGATTGAGACCTTCTCCACTTGAAAGACAGATTGGAGAGGCTTGTTGCGCTCGCACGCGGCCGTTCTCCCGGCGACTGTCCTGCCGCCGCCCAACGGCACATCCAACCCGCCGAAGCCGACCTTCGCGTCTCGGAAAGACAATCTTATTTCTGCCTGTGAAGTCCGACCGCCTGCCACATGTACCAACTCGCCACAGAGCGAAAAGGCCGCCAGCGTTCGCCGTACTCTTCGAGAGCCTTCGGCTTGGGCATCTCCTCCAGGTCGTAAGTTAGTTGGAAGCCCTTCCGCACCGCGAAGTCGCCGACGGGCAATACGTCCGGGCGACCGAGACCGGACATCAGCAACATCTCCACCGTCCAACGCCCGATACCGCGCACCCTCGTGAGATGTTCTATGATCTCTTCGTCATTCATCCTTCGCAGTTTTGCCGTTGTCGGCACGGTGCCATCCAGAGTTTTAGCGGCAAGGTCTTTCAACGCAGCCAGCTTCGAGCCTGAAAGCCCGGCGGCGCGCAAACTCTCCTCGGAGGCATCGAGAATGTCGCGCGGGCGCAGTTTATCCCTGCCGTTGAGGGCAAGGACACGCGCGTGGATCGCTGCGGCGGCGTTACCGTGAAGCTGCTGGTAGATAATATTTCTCGCCAGCGTTTCAAAAGTATTGTGCATCCGGCGAAGTTGCATCTTGAACGCCCCCGCACGCTCGATCAGCCCGCCCAGCGTCCCATCAACCGTCGAGAGGAATCGAACCGCCTCAAGCGGATCGTAGAGGAAGCCGTCCTGTTCGTTCTCAATGGTTTTACTCTTGCGCGTATTCATAGGTCTGCCGATGGCTTCCCCTCATGATGATGTACTATCTTGGCGATTTTACCGTTATATGAGGGAGTTAAGAGATTGCAGTTTAACTTCTTTGATGGCAAGGGCGACGCTGCCGAAACCGCGCCGTATCTCCCGGAGGGCTTTCGCTACCGGCCGGAACTGATCGGCGCGGCCGAGGAAGACGCGCTGCTCGCGCATGTGCGCCAACTGCCCTTCCGCGAGTTCGAGTTCCACGGCTACACAGGCAAGCGGCGCGTGGTCTCCTTCGGCTGGCAATACGATTTCTCCGCGCGACATCTGCGAAAAGCCGACGACATTCCCGAATATCTCCTCGCGCTCAGGGAGGTCGCCGCCACGTTCGCCCGAATCGAAGCGGAGGAGTTTCAACATGTGATGGTCACGGAGTACAGCCCCGGCGCGGGGATTGGGTGGCATCGTGATAAGGCCGTCTTCGGGCAGGTGGTCGGCATCTCACTGCTCAACCCGTGCGTGCTGCGCCTGCGGCGGGCGTTGGGCGAAAGGAAGTGGGAGCGCGTGAACGTGCTGGCCGAGCCGCGCTCAGCCTATTTTTTGAGCGGTCAGGCGAGGACTGTGTGGGAACACAGCATCCCGCAGGTAGACGCCTTGCGCTATTCAATCACCTTCCGCAACCTGCGCCCGGACTGAGCGGTTCGGATGCCCGTCTAAAGCTTTGCCGAACAATTAGACGGCGGCTAACACATATCGCAATAAACGGTGATGGCTAGCCCGAAATGAACGGGCTATTTTGTATCGTTGCGCTAAGCTCATTAGTCATAACGGAGCGCGATCATGGGATCAACCCGTGTCGCCCGACGCGCCGGGATGTAACAGGCCAGAAGTGACACAAACGTGAGCAGGAGCGCGATGAATACATAGGTGGCCGGATCGGTGACGGTAATGTCGAACATCAAATTCGACATGATGCGCGTCAGGGCGACGGCGCAGGCGAGACCGACGGCGACACCGACGAGAACCAGCGTCATGCCCTGCCGGATGATCATCTTCAACACGTCGCGCGCTTGCGCGCCGAGCGCCATGCGCAATCCGATCTCGTGCGTGCGCTGGCTCACCTGATAGCTCAACACGCCGTAGAGTCCGACCGCCGTCAGCGCGAGCGCCAGCGCGGCGAATGCGCCCATCAGCGTCGCAATGAAACGTTGGTATGTGAACGATGCGCTCACGACCTCGGTCATCGGCCTGATTTTGGCGACCGGGAGTTGTGGATCGGCCTCGCGCAATGCGTCGCGCAATCCCGCGCTCAAGTCCACGGGCGCGGACGTGCGCATGATCCAGGAGGTGAGAAACCAGCGGGTGGTGGCGACCGACATCCCGTCGGAGACTTGCGGCGCGGGCACGTAGACGGTCGGCGCGGGCGCGAGGTTCGCCCCCTTCTCGCGGATGTCCGCCACCACGCCGACGATCTGCCGGTATGTCTTATCAATGTAAATTTGCGCGCCGAGCGGATCGCGCTCGGGGAACAGGCGGCGCACCAGAGCCTCGTTGACAACCACGACGGCCGGGGCGTTCTGCTTGTCTTCATCGCTCAGGCCGCGCCCGCTGCGAAGGACGATGCCGAGTGTGCGAAAGTAATCGGGGTTGATGGCGCGACTCTCAACCGAGGCTCCGTTGCGTGCTTCCGGGCCGTCGAGACTCAGGAAGTTGTTCAGCCCGCGTTCGAGCGGGAGGCTGGAGACGGTTGCGACCGACTCCACTCCGGGGAGGGCGCGCAGTCGCTCCGTCACACGCTGCTGCAACTCCCAGACCTGCGCGGTGGTGCGATATTTCGTCGAGTTGAGCGAGGCCTGCATCGTCGTCAGATTGTTCGGATCAAAACCCAGTTGCACGGCCTGAAGCCTCATAAAACTTTTGATCAAAAGCCCCGCGCCGACCAGGAGCACAAGCGAGAGCGCGACTTCCGACACGACGAGCAGAGAGCGCATGCGCGACCCCGCCCCGGTCGTCTCGCCTTTGCCTGCCGCCTCTTTGAGCGCGCCGCTCAGGTTAACGCGCGTGGCCTGCAAGGCCGGGCTGATGCCGAACAAAAGGCTCGTGACCGCCGAGGCGGCAAGGGCGAAAAGAACCGCCTGCGAGTCGAGGCGGACTTCGGCGAGGCGCGGTAAACCGTCCGGACTAATCGCCGTGACGAACGGCACAAACCACAGCGCAAGGCACAGCCCCACGCTGCCGGCAACGAGCGAGAGCAACAGGCTCTCGGTCAACAACTGCCTGACGAGTCGGCCACGGCTCGCACCGAGCGCGAGGCGCACGGCGATCTCTCCGCGTCTGCGCGTCCCGCGTGCCAGCAGTAGATTTGCGACGTTGGCGCAGGCGATCAGCAGCACGAAGGCGACCGCGCCCGACAGCAGGTAGAGTACGCGTCCCGTGTCGCCGACGACCGCTTGCTGGTACGGGTCGAGACGCACGCCACGGTCGCGCTCCTGCGCGTGGCCGGGATAAGCGCGTTTGAATTCGGGGAACAGCGCGGTCGCCTCCGCCTGCGCCGCCTCGCGCGAAGTGCCCTGCTTGATGCGCGCGATCATGGAGGTGTTGCGCCCTTGATCGTTCGGGTAGACGACGAGTTGCAAAGGCAGCAGCAGATCAACCGGCTCCTCGAACTGGAAGCCTGCGGGGAGCACGCCGACGACCGTACAACTACGCCCGTTCAATTCCACCTGCCGCCCGACGGTCGAAGCGTCGCCGCCGAAATAGCCCTGCCACAGCCCATCGCTGATCACCGTCGCGCAGGGGCCGTTCGGGTGATCTTCCTCGGGCGTGAAGCTGCGTCCCAACTGCGGATTGACGCCGAGCACGCGCAAAAAACCCTCGGAGACGCGCAGGCCGCGCGCGCGTCGAGGCTCCGCGCCGCCCGCCAGATTGAAGCCCGAGTTAGTGGGCGCGTAACCGGCGGCCTCCTCGAACGAGCGCATGTTCTCTTTCCAGAAGGCTAAGACAGCCGTGCTCAAAGACTCGCCCGACCCATCGGCCAGCAACCAGGAAACCTGCACCAGACGCTCGGGCTGCGGGTATGGTAGTGGTCGCAGCAGCACGGCGTTGACGACCGAAAAGATCGTCGTGTTTGCGCCGATGCCGAGCGCCAGCGTGAGCACGGCGATGAAGGTGAACGCGCGATGCTTGACGAGCATCCGCGCCCCATACCTGATGTCCTGAATAATCGCTTCCAGCATACCCCCTCCACGAATCTCGTAAGCCACATCTTTAATCCGGCCTACATTGCCGAAGTCCCTGAGCGCGATCCGTCTGGCCTCCGCCGGTGACATCCCTCTCTCGATATTTGCCTCCGTCTCCAACTCGATGTGGAGGCGTAACTCTTCGTCTATGTCCTGGATAACCACGTCGCGTCGAACCAGAGCGCGGAGCCGTGCCAGAAGGATGTGGAAGTGTTTCATCGTCGCCCGCTCCTTATGTAGCCTGGCGCATTTTCGTGACGGCCAGCACGAGCCGATCCCAACTTGCCTCCTCGACTTCAAGCTGCCGCCGGCCTGATTTCGTGAGCGTGTAAAACTTGGCGCGCCGCCCGGTCTCGTTCGTGTCCCATGCGGAACTTACCCACCCGCGCTGCTCGATTCGGTAGAGCGCCGGGTAGAGCGAACCCTGCTCTACCGTCAACATCTCGCCCGACATCTGCCGGATGCGCTGAATGATGCCGTACCCGTGCAGCGCGCCCAGAGAGAGCGCTTTGAGGATGAGCATATCGAGTGTGCCCTGAAGCAGGTCTGCGGTTGCTTTGGTCATCGTCGTATCTCCAATTCGACAGACACGGCAATTCGCCATGCCTAGAATGCAAAGGCATTCTAGGCAAGGAAGCCTAGAACGTCAAGGCTTAAATTAAAAGTGATGATGACGAACTTGATAACCGCGCGGACGAAAGCGTTGACATCATTTTGTCGCCCCGGTAATCTGCGCCTTAATTCCGGGGCGGATAATTCCGGGTGTGAGACCCTTTCGCCTGGGTGACAATTATGGATGACTTACGAGCTACAGGCGTTAGTTTCCGAGAGGCCGGCATCGCTGATTGCCCGGCGGTGGCTAAAGTTCATGTGCAGTCATGGAGAGAGTCATTCGCCGGAATCGTACCCCAAACCTTTCTGGATAAGATGTCGGTCGAGAAGCGGGCTAAGGCTTTCGAGAAGGGGTTCCCCGATCCCTTATACAGAATGTATGTAGCCGAAGCGCCGGGTCGCGGCCTGGTCGGGTTCGCGGATTTTGGCGAGGCCAGAGAAAATATTGATGCGTATGACGGAGAGCTTTATGCCGTCTATCTGCTGCCGGAGTTTCAAAGAAAAGGTATCGGCAAGAGGCTCTTTAATCTTGGAGTTGAATTTCTCAGGGCAAGTGGTAAGACTTCGATGTACCTACTCGCTTTGGAGGTCAGCCCGTACAGATCGTTCTACGAGAAAATGGGCGGGAAGATTATCGGGAGTAAGCAGATAGAGATCGAAGGCACGATATATGATGAATTGATATATGGCTGGAAGCATTTAAGCTGAAACCTAAAGATGTCGGTAGGGCTAAAAAAAGGCAATGATACATGTTGACTCACCACTCGCGCTTGAAGTCCGCGCTCTTCGCCGCCTGGCGCATGCCGATGTTTGGCGGCGCACGCTGGAGAGTAAACGAACTCACCTGCTATAACGCACCTTCCATCAGGATGTCCCTTTTGTGAGTCAAAGCCAAACTGAAAGAAGTGCGCGCCGACCGCGTGAAAGTTCCACTTGCAGTAGAACGCCTGCGCCCGCCCGTTCCGCTCCCACACGCCGAGCCAAATAGTCTCGTGCCCCGCCCGCCGCGCAGTGTTGCAATAATCAGTTGTCGGATTAAACTTTGCGACACATCACGGCCGACTTCACGAAGAGAGGCGCATCGAGGACAGATGAAATTCGCGAAAGTCTTATTTCTCGTCGCAGGCATCTACGGCCTGCTCGCGCTCATGCCGCAATATGTTATGGAAGAGTATAACGGGCGCAATTATCCGCCGCCCATCACACATCCCGAATATTATTACGGCTTCATCGGCGTGGCCCTCGCGTGGCAGGTGTTGTTTCTCATTCTGGCAAGAGACCCCGTGCGTTTTCGCCCGATGATGATTCCGGCCGTGCTGGAGAAGTTGAGTTTCGGAATCGCCGCCGTAATTCTATATTTGCAGCAACGCGTCACGCCCATCATGCTCGGCTTCGGCCTGCTGGATTTAACGCTCGCCGCACTGTTCATCGTGGCCTACGTTAAGACTGCCTCCCTTCGCGAGACGAAATTAAAGTAGAAGCGAATGACTTTTCGCGGTGGGGCGACGTTGGAAATGCGTAATTTTCGCAACCGCTTATTTTAGTTCCCAGAGAGTCGTGGTCTGCGGGTTGAGGGCGCGTTCGATTGCGAGCGCAACGAAGCCCATCGTGTAGCGTGCGTTGATTTCGAGGAGCGGGTGCAGCCCGCGCGCGTGTTCCAACGCGTCCACGCCCGCTGGCCCCGTATAGCCCTCTCGAAACAGTCGCGCGCCGACGATTCGCGCCATGCTTTCGAGTTCCACCCTGCGCCCCGAATCTATTTTACGACCGAGCAGATAGCCTGTTCCCGTGCCCGCGCCGTTCGTTTGCAGGTCGCTGATGCCGATCAGGTTGACACGGCCGTCGCCGGCGATCTCCAACGTCACGCCGTACTCGCGAATCCGTTCAAGCCACGGCTGAAAGATGAGCGTTTCGCCCCTGGCAAACTGACGCCGCACCCATGTGGCCTGAGCCCCTTCGAGCCGCGCGCCGCGCCCGAGCACGCGCTCACGCGCGGCGAATCCGAAAGGGCTTTTAATCACCCACTTGTCATCTTCGCGCGGGCACGCGCGCGCCAACGCTTCCTCCAACTCCGCGAAACTCCCGGCCGCGCGTGCGCCCGCCATCCCGACGCCGAGTTCCTGTTCCAACGCGTGGCTCCACAGTTTTGAGTTAACCCGCCTGACTGTTTCGAGCGAGACGGGCTGAACGACTGCGCCCACGCGCTCGCCGAGGGCAACCATGCCGGGCGTCCAGCCCCACGGCGTAAAGATTCTGTTAGTCTGCGGGTGCGTCGAATCAAGCGTCACAAGTTCGACGCCGCGCCGCGCCGCTTCATTGTTGAAAGACTCCGCCGGAGACTCTTCGACGAGCAGCGCGTCTCCCTCAGCGGCGAGCCGGAGTAGGTGCGGGGCGAGTCGCCGGTTGAGCGCGACGAATGAGAGCGGACGCCGGTAGGAGTCTGTGCCCGCGGCAAGTTCCGTCTCAAAGTCGGCGTTCATGTACCAGAGTCGCGAAGTCATGTTTGTATTTAGAACGGCGACGACGAAGAAGAGAGCGTCGCGGGCGCGTAGTAAACCGAATTTCGTTTGCCCTCGCGGCAGCTTTTGCGGCAACATCCTGCGCGTATGAATTTATCAGAACTGCCCACACCCTCGCTCGTGCTCGATGCGGCGCGCGTGCGACGAAACGCGGAGCGCATGCAGACGCGTGTCGAAAGCATGGGTGCGCGCCTGCGCCCGCACATCAAGACGCACAAGTGCGTTGAGGTGGCGCGGCTGCAAACGTCCGCGCATCCGGCCGCGCTGACCGTCTCGACGCTGGCCGAGGCGCGTTGGTTCGCCGCGCGCGGTTTCACGGATATAACTTACGCCGTGCCCATCGAACCGGGTAAGTTCGCCGCCGCTATCTCGCTCGCCGGAGACTGCGAGCGGCTCGCGCTGCTCACGGACGACACGGAAATCCCGGCCCAACTGAACGCGGCGGCGCGCGCAGCGAACGTCACGCTCGATCTGTTTTTAAAAGTTGATTGCGGCTATCACCGTTGCGGCGTCGAGCCTGAGACGCCGGAAGCCTTCGAGATTCCGCGTCGCATCATTGACTCGTCGCACCTGCGCTTCGCCGGAATACTCACGCACGCGGGGCATTCTTACCATAGCCGCAGCCTCGACGAGCTTCGCGCCATCGCACGCCGTGAGCGAGACGTGATGGTCGGGCTGGCCGCCGCCCTGCGCGCCTCCGGTATTGCCGTGCCCGTCGTCAGTATCGGCTCGACGCCGACCATCTCCACCATCGAGCACCTTGAAGGTGTTGACGAAGCGCGACCCGGCAACTACATCTTCTTCGATGCCTTTCAGGCCACGCTCGGCAGTTGTCGCTTTGAAGATTGCGCCCTGACGGTGCTGTCGTCGGTCGTGCATAGAGATTTCACCCGGCGTAAAGTTGTGATTGACGCGGGCGCAATCGCCCTCTCGAAAGATCGCGGCGCGGTGGACACAGACTCAACCTGCGGCTACGGGCGCGTGCTCGATCTGGAAGGACGCGATCTCAACCTGCGCATCGCGTCGTTGTCGCAAGAGCACGGAATGATCGAAGTGCCCGACGACGCGCTGTTCGATCAACTGAAAGTCGGCACGCGCCTGCGCATCCTCGCCAATCACTCGTGCCTGACCGCCGCGCAGCATCCGCATTACAACATCTTTGAAGCGGGGCGCATCGTAGACCGCTGGCAGATTCAACGCGGCTGGTAAACAGTCACAAGCCCCGGCAGGGGCGATAGAGAGTAGCCCACGGCGCAAGCCGTGAGATCAAACAGTGGATAAAGTGAGAAGCCCCGGCAGGGGCGAAAGAAGTTCGAGATCGAATCTCTTTCGCCCCTGCCGGGGCTTCGCGCATCTTGGGGTTGTGGCTATTCCCACGGCTTGCGCCGTGGGCTATCAATCTTCCGCCCCTGCCGGGGCTTCACAACAGCCATCTGCTTAAATCGAACTCTCGTTACATTATTCCGAGAGTCCGTAACTACGCGCGCTTGATGTTGCGCGCTGTGGCGTTGGCGGCTCTGGCGGTCGTTTCGCTGCCCGCCGCGCCCTGTTTCGGCGCCCCCGCTTTATCGTCGCGTGCGGCGTTGGTCTTCTCGATGCGCGCGCTGATGCGGCGGTCGAGGTCTGTGATCTGTTCGGCCGTGAGGCGATAGATGTTGGTCTGGTTGTGGTAGAGCTTCGCGCCCGTCACGATGTCGGCGACTTTGAAGCCGTGACCCTCGGCCTTCGCGATCAACTCCTGAATCGTTAGAGCCTGCGGCACGAGCGAAAGCGGCGAAGGTTTCTCTTCGAGCGTCTCCGGCACGCTCGCGGCGCGCGGCGATTCCATCGGCAGGTCGTCGCCCGTCTCGCGCTTCATGTGGTTGATGAAATCCGAGAAGGTGACTGCGCCCGTCAACTCGAAGCCGACCTCGAAGGCCGGGCTGTTCGACTTGACAATCTGAAAAACGCGCACGACCTCGCCGTCGCGCTCTTGCAGCGACACCTCGACCATGATGTCAACGAAGTATTCCAGCCCGCTCGCCGTCATCGGCAAGACGCGCCCGATCTCGTTGTCCTCTTTCGCCTCTTTACCCTTCGCCGGAATCTGATCCACGATCACCACCGACTTGCCGCTCTCGATGCACAGGCGGCGCAGGACGCCCTGCAAGATCATCTGGTCGGCGGCGAGTTCTTCGGCCGAGGGCTGCGCCAGCGGATCATTCGTGCGTTCGCGCACGGCCGCCACCATCTCGCTGTGCTTCGCGCTGAAATAAGAAGCCCACGAATCGAGCGCGAAGCAGCCATAGTTCTGCTCCTGCCCCTCGCCGGAGAGCGCCCAGTCGATGAACTCCGGCAGTTCGTCCGGGTGTTCGATTTCGAGGCCGTCGAAGATCGTGCCGTTGCCTTTGAGGAGGCGCGATTTGCGCTCCACGTCGAAAATGCAGAGGCGACCCAAACCCGCCTCGGCCATGCTGCGCACGAAATGGCTCTTGCCGACGCCCGCCCCGCCGCGCACCGCCATCACCAGACGCTGCTGGCGCGGACGCCGGCTCAGCGGATTAACTCTCGGTTTCCTTGTGTTGCTCATCACTTGCTCCTTCGGTGTTTCATTTTTTCGGTGACGGAACTTTCGCGTGTTCGCCCGCCAAAACTTTTGCGATGCGCTCGGGAGTGCCCATCGAAAAACTTCAAGCAGCACTGGAGCGTTTCCCTCGAAAACGGCGGCACTGTAACACGTTTCGGGCGCGAGTGCAACAATATTTCACGGATGAAACAAAACTAATCGCGAGATGCAACAAACGCTATCGGCGGGAGGCTCGCGCGCCGACTTTGACAAAGCGTGCGAGAAAAGTTTTTATGGTTGAGTTAAATTTATCTCGCGACCCCAACAGACGGACAATTTCATCCCCGTAGCAAAAGAGAGTTTATGGACTTCCACGAAAACATACTCGGCCTCATCGGCAACACGCCGCTCGTCCGGCTCAACCGCCTGACCGAGGGCATCCGGGCGACGGTGCTCGCCAAGATGGAGAATTTGAATCCCGGCTTTTCCGTCAAAGACCGCATCGGCATCTCGATGATCGAGGCGGCGGAACGCGAAGGAAAACTCAAGCCGGGCGGCACGATTGTCGAAGCCACTTCGGGCAACACGGGGATCGGCCTTGCGCTCGCGGCGGCGGTCAGAGGTTATCGCTGCACGTTCGTGATGACCGACAAGTCTTCGGTCGAGAAGGTGCGTTACCTGAAGGCGCTTGGCGCGGACGTTGTTGTCGTGCCGGCCTCGGCCAAGCCCGGCACGCCAGACCACTACGTCGCGACGGCACAGCGCATCGCCGCCGAGACGCCGAATTCCTTTTACCCGAACCAGTACGCGCATCCCGCGAACCCCGAAGCCCACTATCGCACGACTGGGCCGGAGCTTTGGCGACAGACCGAAGGCCGGATCACACACTTCGTCTCCGGCCTCGGCACGGGCGGCTCGATCTCAGGCACGGGGCGCTTCCTCAAGGAAAAAAGTTCCGACATCAAGATCATCGGCGCAGACCCTTACGGCTCGGTCTTCAAGACATACAAGGAGACGGGACAACTGATTCAGGCGACGCCTTATCTGGTCGAAGGTATCGGGCAGGAGATCATTCCCGATAACGTCCATCTCAAGTATGTGGACGAGATCATCAACGTCACGGATCGGGAGTCGTTTGAACTATCGCGCCAACTCGGGCGCGTGGAAGGAATCTTCTGCGGCGGCTCGACGGGCACGAACCTCGCCGCCGCGCTCAAAGTCGCGCGTGGACTGGACGAGTCGGGCGTGGTCGTCTTCATCGTCTGCGACACGGGCGAGCACTACCTGACCAAGCACCACTCGGACGAGTGGATGAAAGAGAAGCGTCTGATCGAGCCGCAGAAGATCACGGCCGGACTCATCAGCGGGACGAAGGGGATGCAATCGCCGAAGTCTCTCGTCTCGGTCGCGCCCACGGAACGTGTGGCCGACGTGCTGGCGAAGATGGACGAACTCGGCATCTCCTGCGTGCCCGTCATCGAGGAAGGGAAGTCCGTCGGGTCGCTCAGGGAGAACCGGATGCTGGCGAAAGTTTTGGGCAATCGCGAGTTGATGAATGCGCCGGTGAGCGAAGTGATGGGCGCGAGTTTACCCATCGTTGACGTTGACGAGAGCGCGGGCAATGTGTCGCGCCACTTGCAGAAGAGTCCGGCGATCCTCGTCGAAGAGTACGGCCGTATTTCCGGCATCATCACGCGCCACGACCTGCTCGATGCGGCTCTGGCCGATTAGACGACCGGCCGATGTGGACAACCGCGAAGCCCGTTCAATCCGCCAGCGACTCGTCGCAGATTCCGCGATAGCCGCACGCGGCGCAGCGCGCCGTCTGGTCGTGGCTGCGATGCACGTCAGGAGCTTTTCGCGCCTCGCGCATCTCCGCCAGCAGCGCGAGCAACTCGCCCCGCAACTCGTCCGTGTAATCCACGCGCAACTGCCGGTCGCGGTAGCGAATCACGCCGAACGGAACGCGCTCGCCCGTCGTCTCTTCCACGAGCAGGCAATAGCAAGCTAGTTGCATCACGTGCGATTTGTGCGGCACGCCGTTCGCCGGACACGCCGCCGATTTCGCTTCGACCGGCAAGACGCCCTCCTCCGTCCGCACCAGATAATCCGGTCGCCCGACAAGTCCGTGCCGGTGCGATAGCAACGGCTTCTCCTGTCGTTCCCCGCGCTCGTTCAAAGTCAGAGGCGCGATGTGGCCGACGGGCGCGCCCGTGTCGCTGTAAATAATCCGACCCTCCGGCAAATCCGCGCGTCGCGCGCCGCGACGCGCCGCCAACCATGCCACGGCGGCCACAAACAGCAGGAGGATGAAAGCCAGAGCCAGAAAATTTATCGCCATCGCAACACGAAAAGTAAAAGACCGACGAGGAGCGCGGCGAGGAAGGCGAACTTTGCCAGCCGCAGCATCCTCTGCGCTCGCACGACCTCGCGGCCATGCGCCAGATGCCACGTCTCACCCGCCGCGCGTCGCCCGTGGCCGGAGGCCGGTTCGTGCCCCTCGACGCGCAGACGCCACGCCCGCGCGCAATAGACATACTCGGCCACCTCCGACGCGCGTATATATTTGCCCCGTCCGCTCAAAGTCGCTCCTCTTGAAAAACTAACCCGTGCAGGAAAAGCGCGCCCATCATAAACCAGCGTGAAGTAAGTCGCCCCGCCGAATTTCAAAGACGACTACCGACAGTACACGCTGTTGATAATCGTTGGCGGTTGGCTTATTGTTTCCGACCATGAGCGGACAACTGGAAAAGATACGCGGCCGAAAATATATCGGCGTCGTCGAACTGGCGAAGCAGGCGGCCGGGATTTTGGCGCAGATTGGCACGACACAGGATCGCGGCACGGTCAGCCTCATGCCCGACGAGCGCACGCTCCGTTATTATCTCGCGGAAGGTCTGATCTCGCCTGCGGCGGAAAAACAGGGCACAGCCTCCGTGTTCGGCTACCTGCACCTGCTCCAACTCCTCGTCGTCAAGAAACTTCAATCCGAGCATTTGCCGATACGCAAGATCAAGGAGTTGGTTGACGGCCGAACCGAGAGGGAGTTGGAACGCCTGCTCGGACTCGATACGAGCGCGGGGGCAAGGAACGAAGCCCACAGTTATCTCGAAAAGTTATTGACCAGAGCAACCTCGCCATCCGCCACTTCCGCACGAAGCCAAAACCCTGCCGGTGGCGCAGCCGACACGACGCGACCCGCCCCGAATTTATCGTCCGCGAAACAGTCCGCGCCGTCCGGTCAGGCCACCTGGGCGCGCGTGGAGATCGAGCCGGGTTTGGAGTTGCACGTGCGCGGCGATTACGCGCCGCCCGCCGAGACGAAAAACGTGCGGCGGTTGACGCGCCTGATCCTCGACGCGCTCGAAGGGCAACGCGGAAACAATCGGAAGTAAGGAAATCAGGTTCGTCGCAACTCTTAGCCGGATAGTCTGAGATTCTATCGGGATACACAGCCGGATAGCTATTGACACTCAACGCCTTTCTCTATATCTTCCCCGCCGCGCTGATGTCTCATTAGCCTCACGTCCCCAGTCTGAAAGGAAAATTTATGTCTACAATAGTTACATTGATCGCGCTGTCAATCGCCCTTTTGTCGGCTGCTTCAACGCCGAGCAAGGGCATCAATCCTGTCCAACATAGCGAACGCACCGCGAGCCAGACCAGCAAAGGCATCAACCCCGTCCAGCACAGCGAGTAATTCGCACACTATTAAAGCGGCAGACAGTTTCGTTCAACGCGAGAAAAAGGGAAGCCCGCACGACCCCCCGGCGTCGGCGCGGGCTTACCTTTTTCTCGCGCCTACCGTCCTGCGTGTGATGTTGGTATCCTGTCTACGCGTGGTCGCAGCGGACGGCCGCGCGCGTGTGAAACGGCGGCTATGTCAAGATTCGATTCAGACACGGACGATGCGGTTGCGACCGAGAGCGAGACGCGGCTGAAGAAGCCGCCGCTCTATCAGGTGCTGCTGCACAACGACGACTTCACGACGATGGAATTTGTCGTCTACGTGTTGCAAAATATCTTCCAGCGATCCGAAACCGAGTCCGTTCGCATCATGCTTCAGGTTCATCTGGATGGCATCGGCGTGGCGGGCGTTTACACCTACGAGATCGCCGAGATGAAAGTGGCAAAGGTGACGCAGTTGGCGCAGGCGCACGAGTTTCCTCTGCTTTGCACGATAGAAGAAAGCAGTGGTTAGAGGTCAGAGGTCAGAGGTCAGTTAAAACAAAACTGGCCTCACTAACCTCTAACCTCTAACCTCTGACCTCTGCACGTTATGATTACCAGAGAATTACAAGCAACTTTGAGCGCGGCCGTCGAGGAGGCTATCGAGCGGCGGCACGAATATGTCACGCTCGAACACCTCCTGCTCGCGCTGCTCTCCGACCGCACCGCCGGCAACGTCATTCAAAACTGCGGCGGCGACACGGAAGCTCTGCGCCGCGATCTCGAAAGATTCTTCGACGAGCGCGTCGAGCAACTCGCCGAGGACACGACACACATCCCCGAACAGACCGAGATGTTCACGCGCACCCTGCAATACGCGATGCTGCAAGCGCAGGGCAGCGGGCAGAAAGAGATCAACGGCGGCAACATCCTCGCCGCGCTCTTTCAGGCCGAACACTCCTACGCCGTCTACCTGCTCAGGCAACAGGGCGTCACGCGTCTCGACGTGCTGAACTTCATCGCGCACGGCATCTCCAAACACCTTGGCGCGAACGAACCGGCGGGCGGCTTCGACAGCGAGGCCGACGCGGAATCAGGCGCGCAGGAACAGCGCGACCCTTTGGCGGCCTTCACCGTCAACCTCAACGAGCGCGCGCATGAAGGTTACATAGACCCGCTCATCGGGCGTCACGTCGAAGTCCTGCGCACGATTCAAATACTCTGCCGCCGTCGCAAAAACAATCCGATTTACGTCGGCGAACCCGGCGTCGGCAAGACGGCCATCGCCGAAGGACTCGCGCTCAAGATTCAACAGGGAGATGTGCCCGAAGTTTTGCGCGACGCCGTAGTTTACGCCCTCGACATGGGGGCGGTGCTGGCCGGGACAAAATATCGCGGCGAGTTTGAGCAGCGTTTCAAGGGCGTCATCAACGCGCTCAAGAAAATCCCCGGCGCGATCCTCTTCATAGACGAGATACACACCATCGTCGGCGCGGGCGCGGTTTCGGGCGGTTCGATGGACGCCTCAAACATCATCAAGCCCGCGCTCGCTTCCGGCGAACTGCGTTGCATCGGCTCGACCACCTACGCCGAATACAAAAGCGCGTTCGAGCGCGACCGCGCGCTCGCGCGTCGCTTCCAGAAGATCGAGATCGGCGAGCCGACGGTGCCCGAGACGGTCGAGATTTTAAACGGCCTCAAGAGCTACTACGAGCAGCATCACGGCGTCACCTACTCGCCCGAAGCCGTCCAACTCGCCGCCGAACTCGCGGCCAAGTACCTGCACGACCGCTTGCTGCCGGACAAGGCGATTGACGTGATTGACGAAGCGGGCGCGGCGATGAAATTGCTGCCGAAGGAAGGACGGCCGGAGACGGTCGGCGCGGCCGAGATCGAGATCGTGCTCTCGCGCATGGCGAAGATTCCGCCCAAAAGCGTCGGCGGGTCTGAGCGTGATCGCCTGCGCGATTTGAAGGGTGAGTTACAGGCGGTGATCTACGGGCAGGATCACGCCATCGAGGGCATCACGAACGCGATCAAACTCTCGCGCTCCGGCCTCGGCAGTCCCGAAAAGCCCGTCGGCTCGTTCCTCTTCTCCGGCCCCACGGGCGTCGGCAAGACCGAACTCGCCAAACAACTTGCCGCAGCCCTCGGCGTCGAGTTCATCCGCTTCGACATGAGCGAGTATGCGGAGGCGCACACCGTGTCGCGGCTCATCGGCGCGCCGCCCGGCTACGTCGGCTTCGATCAGGGCGGCTTGCTCACGGACGCGATCAACAAGACGCCTTACGCCGTGCTCGTCCTCGACGAGATCGAGAAGGCGCACCCGAACCTCTTCAACATCCTCTTGCAGGTGATGGATCACGCGACGCTTACCGACAACAACGGCAAGCGCGCGGATTTCCGCAATGTCATCCTCATCATGACGACGAACGCGGGCGCGCAGGAGTTGAGCGCGGGCGGCATCGGCTTCCAGTCGAACACGACCGGCAAGGGGCAGGGGCGCGGCGCGATTGAACGCGCTTTCAGCCCCGAGTTTCGCAACCGGCTCGACGCGTGGATCGCTTTCTCGCCGCTCAGTTTTGAAGTCATCGAACGTGTGGTTGATAAGTTCGTCAAGGAGTTGAACGCGCAACTTGCGGAGAAAGGGGTGCGGGTCGCGCTTGACGATGCGGCGCGGGCGTGGCTGGCCGCGCGGGGCTTCGACCGCCTCTTCGGCGCGCGCCCGATGGCTCGGCTGATTCAGAAGAAGATCAAAGAACCGCTCGCGGAAGAGTTGCTCTTCGGCGCGTCGCTGGCTACGGGCGGCGAAGTTACCGTCGGTGTCGCGGGCGATGAACTCGCGCTCAACTTCCCGCGCCCCTGAATTCAGAAGAGCTAACTTAAGGATTGACTGTTTCCCACTCGCACCATGCCGGAGATTGAAACTTCAACTCAGCATCCCGCCGTATTTTTTAAGCGGGACGTGAACTTGATCAACTTCCCCGACCCGCGAGACGCGCCTTTCGGCGACATCGTCGCCGTCGGCGGAAATCTCAACCCGCGCAATCTTGTGCGCGCTTACGCGCGCGGCATCTTCCCATGGCCTATCGAGGGCTGGCCGCTGACGTGGTTCTCGCCGCAGGAGCGCGCGATCATCGAGTTTCAGAGTTTGAAAGTGCCGCGCAGCCTCTCGAAAATACGACGCCGCGCTCCTTACCAATTAACGATTGACGCGGCGTTCCCCGAAGTCATCCTGGCCTGCGCCCGCGTCAAACGTGCCGAGGAGCAGGACACTTGGATCACGCCGGATATGTTTCGCGCCTATTGCCTCTTGCACGAACTCGGCCATGCCCACAGCGTCGAGGCGTGGGCGGACGGCGCGCTCGTCGGCGGCCTCTACGGCGTTGACGCGGGCGGCGCGTTCGCCGGAGAGAGCATGTTTTACCTGCGCCCGAACGCGTCGAAGCTCGCGTTGCTGCATCTCGTCGAGCACTTGCAAGGGCGCGGCATAGACTGGCTCGACATTCAGGTGATGACGCCCCACATGCAAGCCCTCGGCGCGCGCACAGTCACGCGCGAAGAGTTTCTGGAAAGACTCGCCGCCACGCGCGCGCGCGGTCTGAAACTGTTCGGAGCGGAGTCGTAGTTACATTTTACGCGACAGGGTGAAGTATCATTTGGCGAGAAGCAATGAAGCAGGAAGTCAACACACAGGGGCAGGAGGAGCAGCAGCAGCAGCAGGGCGCGCCCGACCAGCAGGTCGAGGCGCACCCGAGCCACTACGTGCCTGCCAAGCATGACCTGAAAACCGAGAGCGAGCTTCGGCGCGACGAGGCGATAGCCTCATCCGTTGATGACCCGCAACGCCGAACCGATACGCGGAGCGGAGCGACGAACCCCACGGGCGACATACGCCGCGCGCAACCGCCCGAAGATTTCACGGGAATCAAAATCTCGCCCGCGAGCGAGACGGCCGGCGGCCTGCCCGCCATCATGTCCGCGTTGAAACACTCGTGGGCGGAGATGGGTGCGACGCGCACGCTGCGGACGCTCACGCGCATCAACCAGAAGGGCGGCTTCGACTGCCCCGGTTGCGCGTGGCCTGAGCCTGACGGCGAGCGCACGCATTTCGAGTTCTGTGAAAACGGCGCGAAGCACGTCGCGGACGAGGCGACGACCAAGCGCATCACGCCGGACTTTTTTCGCAAGTGGGGCGTCTCGGAACTCTCGTGCCAGTCTGACATGTGGCTGAACGATCAGGGGCGTTTGACACACCCGATGTTGCTGCGACGTGGAAGCGACCACTACGAACCCGTCGGGTGGGATGAAGCATTCAAGCTCATCGCCGGAGAGTTGAATTCGCTCGCTTCGCCCGACGAGGCCGTCTTTTACACGTCGGGGCGCACGAGTAACGAGGCGGCATTCCTCTATCAACTTTTCGTCCGCCAATTCGGCACGAACAACCTGCCGGATTGTTCCAACATGTGCCACGAGTCGAGCGGGTCGGCCTTGTCGGAATCAATCGGCGTGGGCAAAGGCACGGTCACGCTCGACGACTTCGCACAAGCTGATGCAGTCTTCGTCATCGGGCAGAATCCGGGCACGAACCATCCGCGCATGCTCTCGACGCTGCAAGCCGCGAAGCGACGCGGCTGTCGCATCGTCCACATCAACCCGCTGCCGGAGGCGGGCATGTCGCGTTTCAAACACCCGCAGGAAGTCTTCGACACGCTCGCCGGGCGGGGCACGCAACTCGCCGATCTGTTTCTGCAAGTTCGTATCAACGGCGATGTCCCCCTGCTGCAAGGCATCTCGAAAGAGGTGTTGGAAGAAGACGCGCGTCGCGGTGGCAAGGTTCTCGACCGCGCTTTTCTCGCGACGCACACGGCCGGCTTCGCCGAGTTCGCCGCATCAGTCGGAGCAGTTGGTTGGGACGAGATTACGGAAGGATGCGGCATCGGGCGCGAGCAGATACGCGAGGCCGCGCTCACGTTCATCAACTCCGAGCGCATAATCTTCTGCTGGGCGATGGGACTCACGCAGCACCGCAACGCCGTGGCGAACATACAGGAGATCGTCAACCTCCTGCTTTTGCGCGGGCAGATCGGGAAACCGGGCGCGGGCGTCTGTCCCGTGCGCGGCCACTCCAACGTGCAGGGCGACCGCACGATGGGCATCTGGGAACGTCCCACCCCGGCCTTCCTCGACGCGCTCGCGCGTGAATTCGACTTTGCGCCGCCGCGCGCCCATGGCTTCGACACCGTGGAGGCGATCAAAGCGATGCACGCCGGGCGTGCGAAAGTTTTCTTCGCGATGGGCGGCAACTTTCTCTCGGCCACGCCCGACACCGAATACACGGCCGAAGCCCTACGCCGCCTGCGCCTGACCGTGCAGGTCTCGACCAAACTCAACCGCGCGCATCTCATCACGGGCGAGCAGGCGTTGATTCTGCCGTGCCTCGGACGGACGGAAATTGACAGGCAGGCGACTGGCGAGCAGTTCGTCAGCGCGGAGAACTCGATGGGCGTCGTGCAGTCTTCGCGCGGAAACTTGCAGCCCGCGTCTGAGGAACTTTTGAGCGAAGTGATGATCGTCGCGCGGCTGGCGGAGGCGACTTTAGCAGGGCGCGGCGGCGTCAAATGGACGGAACTCGCCGACGATTACGATCTCATACGCGAACGCATCTCGCGCGTCGTCGTCGGCTTCGAGAATTACAACGAGCGCGTGCGTCTTCCCGGCGGCTTCTACCTGCCGAACCTCGCGCGCCAACGCGAGTGGAAAACCGCCTCGGGCAAGGCGCAGTTCACCGTGCATCCTCTGCCGCGACACCAACTCGCGCCCGGCCAAATTTTGATGATGACCATCCGCAGCCACGATCAGTTCAACACGACCATCTACGGTCTCGATGATCGTTATCGCGGGATACGCAACGAGCGGCGCGTCGTGTTGCTCAATCCCGAAGATATACGCGAGGCGGGATTGGCGACAGGCGCGGTCGTGGATTTGATCAGCCACTTCGAGGGCGAAGAGCGCGTCGCGCGCGGCTTCATCGTCGTGCCCTACAGCATCCCACGCCGTTCCGCGGCGACCTATTTCCCCGAGACGAACGTGCTCGTCCCCATCGGCAGTGTCGCCGAGAAAAGCAACACGCCCGCTTCAAAATCCGTCGTCATCTCCCTGCGCCCCGCCCCTTCGTCGAATTAACTGTCTGTTCGCTCGACGCATATTTACCGACAGAAAAGTAGATCGAAAAGAACCTTTTTCTTAATCATGGTGGTGGTTCGTTTTCAATGTCGAGTTGTAAGCAAAAGGCAGCACAACTACGCGACCGCCAGCCGAACAACGTCAACTCTTGTAGACACTTCCTCTCTTCGTCTGAGACATAAACCGCGCTCATCCCCTAAAACAAACGGGAAAAGGTGTGAATCACGGTTGGCATGATGGTTGCTGTAGTGGCGGGTATGAGTTTCGCTCACGTGTTGCCTATGCTTTTGTGCCTCAACTCTCGCGCAGGCGTAGACAACTTATCCCATACTTACGACGCAGCACCGTTTAGTAGTGGGTCATTTTCATTGCCGGAAATAAGTCTCCTTAAATGTTAAAAGCCCACTACCTTCCAGTGTCAAGAGGAGGTTTGTATGTGCGATTTAGATCGTGTGTCGGGTTTTCTGATTGCGGCGAAAATAGCCTACATCGCAACGTTGATCGCGCTCGGGGTGGCGATGCTTAATTCGGCCAGCCTGTTCGCCGCCGCAGCCAACGGGCCGCTCATGATAGGAGTAATTGCCGGGGCGGCGCTTGCCACCGGCCTCTACACCGCCGCCCTCGTCGAACTGGATAGATGCGCAGCCGGCGTTTGCGCCGCGGAGTTGCAACCGCTGCGTAACGCTCTGGTGGCCTTGCTTGCAACCATGGCGGTGTACACTACCAGCTTGGGCGTTCTGGCTTTGGTGGCGTGGATTCCGTTCGCGGGCGCGGCTGCCGTCGGCGCGATGCTCGCCCTGTTTATCGGATTAACCGTAACGGTCTCCACTGGCATGGAAGCGAATTTTATCCGTGCGGTGCAGGCTTACAATAACTGCCGCGCGAGGAACGGGGCTACCACCATCATCGGGGCGGTGATAGCTCTCTCCATTTTCGTGATCTTCTTCGGGCTGCTCTTCGTCGGCGTCGGTGTCGGGACAGGCAGGATTCCCCTGACTGTTTCATTTGGTAGTAGTAGATGACGGACGGCTATAGCGGGAAAAGTTGGGCGAGGGCGCATCGGCCTTGACATGGCAGGTGCGCCTTCGAGTTTGTGAGTTTAGTGCGACAAGCGCCAGAGCATGAGGCAGCCGATGGTGAGTCCGATGAGAATGACGGCGCGGCGGACGAACGTGCGGCCGAGCCTGCGCGCTATCGCCGCGCCGTAATACCCGCCCATGATCGCGCCCGCAGCCATCACGAAGGCTTGCGGCCAACGCACGAGGCCGGAGGCCGCGAAGGCCACGACGGCCGCGCTGTTCAAAGTCAGTCCTAAAAAATTCTTGAGGCCGTTGGCGCGGTGGATGTCCGAGATGCCGAGCAGTCCGAGCGCGGAGAGCATCAGGATGCCGTTGCCCGCGCCGAAGTAGCCGCCGTAGACCGAGGCGCTGAACTGGAAGAGGATCGCGCCCGTCCACCAGCCTTTCTGCCGTTCGCCGGGCGCAGTCTCCAGCCGCAGCCAGCGCGTGATGGGTTCCTGCGCCATGAAGAGGAGCGTGGCGAAGAAGATGAGGAAGGGCACTAAGCGCGCGAAGGTTTCCGAAGGCGTCCAAATGAGTAGAGCCGCGCCGACCGCGCCGCCGAAGAGGCTCGTGACTCCGAGACGGACGAGCAGCGGGCGGCTCTTTTCCAGTTCGCGCCGGAAGCCGAACAGGCCACCGACGAGTCCCGGCCAGAGCGCGACCGTGCTTGTCGCGTTCGCCTCTTTGGCGTCGAGCCCGAGCCAGATGAGGGTCGGGAAAGTGAGGAGCGTGCCGCCGCCCGCAATGGAATTGATCATCCCCGCGACGAAGGCCGACGCGAACAGGATGACCCCTTGAAGAAGACTAAAACCCATGCGATTTGTGACGACCCCGAGCCGCCGTGTGATCGAACACGGAAACTATACATGATGAGCGCGTGCGCGCCCGAGAGTTGCGTTATGATAAGCGCATAGCTCGACAACAAACGGGAGAAGTGTTCAATGGCAATCGCGAGCGTGAATCCGGCGACCGGCGAGAAGATGCGCGAGTTCGCGCCGCTGACCGAAGCGCAAATTGAAGACAAACTACAACGCGCAGCCGACGCTTACGGCCGCCACCGGCGCACGAGTTTCGCCGAACGGGCGGAGAAGATGCTCGGCGCGGCGGAGATTCTGGAAACTGAGAAAGACCGCTTCGCGCGACTGATGACGGCGGAGATGGGCAAGCCCTTGCAGGCGGCGCGCGACGAGGCGGCGAAATGCGCTCTGGTGTGTCGTTACTACGCCGGGCAGGCCGCGCGATTTCTCGCCGACGAGGAGGTCGAGACGGGCGCGAGTCGTTCGTTCATTCGCTACGAACCGTTGGGCGCGTTGCTCGCCGTCATGCCCTGGAACTTTCCCTTCTGGCAGGTCTTCCGGTTCGCCGCGCCCGCGTTGATGGCCGGAAACGTCGGACTCCTCAAACACGCTTCAAACGTGCCGCAATGCGCGCTGGCAATAGAAGAGATTTTCCGACGCGCAGGATTTGACGAGGGCGTCTTTCAAACGCTGCTCGTCAACGCGGATCAGGTCGGGAGGTTGATTGACGATGCGCGCGTGCGCGCCGTTAGTCTCACGGGCAGCGAACACGCCGGGAGCGAAGTGGCGAGCCGCGCCGGTAAACAGATCAAGAAGACCGTGCTCGAACTCGGCGGCAGCGATCCTTTCATAGTCATGCCCAGCGCGGATTTCGAGGCTGCAATTAAGACCGCGATCAAGGCTCGCACGATCAATAACGGCCAGTCGTGCATCGCGGCCAAACGCTTCATCGTCCACGCGGATGTGTACGAAGAGTTCGCGCGACGCTTCGCTGCGGGGATGGCGGCGTTGAACGTCGGCGACCCGGCGGATGAGGCGACGGAAATCGGCCCGCTCGCAACCGCGAGCATCCTGGAAGAATTGGACGTACAGGTGCGAAAGTCAGTCGCGGCGGGCGCGCGCGTCCGCACCGGCGGCGAACGCCTGCGGCGGGCAGGCAATTACTACCCGCCGACCGTGCTCTCGGACATCCCGATAAATTCTCCGGCCTATACGGAAGAGTTTTTCGGCCCCGTCGCGCTGTTGTTCCGCGTGCGTTCGATTGACGAGGCAATAGAGATTGCGAACGACACGACGTTCGGGCTGGGCGCGAGCGCGTGGACGAACGACGAGGGCGAGCGCGCCCGATTCGTTGACGAGATAGAGGCGGGCGCGGTCTTCATCAACGCGATGGTGGCCTCCGACCCGCGCATGCCCTTCGGCGGAGTCAAGCGTTCGGGCTACGGGCGCGAGTTAGCCGGGTTCGGCATCCGCGAGTTCGTGAACATCAAGACGGTCTGGATCAAAGACGACGGCGGCGGCGACGCCCGCCGAACCGAGACCGAGTAAACCGAAAATAGGGTATCAACAAGGACGAGAACTATTCCCCACGGTGATGCACGCGAACACTCAGAGAGGCACGGGGTAATGAATCGGACGATCAAAGATTTGAGATTTGAGATTCAAGATTTGAGATGAGATTTGAGATGAGATTTTAAGATTTGAGATCATCTTCCTCTACGTTCTGCCGCGGCGCTCTCTAAAAGTCTCTGCCGGGAATTCCTTTCGTTACACTTAATTCGGGCTTCCGATCCATTCTTTCGTAAATCGCGCCGGGCGTTGTTCGCTTTCGGGAATGCACATCCCGAAAGTGGGAACGAACAAACTTGCGAATTTACAGCCGCGCGCTTAAACGCCAGATAAATTCCTTTTCGTCTCGCACCCCGCCACTGGCACGCCGCTTTCATTAGAAATTCTCGCCGAGTTATCAAAAGTTGAAACGAGGGACGCGCTCCTGACGTTTCGTTACCAACCAGTAGAAACGCTTCGGGCGAACCGCGCGTTGAAGGTGATACATGATCAGTTTGCGCAACATCGAAAAAGTTTACGAGCAGGGCGTGAATAAAACTTACGTACTGCGGCGCGTTGATGTGGACGTGCATGAGGGCGAGTTCGTGTCAATCATGGGGCCGTCGGGCGCGGGCAAGTCAACGCTCCTGAGCATCCTCGGCATGTTCGACAGCGCGTGGACGGGCGAATACTATTTTTGGGACACGGCCGTCCACCGGCTCGGAAAGAAAGAACGCGCCGAACTGAACAAACGCTACATCGGTTTCGTCTTCCAGAGTTATCACCTGCTCGACCATCTGACCGTTTATGAAAATCTGGACATGCCGCTCTCTTACAAAGATGTGAAGAAGGCCGAGCGGCAGTCTATGGTGGGCGACGTTCTCGACCGTTTTCAGATCGTGGGGAAGAAGGATTTGTACCCTCACCAGTTGTCCGGCGGGCAGCAGCAATTGGTGGCTGTGGCGCGTGCCGTTATCTCGAATCCTAAATTGATCCTCGCCGACGAGCCGACGGGGAATCTTCATTCCAGCCAGGGGCGCGAGATCATGGAACTCTTCAAGCGTCTCAACGACGAAGGCACGACCATCATTCAGGTCACGCACTCCGAACAGAACGCGCAATACGGCAACCGCGTCGTGCAACTCGCCGACGGCTGGGTGGTGAAAGAATAATTAAAAGATTGATTCATTGAACCATTTCTTCATTGAATCAATGAACCGATGAAGCAATGAATCAATTCTTCTTCATTCCGCAATTGGTAAGGGTTGATTTCGATATTGGGAAATCGGGTTTAGTAAGTGCGGCCGGAGAAGCGCAGGAAGCCGCTAAAACAGCGGAAATTACGGTTTTTGAGGGTTGGCATGCCTTTCGCTAAGGCTTCCGGGTAAGGCTTAGGTCAGGAAGGAAAGATATTTTGGGTATGGATGTTCCACGCGGTAAATCTTCGGCACGCAAAAGGCGCGTGCGAATTATTCTCTACGCGGTCGTCGGCATCGTGGCCGTGACGGCGATCACGCTGGGCGTGTCGCGCATGAAGCCGGCCGCGCCGGGCGTCGAGCGTTCGACCACGTTGATTGACACGGTGAAACGCGGCCAGATGCTCAGGCAGGTGCGCGGTATCGGAACGCTCGTGCCGCAGGACATCCGCGTTATCGCGGCGGCCACGCAGGGTCGCGTCGAGCGCGTGCTCGTCCAGCCGGGCACGGAAGTGACGGCCGGCACCGTCTTGATCGAACTCAGCAACCCCGAGTTGCAGCAGGGCACGGTTGACATCGAGTACCAGATGCGCGCGGCCGAGGCCGACTACAACAACATCCGCGCGCGGCTGGAGAGCGAGCGCATGAGCCAGCAGGCCGCCGCCGCCACCGTGCAGTCCGAATACCAGCAGGCCAAACTGCAATCCGACACCGACGAACAACTCGCCAAGGACGGTTTGATCCCGGCCATCAACCTCAAACTCTCGCGCGTGCGCGTGGCCGATTTAGCCAATCGCTACACCATCGAGCAGAAGCGTCTGCAAGGCGCGACCAAATCGGCGCAGGCGCAACTCGCCTCGCAGGCGGCGCGCATCAATCAACTCAAGGCGCAACTCCAACTCAGGCAGACGCAGGTGGCGACGTTGCGCGTGCTCGCCGGGGCGAACGGCGTGCTGCAACAGATGCAGGTCGAAGTCGGCCAGCAGGTGCAGCCGGGGACGAACCTCGCGCGCGTCGTCGAGCCGCAAAACCTCAAGGCCGAACTTCGCATCGCGGAGACGCAGGCCAAAGACATCACGCTCGGCCAGCAGGCGAGCATTGACACGCGCAACGGCATCATCCCCGGCCACGTCGTCCGAATTGATCCGGCCTCGCAGAACAGCACCGTCACGATTGACGTGGCGCTCGACGCCGCGCTCCCGCAGGGCGCGCGCCCCGACCTGAGCGTTGACGGCACGATTGAACTCGAACGCCTCGACAACATCCTCTACGTCGGCCGTCCCGCCTTCGGCCAGTCGCAATCAAGCGTCGGGATGTTCAAACTCGAACCGGGCGGGCAGTTTGCCACGCGCGTGCAAGTCAAACTCGGCCGCAGTTCGGTCAACACCATCGAAATCCTGGAAGGCTTACAGGAAGGCGATCAAGTGATCCTCTCGGATACTTCCCAATGGGACGCCTTTAACCGCATACGACTTAACTAAGAAAGGACGGGAGAAGTGACAAGTGACAAGTGACGAGTGACAAGTTAAAAACTTGTTCCTAACTCGTCACTCGTCACTCGTCACTTGTCACTAAAAATTATGAGCGCATCCAAACAACCCCTGATCCGCCTGCAAGATGTGAAGAAGGTTTTCTTCACGGACGAAGTTGAGACGCACGCCCTCGCCGGCACACACCTCGACATCGCGAATGGCGAATACGTCTCCATCACCGGCCCCTCCGGTTGTGGCAAGTCAACGCTGCTCTCCATCCTCGGCCTGCTCGATTCGCCGACGGAAGGCAAATACTGGTTGAACGGCAAACTCGTCTCCGACCTCTCGCTCAGCGAGCGAGCGCTCATACGCAACCGCGAAGTCGGCTTCATCTTCCAGAGCTTCAACTTGATCGGCGACCTCTCGGTTTACGAAAACGTCGAACTCCCGCTCACCTACCGTGGACTCAGCAACGCGGATCGCAAGACGCGCGTGACCGAGGCGTTGGAGAAGGTCGGGATGGCGCACCGCGCGAAACACCTGCCGAGCCAACTCTCCGGCGGTCAGCAGCAGCGCGTGGCCGTCGCGCGCGCCGTGGCGGGTCAACCGCTGATCCTGCTCGCCGACGAGCCGACCGGCAACCTCGATTCCAAAAACGGCGAGGCCGTCATGGATTTGTTACGCGAACTGCACCGCGGGGGCGCGACGATCTGCATGGTCACGCACGACCCGCGCTATGCCACGTTCGCCGACCGCGCCATCTACCTCTTCGACGGCCGCGTCGTGAAAGAAGAGATGGTCACTTTCAAACAGGATGAAGAGGGTGCGTCGCTCACCGGGACGCGAGCAGAGGTGGTGTGATGGGAAACTTCTGGCAAGACGTTCGCTACGGCCTGCGCACTTTATCGAAGAGTCCGACGTTCACCATCGTCGCGCTGGTCGCGCTCGCGCTGGGGATCGGTGCGAACACGGCCATCTTCTCGGTCGTCAACGCGGTGCTGCTGCGCGAGTTGCCTTATCGCGACGCGGGTCAGGTGATGATCGTGTGGGAGCAGAATCGGGCGCGCAACGGGCGAAACAACGTTGCCTCGCTGGCTAACTTTTTAGATTGGCAACAGCAGGCCAACAGTTTTCAGGAGATGGCCGCCTTCTACGACGCGGCCTTCAACCTGACGGGCGAGGGCAACCCGGAAGAGATTCCGGCGCAGGTGACGGGCGGCAACCTCCTGACCATGCTCGGCACAGAGCCTGCGCTCGGCCGCGTTTACACGAAGGATGAGGCCGAACCGGGGCGCGACGACGTGGTCGTCATCAGCCACGGCCTGTGGCAGCGTCGCTTCGGCGGCGCGGCGGACATCATCGGCAAAAAAATCAGCCTCAACGGGCAGAGCGTCACCGTGCTCGGCGTGATGCCGCAGGGCTTCAAGTGGTTCATGAAAGAAGGTTCGCGCACCGGCAAGGCCGCGGAGATATGGACGCCCACGAATTTTGCGACGGTCTTGAACGGCCCGACCAAGGGGAGAGGACGCTTCATCACCGTGGCCGGGCGACTCAAGCCCGGCGTCACGCCCGAACAGGCGCAGGCCGAGATGACCACCATCGCCGGCCGCCTCGAACAACAGCACGCGCAATTCAATACCAACATGGGCGTCCGCGTCGTGCCCGTGCGCGAGCAACTGTCGGGCGAGATCAAAACCGCGCTCTACGTGTTGCTCGGCGCGGTCGGGTTCGTGCTCCTGATCGCGTGCGCCAACGTGGCGAACCTGATGCTCGCGCGCGCGGCGAGCCGCCAGAGCGAGTTCTCCATCCGCACCGCGCTCGGAGCGGGACGCGGGCGCATCGTGAGGCAGTTGTTGACCGAGAGCATGTTGCTCTCAATACTCGGCGGCGCGCTCGGATTGCTGATCGCGCTGTGGGGCGTGGATGCGCTCGTCGCGCTCAGCCCGCCGAATTTGTTGGGGACGGAAAAGATCAGTCTGAGCCTGCCCGTGCTGGGGTTCACCTTTCTGATTTCATTGAAGACCGGCATCGTGTTCGGTTTAGCGCCCGCGCTCGAAGCGACGCGTATGAATCTGAACGAAACGCTCAAAGAGACGGGCAAAAGCAACATGAGCAGCCGCCGCAGCCGCCGCCTGAGCAGTGGCTTCGTCGTGGCACAGGTCGCGCTCGCGCTCGTGCTTTTGATCGGCTCCACTCTGATGATCAAGAGTTTCCTCCGGCTGCAAGCGGTTGATCCCGGCTTCAAGACCGACAATCTGCTGACGCTGCGCGTAACCGTCCCGGCGTCGAAATATCCCGAGGACGGTCAGGTCGTCGCCTTCCACCGGCAGGCCATCGAGCGGCTCAAATCCTTACCCGACGTGCGCTCGGTCGGCGCTGTCAGCGCGCTGCCTTTCGGCGGCAACCTCGGCGCGCGCACCTCTTTCTGGATCGAAGGGCGTCCCGCCCCTCCGCCGGGTCAGGAACTCTCGACGGACGTTCGCGTCACGGATGAGAACTATTTTCAGACGATAGGGATTCCGGTGCTCAGCGGTCGCACCTTCACCGAACAGGAGGCGAAGGAAGACCGGCGCACCATCATCATTAACGAGTCCATGGCAAGGCAGCACTTCCCCGGCGAAAATCCGATAGGCAAATATCTACGGGTGCAGATGATGCCCGACCCGCAGCCGAATGAAATCATCGGCGTGGTGGCCGACGCGAAGTACAAAACGCTGGAAGGCCCGCCACACCCGATGGTCTACTGGACACACCCGCAACTCGTCTACAACGAGATGACCTATGTCATGCGCACGAACGGCGACCCGATGAATCTGGCGGCGGCCGCCCGGCGCGAGATTCAGGTGATTGATAAAGACCAGCCCGTCGCCGACGTGCGGACGATGCAGAGTTGGATTGACGAGTTGACGGCGCGCAGCCGCTTCGGGACTCTGTTGCTCACCCTCTTCGCCGGCCTCGCGCTCGTCCTCGCCGCCATCGGCATCTACGGCGTGATGTCGTATTCCGTAACGCAGCGCACGCACGAACTCGGCATCCGCATCGCTCTCGGCGCGCAGACACGCGACGTGCTCAAGTTGATTCTCGGTCGCGGCTTCGCCCTGACGCTTGTCGGGATCGCGCTTGGTCTGACCGGATCGTTCGCCTTAACACGCCTCATGTCGAGCCTGCTGTTCGGCGTCAGTGCGACCGATCCCGTGACCTTCGGCGGACTCTCGCTGCTGCTGACGGTGGTTGCGCTCGCGGCCTGCTATCTCCCGACGCGTCGCGCGATGAAAGTTGACCCGATGGTGGCTTTACGAAACGAATAGAACAAGCTCGAAGGTTGAGCCGGAGATCGTGTCGGCCTGTTCTGAGCGATTGAAGAAGTTTCATCGCTAACTCGTGAGGTAGTGACATGAACACTTTATGGCAGGATATTCGCTACGGCTTGCGGATGCTCTTGAAGAATCCGGGCTTCACCTTCGTCGCCGCGCTCACGCTCGCCTTAGGTGTCGGCGCGAATACGGCCATCTTCAGTGTGGTGAACGCCGTCGTGCTGCGCCCGCTGCCGTTCCCCGAGGCGGAACGGTTGGTGTGGTTCGACGGCGTCAATCCGGCCAAAGGGATCAAGGAGAGCGCGCTCTCGAAGCCGGACTATCTCGACTGGCAAAGCCAATCAAACGCCTTCCAGAGCATGACAGCTTTCGTACAGGGCAGCGCGATCCTGTCGGATGATAATTCGGAACCGGAGCGTGTGCCGCGCGGCGTGGTGACAGCCAGCTTCTTTCAGACGGTGGGCGTCAATCCGGCGCAGGGGCGTGCGCTCTTGCCGGAAGACGAACTGCCGGGCAGCGAGCCGGTCGCCGTGCTCAGTCATGGATTATGGCAGCGACGCTTCGGCGCGAACCCAAACGTCGTCGGCAGCAAATTCACTGTGAGCGGCAGAACCTTCACGGTCGTCGGCGTGATGCCGGCCGGATTCGACTACCCCGGCCGCGCGCAACTCTGGTCGCCTTTGAAAACCGGCGGAGATGACCAGAGGCGCGACAATCGTTATTTGCACGTGCTTGCGCGGCTTAAACCGACGGTGACGCTCGGGGAAGCGCAGACGCAGATTGACGCTCTCAGCGCGCGTTTCGGGCAGCAATACCCGGAGACGAACGGCGGGCAATCGGCCAAGCTGACGGGATTACAGGATTGGACGACGAGGGGCGTGCGAACCTCTCTGCTGCTGTTGTTCGGCGCGGTCGGGTTCGTGCTCCTGATCGCGTGCGCAAACGTGGCAAACCTGCTGCTCGCGCGCGGCGCTGCGCGGCGCAAAGAGATCGCGCTGCGCACCGCGCTCGGAGCCGGTCGCCCGCGCATCATCCGTCAACTTCTCACGGAGAGCTTGTTGCTCGCTTTCCTCGGCGGCGTCGCCGGGCTGATCCTCAGTCTTTTCCTGACCGATCTGTTAATCGCGATCAGTCCGGCCAATGTTCCACGCCTGAACGAAATCAAGTTGGACGCGCGCGTGCTCGCCTTCACGGTGGGGGTGGTCTCTCTGGTCGGCCTGCTGTTCGGTTTAGCCCCGGCGTGGCAAGCCTCGAAGACTGACCTCAATGAAGTGTTGAAGGACGGCGGGCGCAGTTCGACCGAAGGGCGCGGGCGAAATCGCCTGCGAGCGTTATTGGTCGTGACCGAGATGGCGTTGTCGCTGCTGCTGCTGGTCGGCGCGGGGCTGCTGATTAAAAGTTTTGTCTTACTACGCGATGTGCATCCGGGCTTCGATGCGAAAAATGTTTTGACGATGCGCATCAGTTTACCCGGCGCGCGTTACCCCGAACCGCAGCAGAGCGAGCGGTTCTACAGGGAGTTGACGGAACGCGTCAAAGCCCTGCCCGGCGTCGAGGCGGCGGGCGCGACGGTGAGCCTGCCGCTCGGCGGCAGTAACTTCTCCGTCGGTCGCTCGTTCATTCGCGAAGGCCGCCCGCTCGTCACGGAAGAATCTCAGAACGCGGATTATTTCGTCGCCACGCCCGACTACTTCAAGACCATGCGCATTCCCCTCAAAGCCGGGCGCGCCTTCACGGAGCAGGACAGGGTTGACACTCCGCCCGTCGTCGTCGTCAACGAAAGTCTTGCGCGCCGCTTCTTCCCCGGCGAAGACCCTGTAGGCAAGCGGCTCACCGTGTGGCGCGACGAGAAGTTCGCGCGCGAGATTATAGGCGTCGTCGGGGATGTGAAATCAGACCGTCTCGACGCGGAAACCGATGCGCAAATCTACGTGCCCTATCCGCAGGACGCCGGGTGGGGCGGCCTCTCGCTCGCCGTGCGAACGACGGTTGAACCGGAGACGCTGACGGCGGACGTGCGCGGCGCGGTGCTCTCGATTGATAAGAACCAGCCTGTCTTCGACATCAAGACGATGGACGACGTGCTCGCGGCATCCGTCGCCAACAATCGGCTCGTCGTGCTGCTCTTCGGCCTGTTCGCACTGTTCGCTCTGTTGCTGGCGACGGTCGGCATCTACGGCGTGATGTCTTACACGGTAGCGCAGCGCACGCACGAGATCGGCATCCGCATGGCGCTCGGCGCGCAACCGGCCGACGTGCTGCGCCTCATACTCAAACAGGGGCTGGTGCTCACCTGCGCGGGCGTCGGTCTGGGGCTGGTCGGGTCGTTGGCGTTGTCGCGCCTGTTGGAAAGCCTGCTCTACGGCGTGTCTGCGACCGACCCCATCACTTTCGGCGGACTGTCGCTGCTGCTGGCGTTGGTTGCGCTCGTGGCCTGCTATCTCCCGACACGACGCGCGATGAAAGTTGACCCGATGGTGGCTTTACGAAATGAGTGATGTTTACGCAGCGCGGAATACGGAAGGGCGAGGTCACTTTTCATCCGCGTTCGGCGATCAAGAATCCCCTATCTCTTGAGGTGTTACCATGAATACGTTCGGGCAGGACATACGCTACGGTTTTCGGATGCTCTGGAAGAGTCCGGGGTTTACGCTGGTGACGGTGCTGGCTCTGGCGCTCGGCATCGGCGCGAACACGGCCATCTTCTCGGTCGTCAACACGGTGCTCCTGCGCCCGTTGCCCTACCCCAACGGCGAGCGCATCGTCTACATCGGCGAATGGTCGCAGCAAGTGCCGGAGATGTCGGTCTCCTACCCCAATTTTCAGGACTGGCGCGCGCAGCAGACGACGATGGAGCAGATCGCCGCCTTTCGTAGCGCGAACTATGTTTTGACGGGTGTCGGCGAACCGGAGCGACTCGACGGGCGGCAAGTCTCGGCCGGATTCTTCAACGTGCTCGGTGTGACGCCCACGCTCGGGCGCAACTTCTCGCCGGACGAAGACAGGCCGGGCGCGAACCCCGTCGCGCTCATCAGCCACGGTTTCTGGCAGCGACGACTCGGCGGCGACCCCTCCGTCATCAACAAACCGCTCCAACTGAACAACGAGAGTTTCACGGTCATCGGCGTCCTGCCGCAGACCTTTGAATGGCAGTCGCCGGTGGACGTGTTCGTCCCCGTCGGCCTGCGCTCCGATCAGCCGAACATGACGGAGCGCGGCAACCACCCCGGCATGTACGTGCTCGGACTCCTGAAGCCGAACGTGACGGTCGAGCAGGCGCGCACCGAGATCAAAGCCATTGCCGAGCGTCTCGCGCAGCAGTACCCGGACACCAACGGCGGGCAGAGCGCCGTGTTGGACTCGCTACAGGCTCGCGCCGTCGAAGACATTCGCCCCGCGCTCCTGATTCTGCTCGGGGCGGTCGGCTTCGTGCTTTTGATCGCGTGCGCCAACGTCGCCAATTTGCTCTTGGCGCGCGCCGCCTCGCGCTCGAAGGAGATCGCGATTCGCACCGCCCTCGGCGCGGGGCGCGGGCGCATCATCCGGCAGTTGCTCACCGAAAGTTTGTTGCTCTCGGTGTTGGGCGGCGCGCTCGGCCTGCTGTTCGCCATGTGGGGCATTGATGCGCTGCTCGCCGCGCTTCCCGAAGACCTGCCGCGCCTGCTCGTCTCAGGGATCGGGCTGGACATGCCCGTGCTCCTCTTCACGCTCGCCGTCTCCATCCTGACCGGCTTGCTCTTCGGCCTCGCGCCCGCGCTGCAAGCCTCCAAGTCGAACTTGAACGAGACGCTGAAAGACGGCGGGCGCACGTCGGCTGGCGCGGGACGCCAGCACGTGCGCAACCTGCTCGTCGTCTCCGAAGTCGCGCTCTCGCTCCTGCTCCTCGTCAGCGCGGGACTGCTCATCAAGAGCTTCTCGCGTTTGCAGGAGACCGACCTCGGTTTCGACCCGACGAACGTATTGACGCTGCGCGTGCCGCTGCCGGAAGCGCGTTATAAAGAGAGCGGGCAGGTCGCGAATTTTTGGGACGAACTACTGCGCCGCGTCCGCGCTCTGCCCGGCGTCGAGAGCGCGGGGCTGACGCGCGGCTTGCCGATGAACGGCGGGATTGAATCCGGCGTGATGGTGGAGGGGCAGGAGACGACGAACCCGAAAGACGCCGTGGTCGCCGTCAATCTCTTCGCCGAACCCGGCTACTTCAAGACGATGAACGTACAGTTGTTGAAAGGCCGCTTCCTCTCCGAGCAGGATACGATAGATGCGCCGCTCGCCGCGATAGTTGACGAGTTGTTCGTCGCGCGCTTCTTTCCCAACACAGACCCCATCGGCAAGCGTCTGCGGATCGGCGGCGACCGTGCCCCTTTGCGAAACATCGTCGGGGTCTTCAAGCACATGAAGCACTACGGGCCGGATGAAGAGGGACGCGCCGAGATTTACACGCCTTACAAGCAGATTCCCGCCGAGAATTTCGCCGCCGCTAATCGCAGCCTGTGGCTCGCCGTCAAGACCAAAGGCGACCCCACGAGTTTAGCCCCGGCCATCCGCAACGAAGTTTCGCAGATTGACAAGGATCAGCCGATCTCGAACGTCGGCACGATGGAACAGATCGTCGCCGCGACGGTCGCGCCGCAGAAGTTCGCCACGTGGCTGCTCGCCGTCTTCGCCGCCTCGGCGATGCTGCTCGCCGCCATCGGCATCTACGGCGTGATGGCCTATTCGGTCACGCAACGCACGCACGAGATCGGCATCCGCATGGCGCTCGGCGCGGGACGCCGCGACGTGTTGAGGATGGTCGTCTCGCAGGGCATGAAATTGGCGCTCGTCGGCGTCGCCCTCGGCCTCGTCGGCGCGTTCGCGCTGACGCGCCTGCTGTCGAGCCTGCTCTTCGGCGTGTCAGCGACCGACCCGCTCACCTACGGCGTCGTCTCCCTGCTGCTCGCATCGGTAGCCCTCCTTGCCTGTCTTATCCCGGCGCGCAAGGCAACGAGGGTTGATCCCATGATCGCGCTCAGGTACGAATAGCCGCGAGGCGGAGGCCGTTCGTCACACGCGGCGGCCTTCGCACTCTTTCGTCGCCTTTGAAGGGGACATCATGAAACCGAGACATCTCCAGTCTTTACTTCTCGTCATCGCTCTGAACCTCGGCGCGTTGCCCCTCGTCGCGTCGCGGACGCTGGACGGCAGGGCGTCGTCCGTCGTCGCGTTCGTTAACGTCAACGTCGTGCCGTTGGACAGAGAGGGCTTGTTGGAGAATCAGACCGTCATCATTCGCGACGGGCGCATCGCGGAGATCGGGGCGGCGGGGAAAACGAAATTGCCGCGGGGCGCGACACGCATCGAGGGCAAGGGACGCTTTCTCATGCCGGGTCTGGTTGACATGCACGCGCACCTGTATTCGATTGCCGAGTTGCCACTCTACCTGTCGAACGGCGTGACCACGGTCTTCAACCTGAACGGCCGACCCGCGAATCTTTTATGGCGCGCGGATGTCGAACAGGGAAAACTCGCCGGGCCGACCATCTATACCTGCGGCCCGACCATCCGCACGGCGCAGAAGGCCGACGAAGCGCGCCGCCTCGTGGAAGAACAGAGCAAGGCCGGTTACGACGCGATCAAAATCTATAACGGCGTCTCGAAAGAAGCCTACGACGCGCTGATCGCCGAGGCGAAAAAGCATAACCTGCTCTACATCGGCCACATCCCGCGCGAACCGGGTTTCGAGAGCGTGCTCAGGGCCGGGCAGGCCATCGCGCACGCCGAAGAGTACGTCTACACGACCTTCAAAAATAAGACCGACGACGAGAGCCGCATCCCCGAAGTCGCGGCGGCGACGGCGAAAGCGGGCGTTCAGGTGGTAGTCACCTTCGTCGCCTACGATCACATCATCAAACAAGTCGAAACGCTGCCCGCCCTGCTCGCCATGCCGGAGATGAAATACCTCGCGCCGTGGGTGAGAGAGAGTTGGGGCGTGGAGGTGAACCCTTACAAGTTGAGACTCGGGACGCAGGGCGCGGTGTTGACCAAATCGCTCGCCTTCCAAAAGAAACTGGCGAAAGAGTTGCATCGCGCCGGAGTCCGCATCATGACTGGCACGGATGCGATGAACCCCGGCGTCGTGCCGGGATTCTCGGAGCACGAAGAGTTGCGCCAGCTACTCGACATCGGCTTCACGCCTTTTGAAGCGTTGCGAGCGGCCACGCGCTATCCGGGCGAGTTTCTGACGAAGACGGGCGAGTTCGGCACCGTCGCTGTCGGCAAGCGCGCAGACCTGCTGCTCCTGGACGGCAACCCTCTGCGGGACATCGGGAGCGTTTCGCGCCCGCTCGGCGTCATGGCGCGCGGACGCTGGATGCCGCAGGCCGAACTGCGACGCATGCTCGAAGATGTGCCCGCCGCTTATGCCAAACAACTGGAGATCACGAAAGCCGGTCTCGCCGAAGGCTCGGACAAGGTGTGGGAGTACCTGCATTACAACGACCCGTCCGGCACTTTGTTAGCCAGCAGCGCGGGCGACCTGATCGTCGAACAGGGAATAGAAAAATTCCGTGGCGCGTTCGACCTCGCGTGGAAGAAGAACCGTAACTCGCCTCTGGTGCAGGAAAATTTCATCAACGGCCTCGGCTATTACCTGGCCGGGCAGAAGAAGATGAAAGAGGCGATTGAGGTTTTCAAACTCAACATCGCGGCCTACCCGAAATCGGGCAACACTTACGACAGCCTGGCCGAAACCTACATGAACAGCGGCGACAAAGAACGCGCCATAGAGTTTTACCGCAAGGCCATCGAGGTCGAGCCGAACTACGCGAACGCACCGGCCGCCGCCGAATTGATTAAGAAGTTGAGCGCGCCGTAAAACCGCTGCCGCGCCGCGAACCTGGGCGAGCGGCGCGCGCCGATTTTGTGCGACGGCGTATTAGAACATGCGCGACCGAGCGCGCACTCGAAGCCCGTCGCTCGTCGCCGGGCACACGTCAAGCCACGCCTCACCGGGGAGTCTGAGATATGGGAACAGTGTTGCAGGATTTGCGCTATGCGCTGCGTATATTGTGGAAGAATCCGGGCTTCACGGCGGTGGCCGTCGTGGCGTTGGCATTGGGGATCGGCGCGAACACGACGATCTTCAGCGCGTTCAACGCGCTCCTGCTCAAACCCTTCAGTTTCCCCGACGCGGACAGTCTCGTCGTCTTGTGGGAGAGGCCGCCGAACACGAGCACGCGCAACTCGGTCGCGCCCGCAAACTTTCTCGCCGTGCGCGAACAGAGCAACGCCTTCTCGCACCTCGCCATTTACAACAATAACTCGCTGAACCTGACCGAAGGCGATAAACCGGAGCGACTCGAAGTGGCCGTCGTCTCGCCCTCGCTCTTCGATGCGCTCGGCGTGCGCGCCGCCCTCGGGCGCACATTCGCGGAGGAAGAGGAGCAGGACGGGCGCGACAGGGTCGTCATCCTCACGCACGACTTCTGGCGTCGCCGTTACGCCACCGACCCCGCAATCGTCAACCGCACGTTGATGCTCAACGGCCAGTCTTACACCATCGTCGGCGTAATGGGTGAGGACTTCAATTTCCCGCCCACCGGCAACGACATCCTGATCCCCTTCACGATCACCGGCAAGGTGAGAGAGGAACGCGGCAATCATTACGTGCGCATGATGGGGCGGCTCAAGCCGGGCGTCACGTCCGCACAGGCCGACGCGGAACTCGCCGCCATCGCC
The DNA here is from genome assembly GCA_035296445.1 of Pyrinomonadaceae bacterium. Taxonomy (GTDB): domain Bacteria; phylum Acidobacteriota; class Blastocatellia; order Pyrinomonadales; family Pyrinomonadaceae; genus JAIVJZ01. The sequence continues at coordinate 7,693 of DATHAZ010000059.1, read as the reverse complement.
GCCCGCCTCGAAGCGCAATACCCGGACACCAACAGCAACCGCACCATCGCCACGGAATCCCTAAAGGCTTCATACGTGCGCGGGCCGCGCCCCGGCCTCATCGTGTTGCTCGGCGCGGCCTGTTTCGTGCTGCTGCTGGCGTGCGCCAACGTCGCCAACCTCCTGCTCGTGCGCGCGTCGTCGCGACAGAAGGAGATCGCGATTCGCATGGCGCTCGGCGCGGGACGCACGCGCCTCGTCCGGCAGTTGTTGACGGAGAGCGTGCTCATCGCGCTGTTAGGCGGCGCGCTCGGCCTGCTCTTCGCGGTGTGGGGCATTGACATGCTCAAGGCGGGCATCCCCGCGAGCCTCTCGCGCTACCTGCCGGGGTGGAAAAACGTGGGGATTGACACGCAGGTCTTCTGGTTCACGCTCGGCGTCTCGCTCCTGACCGGGATCGTGTTCGGCCTCGCGCCCGCGCTGCAAGCGACGAAGACGGACTTCAACGAGGCTCTCAAGGACGGCGGGCGCACGTCAGGCGGCGGCTTCGGTCGCAACCGCCTGCGCGGCGCGCTCGTGATCGCCGAGGTGGCGATCTCGCTGACGCTCCTCATCGGCGCGGGTTTGATGATCAAGAGTTTCTACGAAATGCTGCGGGTCGAGCCGGGCTTCAAAGCCGAGAGCGTCCTCGTGTTGGACGTGGCGCTCCCGCGCGCGAAATACGAGGATGAAACCGCGCGCGCGAATTTCTACACGCAGGCCGTCGAGCGCGTCGCCGCTTTGCCGGGCGTGCAGCATGCGGGCGCGGTCAACGTCCTTCCGCTCTCGCGCAGCAACACGGACTCGGCTTTCTCTGTTGTCGGGCGACCCGCGCCCGAGAAGGGGCGCGAACCGCAGGCTAACTTCCGCGTCGTCAGCCCGCAATACCTCGATGCGATGGGCATCCCCCTGCGCCGCGGACGCCACATCGCGCCGACCGACCGGGCAGACTCGCCGAACGTCATCCTGATCAACGAAGAACTCGCCAGAAGACAGTTCCCCGACTCAGACCCCATCGGGCAGCGTCTGGATTTCGGCGGCGAGAAAGAGTCCGGCTACTACGAGATCATCGGCATCGTCGGCAACATCAAGCACGAGTCGCTGGTGGAAGAGATCAGGCAGGAAGTTTACACGCCGCTCGCGCAACAGCCCTGGCACACGATGAGCATCGTGGTGCGCGCCGCGGGCGACCCCGTGCAACTCGCCGGGGGCGTGCAACGCGAGATCGGGGCGATTGATAAGGAGCAGCCGGTCTACAACGTGCGCACGATGGAACGGGTCGTCTCCGAATCTCTGGCGCCGCAGCGTGTGACGATGGGCATGCTCGGCGTCTTCGCGCTGATCGCGCTCGTGCTCGCCTCCGTCGGCATCTACGCCGTCATGTCCTACGCCGTCACGCAGCGCACGCACGAGATTGGCGTGCGCATGGCGCTCGGCGCGAGCCAGCGCGACATACGCCTGATGGTCGTCAGGCAGGGGATGCTGCTGGCCTTCATCGGCATCGGCATCGGCCTCGTCACTTCCTACTGGTTGATGCAGGGCTTGACAATCATGCTCTACGGCGTGTCCGCGACCGACCCGCTGACGTTCGGCCTCATCTCGCTGCTGCTCATCCTCGTCGCCTTCGCCGCGAACTACATCCCGGCGCGCCGCGCGACGAGAGTTGATCCGATGGTCGCCCTCAGATACGAATGATAAAGAATTGATCCATTGGATCAACGGTTCATTGATTCAAGGTAGAAACGGATCAACGACTCAGTCGTCTTTCTCCGGAGGTTATGATGGGAACAATTTGGCAAGACATGCGCTACGGGCTTCGCACGTTGTGGAAGAGTCCGGGCTTTACTTACATCGCCGTGCTGGCGCTGGCTTTGGGGATCGGGGCGAACACAGCCATCTTCTCGGTCGTCAACACGGTGCTCCTGCGCCCGTTGCCTTACAAAACGCCCGACCGGCTGGTCTGGCTCTGGGAGACCAGCCCGCGCAACGACATCCCGAAAGAGGTAGCCTCCTACCCTAACTTCAACGATTGGCGACAACAGAATCAAAGCTTCGAGGCCGTCACGGCCTTCACCAACACGTCGCCGAGCCTGACGGGGAGCGACGGCGAGCCGGAGCGTCTGCCCGGTGCGGCCGTGCTCGGCGATTTCTACACGGTGCTGGGCGTCGAGCCTGCGCTCGGCCGCAAGTTCCTGCCCGAGGAAAACGAGGAAGGCAAGCATCGCGTCGTCATCCTCAGCCACGGCCTCTGGCAGCGTAACTTCGGCGGGGACGCGCGAATCGTCGGCCAGCAGATCGGTGTGAACAACAACCAGTACACGGTCGTCGGCGTGATGCCGCCGGACTTTCAGCATCCGAACCCGGAGGCGCGGCGTCCGGTCGAGATGTGGGTGCCTCTGGCCGTGAGCGATGTGATGCGCAACGGTCGCCGCAGCGATTTCCTGAGCGTGATCGCGCGCCTCAAACCCGGCGTGAGCGTCGAGCAGGCGAGCGCGGAGATGACGACTATCGCCTCGCGACTCGAACAACAGTATCCCGACACTAACTCCGCGTGGGGCGTCATCGTCCAGCCGTTGCACCAGCGGTTCACGGGCGACGTGCGCCCGGCGCTCTTGATGCTGCTCGGCGCGGTCGGGTTCTTACTGCTCATCGCCTGCGCCAACGTCGCCAACCTGCTCCTGGCACGTTCGAGCACGCGGCTCAAAGAGATCGCGATTCGCACCGCGCTCGGGGCGGGGCGCTGGCGCATCGTGCGACAGTTGTTGACCGAGAGCATCGTGTTGTCGCTGCTCGGCGGCGCGCTCGGGCTGCTGGTGGCCTTCTGGGGCATTGACGCCCTCATCGCGCTCAGTCCCGGTAACATTCCACGGCTCGAATCCGTGGGCATAGACCGGCAAGTTCTTCTCTTCACCATCGGCATTTCGCTCGTCACCGGAATCGTGTTCGGTCTCGCCCCGGCGCTCACGGTCTCGAACCCCAATCTGAACGAGATGCTGAAAGAGAGCGGCCGAAGCTCGATGGACGGAGGGCGCGGACGCCGCCTGCGTAACGCGCTCGCCGTCGCGGAGATCGCGCTGTCGCTGGTCTTGCTCGTCGGCGCGGGTCTCCTGATCAAGAGCTTCCTGCGCTTGCAGGATGTGAAACCCGGATTCAACCCGGAGAATCTGCTCGCAGTCGAACTCGTGCTGCCCACCGCGAAGTACGCGGAGAACGGGCAGGTCGTCAACTTCTACGATCAACTACTCCAACAACTGTCGCAACAGTCGGGCGTGCAGGGCGCGGCCGTGACGAGCGCGTTGCCGCTCGGCGGCGGCGGCGACACACTCGCCTTCTCGGTCGAAGGGCGCATGCTCGCCAGCACGGATCGCGTGCCCGACGCGGAGGCGCGCACCGTTAGCCCCGACTACTTCCGCACTTTACAGATACCGCTGCGCAGCGGACGCCTGCTCGACGAGCGCGACGACCAGAACGCCCCGCGCGCCGCCGTCGTCAGCGAGTCTCTGGCGCGCAAATACTTTCCCGGCGAAGACCCTGTGGGCAAGCGGATCACTTTCGGCGACCCGCAGGCCGCCGACGTGAATTGGTGGAACGTGGTCGGCGTCGTGGGCGACGTGCGCCAGAGCGACCTCGATGAAGAACCCTACGCGCAGGTCTATCGCTCTTACCGGCAGTCGCCGCGTCGCGGCCTGACGGTGGTCGCCCGCACCGCAGGCTCGCCCCTCGCCATGCTCGAAGCGTTCCGCACACAGGTGCGCGCGCTCGACCGGCAACAGCCCCTCTACAACGCGCGCACCGCCGAGCAAGTCCTGGATCAGGCCCTCGCCCGCCCGCGCTTCAACATGCTGCTCATCACGATTCTTGCCGCCGTCGCCATGATCCTCGCCACCGTGGGCATTTACGGCGTCATCTCCTATATGGTGACTCAGCGCACGCACGAGATCGGCATCCGCATGGCTCTCGGCGCGCGCCCGCTCGATGTGTTCAGGATGGTTTTAAGGCAGGGATTATTGATCGCCGTTCTGGGCGTGGCGAGCGGCCTCGTCGCCGCGTTCGTCCTCACAAGGCTGTTGGCGAGCCTGCTCTACGATGTGCGTTCGACGGACGTGGTCACGTTCGCCGGCGTCTCCGTGCTGCTGACCGCCGTGGTCTTGCTGGCCTGCTACATACCCGCGCGCCGTGCGACGAAAGTTGATCCGATGGTCGCGCTCAGATACGAGTAAGAGAGGTTCGAGGAGATCGTGATGGGAACACTGTGGCAAGATTTACGTTACGGCGCGCGGCTGTTGTGGAAGAGTCCGGGCTTCACAGGGGTGGCGGTTGCGGTGCTGGCATTGGGGATCGGCGCGAACACGACGATCTTCAGTATGATTAACGGGCTGTTGCTCAGGCCGCTCTCCGGCGTCGAAGCGCAGGAGAGCCTCGTAGCCGTCTACACGAGCGATTACAGCAGCGGGTTATACGGCAGTTCGTCCTACCCCGACTACGTCTCTTTTCGCGATGAAGCCAAAGCCTTCGAGGCGCTCGCCGCCTATGAAAGCGACGTGGCGAGTTTGACCGGCGGCGATGAACCCGAGCGGCTGCGCGGCGAATTGGTCACGGGAAACTATTTTAAAGTGCTAGGCGTGCGGGCTGCGGCAGGACGCACGCTCTTGCCCGAAGACGAGACTGCGGCGAGCGGTAATCCGGTCGTCTTCATCAGTCATAACCTCTGGCAACGACGTTTCAACTCAGACCCGAGCCTTGTCAATCGCACAATCGAACTCGACGGGCGGGCGCACACGATTGTCGGCGTGGTGGCGGAGAATTTTCGGAGCCTGCACATGGGGCCGCCGCCGGAGTTTTGGCGACCCATGATTCCGACCCCGAAAGAGGCGAGCGCACGCGGCAGTCGCGGCCTGATGATCGTCGGCCGGCTCAGGTCGGGCGCAACCACCGAAGAGGCCAATGCGCAACTCACGGCCATCGCCGCGCGGCTCGCCCAGGACTTTCCCGAAACGAACCGGGGCACGCTCGCGCGCCCTGACGAGCCGCGCCCCGTGACCGTGGTGCAGGAATCGCGTCTGCACCCGCGGGCGCGCAAAAACATCGCCGGGGTGACGGGGATGCTGATGTTGATGGTCGGGCTGGTGCTTCTAATCGCCTGCGCCAACGTGGCAAATCTGTTGTTGGCGCGCGCCTCCGTGCGACGGCGCGAGATCGCGATCAGGCTGGCGCTCGGTTCAGGCCGCCGCCGCCTCGTGCAGCAGTTATTGACCGAGAGCATGTACCTCGCCATTCTCGGCGGCCTCCTCGGACTTTTGATGACGCTCTGGACGACCGACTTTCTGCCGAAATTTTTCCCCGCCGAAGCAGTGGGCGGGATTGATTTGAGCGTGGACTGGCGCGTGCTCGTCTTCACGCTCGGCGTCTCGCTCCTAACCGGGATCGTGTTCGGCCTCGTGCCCGCGCTGCAAGCCTCGCGTCAGGATTTACTGTCCGCTTTAAAGGACGACACGAGCGCGCCGGAAGTTCGCGGCTTCGGACGGTTCGGGTTGCGAAACGCGCTCGTCGTCTTGCAGGTCGCGCTGTCGCTCATCCTGCTCATCTGCGCCGGGCTGTTCATGCGTAGCCTGCGCGCCGCTTCGACGACTGATCCGGGGTTCAACACGGAGAACGTGCTGCTCATGCCGATGGAGAGGCGCGGCGCGAAGATGGGGCGCGATGAGCAGGAGCTTTTCTACCGCAGGGTGCAAGAGCAGGTGAGCGCCGTGCCCGGCGTGCGCTCCGTCGCTTTGTCATTCATCGTTCCCATCAGCGGCGGAGGGATGCGCACCGGCGTCTATATCGAAGGCTACCAACCGAAGCCGAATGAGGACACGGAACTTAACACCAACGTCGTCACTCCGAACTATTTCTCGACCATCGGCATCCCGCTCGTTCAAGGTCGCGAATTCAGCGCGGCCGACACGGCGAATGCGCCCGGCGTCGTCATCATCAACGAAGAGTTCGCACGGCGTTATTTCCCCGGCGCGAACCCTCTGGGCAAGCGTTTGAGGACTGACTCGGAAGGGCCTTATTTAGAGGTCGTCGGCGTGGCGAAGAATGCCAAGTACAGGGGCTTGCGCGAGGAGCCGCTGCCGTTTTTCTACACGCCGCTCGCACAGGATGCCATGTCTTCCATGACGCTCTTCGTGCGCACGGACGGCGACCCCTTGACGGTGCTCCCTTCGGTGCGCGCCGAATTGAAGAACCTCGATAAGAATCTGACGGTCTACCAGATCAACACCCTTCACGCACACGTCGCCGAGGCGTTGTCGGCCGACCGGTTGATCGCCGTGTTGCTCGGCGTGTTCGGGATCGCGGCGTTGCTGTTGGCCGCCGTCGGACTCTACGGCGTGATGTCCTACACGGTGGCGCGGCGCACGCATGAGATCGGCGTGCGCATGGCGCTCGGCGCGCAGACGGGCGACATCATCAAGCTGGTGCTGTGGCAGGGCGTGACGCTGCTCGTCGTCGGCGGCGTGATCGGACTCGCGTCCGCCTTCGTTCTCACACGGCTCATGTCGAGCCTGCTCTTCGGCGTCAGCGCGACCGACCCGCTGACTTTCATCGGCATCACCCTGCTGCTCGGGAGCGTGGCGCTGCTCGCCTGCTATCTACCCGCGCGCCGCGCGACGAAGGTTGATCCGATGGTGGCGCTCAGATACGAATAGGAGAGGAACATGGGAACACTCTTGCAAGACGCGCGTTACGGGCTGCGGATGCTCTGGAAAAATCCCGGTTTCACACTCGTCACCGTTCTCACGCTCGCCCTCGGCATCGGCGCGAATACGGCGATCTTCAGTCTGGTCAGCGCGGTACTGTTAAAGCCTTTGAACTATCGTGAACCCGAGCGGCTGGTGATGGTTTGGGAAAGCGATGTCGCCAACGGTTTCGCGCGGGACACGCCCGCGGCCGGCAATTACGCCGACTGGAAGACGCAGAATCGCGTCTTCGAGGAGATGGCGGTGCAGGAGTTGCGCAGCTACGATCTCACGGGCGAAGGCGAGCCGGAAAGGCTGACTGCCTTCGCCGTGACGGCGAATTTCTTCCCTCTGCTCGGCGTAAGCCCCGCGGTCGGGCGCGATTTTCTGCCGGACGACGATAAACCCGGCGCGGGTAAAGTTGCGATCATCAGTCACGCCCTCTGGCAGAACAGGTTCGGCGGCGAACAGGGCATCATCGAACGCGACATCCTGCTCAACGGCGAGAAGTATCGTGTCATCGGCGTGATGCCGCAAAACTTTCAGTTTGAAGTGCCTGACGTAAAGCTGTGGACGCCGGTTGCGTTCACCGCCGAACAACTCGTCAACCGCGATTTACATAATCTCGAAGTGGTCGCGCGTTTAAAGCCGGGCGTCACCGTGGCGCAGGCTGACGCCGACATACAGGCCATCACACATCGCATCGCCGCAGCCTACCCGGAAGAGGCGGAAGGGTTGAGCGCGACCGTGGTTCCATTGCATGAACAACTGTTGGGCGACGTGCGCCGCCCGCTGTTGCTGCTGCTCGTGGCGGTCGGCTTCGTGCTGCTGATCGCGTGCGCCAACATCGCTGGCGTGCTGCTTTCGCGCGCGGCGGCGCGCCGCAAGGAGATCGCGGTGCGTGCGGCAATAGGGGCGAGCCGCGGGCGAATCGTCCGGCAACTCCTCACCGA
>DATHAZ010000058.1:0-17604 GCA_035296445.1 Pyrinomonadaceae bacterium | reverse complement strand
ATCTTCTTCAGCAGCGGCGGCAGCAGAAAGTTGATCCATTCCCAACCGTAGATGAGGAGCGCGGGGATGATCGGGTTGCGGAAAAAGAGACCGACGATCAGGAAGATCGCGCCGTAGCCGACGACCGCCAGCGTCGTGATGCCGAGATAAATGAGCGCCTGCTTGCCGCCCGCGCCCTCGAAAAAGTAGCGCGTGCTTTCCGACGAGAAGCGCGGGAAATAGAGCATGAAAAGCGAGGCGAGCGTCGTCAGGCCAAAAAGCACGATGGACGTGACCAGCCCCGACAGGTATTTGCCGACCACCAGAACCTCGCGTTTAACGGGCGACAGAAAGTAGTAATGCAAACTCCTGTCAACCACCTCGCCGCGAAACAGATTCATGAAAATCCACGCGCATCCGAAGAAAACGACGGCGCGCAGGATCAGCGTGTTGTAGATGACGGAGAAGACGATGCTCAACCCGCCGAAATTTTGAAACTCGTCGGCGTCGGGCGGGATGATCGCGAGGATGAACAGCAGGAAGACCGGCAGCGCCGCGAGCACGTAGATCAAAAGCGCGCGGCGGCTCAGGAAATTTTTCCGCAACTCAAGTTGCAGGATGGCGAGCGTCTGCTGCGCCCACAAGCCCCACGGCAGTTGGCGCGCGCCCTTCTCCGCCCCCGTCGTCGTCGCCGAGTCAATGTGCGAACTCATCATCGCCCTCCATCCGAACTGATCAAATACTGGTAGACCGCGTTCAGGTCGTCGTCCGCGGGCGCGACCGACTCGATCAGCAAGTCGCCTTCGAGCACGACGCGATTCAGGAGCAGGTAAAAATCGTCGGGCCGCCGCGTCTTGACGAACAAGCCCTGCCTGTCTTCGTGCAGGCGCGCTTCGACCACGCCGTCCTGCTCGAAGACGCGCGCGGCCAACACCTGCGGGCGGTCGCAGCGGATCAAAATCTGCATCGGCTGCTCGACGATCTCGTCGCGCACGCCGTGGACGTTGCCCTCGGCAACGACGTAGCCGTTGTTCAGGAGCACGACGCTGTCCGACATCATGTCCACCTCGTGCAGAATGTGGCTGGAGATGATGAGGTACAAGCCTTCGGCGGCTAGCTGGCGGAAGAGGCGTATGATCTCGGCGCGCGCCATCGGGTCGAGACCGTTCAGAGGCTCGTCGAGGATGAGCACGGCCGGGTTGTGCGCGATTGACTGCGCGAGGCGGATGCGCTGGCGCATGCCCTTGCTGTATCCCGCCACTTTGCGATCCGCCGCCTCCAGCATCGAGACGCGCTCCAACGCCTGATGCGTCAGGTTCTCAAGCGCGCGACTCGAAGCGCCGTGCGTGCGCAGGTAAAACTCGATGAACTCTCTGCCGGTCGCGCCGCGCGGGAAAGAGTCGAACTGCGCGCAATAGCCGACCTTGCGGAAAAGCTCCTGCGGGTCGTTGGGAGAAGTTCCGAGCACGCTGATGCGCCCGCGCGTGGGCTTCAAAAGTCCGGTCATCAAATTCATCAGGGTGGTCTTGCCCGAGCCGTTCGGCCCGACCAGACTCGTGATGCCCGGCGCGATGGAGAGGTTGACGCGGTTGACGCCGAGTATCTCGCCGTAGAACTTGGACACGTCCTCGAAGACGATCATCTTCTCTTCCGTGTGCGTCGCCGTCGCCGCCGCCGTCGCTGCTGTCGCTACCGTTGCCGCCGCCGTCGTCATTTCACCACCTCGTAAGCGCGTACCTTGCGCATCAGGAGCAGCACGAAGAACGCGCAGATAAGAGCGAGCACGAGCCACGACGCCCAGAGCGGCGGTTCGTAGAGCGTCACTTCGATCAGTCGCCCGCCTACCGTTATCCCTTCAATTTGGCCGGTCTTGCGCTCGAACATGCCGAAGAGGCCGCGCCACAGCGAGTTCATGATCGCGCCCAGGCTGATGAGATGACCCATGCGCGTGCGGAACAGGGCGTTGATGATCTCGCCGAAGGCCGACGGGATGAAGAAGATGCCCAAGAGCGCGCCCGACGCCACCACGCGCCACTTCAACCACGCCGAGACCGAGAGCGACAGGATCGCCAGCACGACGATCCAGACGAAACTGCCGAGGAAGATCGCGCCCGCCAGCCGCAAATTCTGCCCCAGCCAACCCGCGCCTTCGAGGTAAGCCTGCAAGAGAAAGAGCAGGAGGCCGGGAATCCACGTGATGAGCGAGAGCAGGATCGCGAGCACGCTCATCTTGCCGACGACGTACTCCTTGCGCGTGAAGGGGCGCGAGAGGTAGAGCGGCAGCGCGTTGTTGGCGAGATCGCGCGAGATGAGCGGCGGCCCGACGAGGACGGTCAGGAAGAACCCGAACATGCACTGCGTGGTGACGAACGCGTGAAAGAAAGAGGCGTTGATCGGCACGAACTCGCGCACGTCGAGTTTCATCAGCGCGATGGCGTTGACGTTGTGGTGCAGGTAGATCAGGATCGCCGCCACGAGCGGGTAAAGGAAACAGAGTGCGAAGAAGGCGACGAAAAGTTTTGACCGGAACACGTCGCGCGAGGCGTGGCGCGGGAGTATCAGAAAGCGCGACCACTCCGGCGTCAGGATGCCCGCGTAGGGCTTGTAGCCGTGCTCATAAACTGCCATTGCCGTTACCTCCTGCCGGGGACGCCGCCGCGGGGACGCCCTCCATCGCCTTGAGGAAGATGTCTTCGAGCGAGTCGCGTTTGTAGTTCAGGCGACGTATCTGCACCTCGCGCTCGGCGGCGATCTTGTAGAGGTCGCGTATCTCGACGCCCTCGGGCAAGACGAGTTTCAGCCGCCGTTCGTTCGTGAACGCGTATTCGCAGCCGAGCCGACCGACCGCCTCCGCAAACGCGCGGTTGTCGCCGCGCATCTCCAACTCGATGAACTTGCGGTTGGCCTTGCGCTCCTCTTCCAGATTGCAGTTGGCGGCGATGCGCCCGTCCTTGAGGACGAGTATCTCGTCGCAACACTCTTCCACGTCGCGCAGCAGATGAGACGAGAGCATGATGCGCGCCTCGCCGCTGTCGCGTATTTCGCGGATGAGGCGGATCATGCGCAGGCGCGTCGGCGGGTCTAACCCGTTGGTCGGCTCGTCGAGGATGATGAGCTTCGGGCCGTGGACGATGGCCTGCGCGAGTTTGGCGAGTTGCTTCATGCCGAGCGAATAGGTGTCGAGCGTGCGATAGCGCGCTTCGCCAAGACCGACGTAAAAGAGCGACTCGTGCGCGCGTTCGAGCGCGGCGTCCGTGGGCATGCCGGAGAGTTCGGCCATCAGGCGCACGAAATGGACGCACGACATCTTGGCGATGAACGAATCGCGCTCAGGCATGTAACCGATGAGGGCGCGAATCCGCCGGGCGTCGGTCGAGATGTCCTGCCCGAAGATGCGTGCCGTGCCTGCGGTGGCCGGATGGAAGCCGAGCAGCGTGTGGATGAGCGTGGTCTTGCCCGCCCCGTTCGGGCCGAGCAGGCCGATGGCGCGCCCGTTGAGCGTGCCGTGCAGGTCTTGAAGGATGTGACGCTTGCCGAAGGTCACGCCCAGACCGTCGAGTTCGATAACTGGATTCATAATGTGTGGAAGCCCGGTCGGCTTCGCTTCGAGACAAAATTGGAAAGCGCGGCCGACCCTGCAAGAGTAGGTCGCTTTATACGACATTCGCCCGCCGACTTCAAACAATTTCGAGAGCAGATGCGACGCGGGCGACGGCTCATGTTCCGTTGAAGGATAACGCTTCGACGCGAGTTAAAGTTCGGTTGGTGAGAAATGTTTTGAATAGAAAAGCGGAGGCGTCGGGGCGCGGCGCGGGGAAAGAATGGCGCGCGTCAACACGAGATGCGGAAAGCACAAAAGAGCACGGAGAGTCGCGGATTTGAACCCTCACAACGAGACCACAAATCCCAGACCCTCTCCGCGCCCGCTCCGCGCCAAACGTCTTCCCTCGCGCCTCCGGGTTGAATTGCAACCGGCTCAACCGGCGTTCAGTTTCAGATCACGATTCAATTGCTCGCGACGGCCTTCGCCGCCAACGCCTGCTTGCGTTCTTCGAGCAGCTTCACCATTTCCGTGCAGCCCCTGTGCTTCGCCACGAAGATTGACTTACGATCCCAGAGGCTGCGCTTGAGGGTCAGGTCAGGAGCGTGAGCAAGCAACGCCTTCACGGTCGCGGTCGGGCATTGCTTGTCATCCGGCCGGGAGAAGTCCATCGCCCCGGCGACCGCTTTCGAGAGCGCGGTTGCCGAGTCGTACTCGGCGTGAGGGTTCGCGCCTTTCGCGAGCAGGGCTTTGACCACCTCGGCGTTGTCCTCGCCCGCCGCGTGCCAGAGCGCGGTCGCGCCGTTCTCGACGGATTTCTCCGTACAGTTCCCCGCCTTCGCGTTCACGTCCGCGCCGCTTTCGATCAGGAGGCGCGCCATGTCCGTATTGTTTTTGTGGATAGCGTGGATGAGCGGCGTCCAGCCGTTGCGCGCGCAAACGCGCGCGTTCATGTCGGCGCGGGCTTCGACGAGCGCCTGCGCGACTTCCGTGTTGCCGTTGCGCGCCGCCCACACGAGCGCGGTGTAGCCCGACTTGTCGCGCTCGTTCAAGTCAGCGCCCGCGGCGATGAGTTTCCTGACCAGAGCCGCGTCGCCGCGCTCGGCGGCAACGGTCAAAGGCATGGTCGGCTCAGGACGTTCGGCGATGCCGGACGCGAAGACGAGCCACACCACGACTGCCCAGAGACTCACGACGACGAGGATTCCGGCAATGAGATTTTTGCCCTTCATGCTGGCTCCCCTCCTCTACTCAATCCGGTTGCCGATTAACTTTAACGCTCGCGCGTCTCCGTCCAGTGACGACAACTTCGTTGCCACCGGACGGAGACGCGCGCTCGTCGCTTAAGCTTACTACTTCTTCTCCGGCGCATTACCCTTGTCGCCCTTGCCTTCCATCGCCTCCATCAGGATGTGCTGCATGGCGAAGGAATTCGGCAGGCCGAGCAGGCTGCCCGGGCTGAGACCGAAGGGGCCGCCTTCGGTGTTGGCCGCGAGCGTGATGCGGTCGCCCTGCGCGTAGGCATAGGCCAGCGTCGGCTGAGAGTTCGCGGCGAAGGCGGCGATGGCCTTCTGCTGCTCCTCGCCGAGCGACTTGGCGCGGTCGCCGATAGCCCCGGCCAGCGGTTGCAGCAGCGGCGCGAGGTTGTGATAGAAGACGGCCGAGAAGTTCGTGTTGCCGTCTTCGGGCAAGGCCGACGTGAAGCGCGCCGAGGTCATGAGCGAGACGCCCGACTCGCGATACTGCAAGGCGCGGGTCAGCAGCGCGGCCGTCGGCGCGGCGATCAGGTAGCCTTCCGCGAAGGTGTAGTGAACTTCGAGGCCGAAATCCACAGAGCGCAGCGTGTAGATGTTCGGACTGCCGCCCGAAGCCGTAAGCTGTAAGCCCTTCTGACCGTTCTGCGCCGCCCAAGCGTTCAACTTCCCGACCACGCTCTCGAAGGTTCCCTGCAAGTGCTTCTGGTCATAGACCTCCATGATCATCTTCCACGAAGGCGTGGGCAGCACGGGGCCATCTATGGCGAAGGCGAACTCACCGCCGAGCGGCGCGGCGAAGTCGCGTTTGAGGTCGAGGCCGTTCTGCGTTTCGAGTTCGCGCAGACGCTTGCGCAAATCGGGCGAAGCGGTCTCCATGAAGCCGAGCAGGTCGTCAACCAGCAAGGTCGGCTCTTTGACGACGAAGGCCGTCGCCACGTTCGCGTCGGGCGAGACGAACTTGAGCGCGCCCATCGGCCCCGGCGCGGCCAGCCACGAGGCGATGCCGCGGCGCGGTTCGTTGAACGAGAGCACGGCGCGGCTCTGCGTCTTGGCCTTCACTTCCTTCTGCTCGACGACGAAGTGCTTGAGATTCAACAACCCCGTCTGACGATAGAGTTCGAGTTGCTGCTGGCCGCCGACTTTCGCGGCGTCGCTCGTCGCCTGGGCGATAACTCTTTCGAGGTCGGCGGCGACTATCAGCCCCGCGCCTTCCTTGTACACGTCGGCGATGCGCGAATAGAAGGGCGTGCCCGCGAAGCGGTTCGTGCCGGGCGCGTTCATCGTGGCTTGCAGGCCGCGCAGGGATTCGAGTTTCGGCGAGGCCGCGAAGAAGTCTTCACGAATCCAGACGAAGAGTTCGTTGTTGTTGATGACCTTGCGCGCCACTTTCCTGTCGCCCCTGGTCTTTGCGGCGGCGGCCGGCGTGGTCGCAGTTGTAGTAGTAGAAGTGCCGGTAGTGGCCGCGCTCGGGTCGTCAATGATGCTGACTTTGGGCGCGCCCTTGTCCACAGACTTCAAATCGGCGATCTGCTTTTCGAGGAACGGGCGGAAGCCTTGCGCGTTCTTCAACTCGCCGAGGACGAGGAATGCGTCGGGATTGCCTCCGGCGTCCGTGCCCGCCGTGACGACGATCTCGTCGCCGAGATACTGGCCGAACTCGCGCACGCGCGCCATCGTCTGATTCAGCCCCGGCCCGTGCGCCGTGGAAGATTCCTGCTCTTTCATCCACTGGCTGAGCGCGGGGTTCTGCGCGATGCGCTCCTGCATGATGCGGTGCGATTCGCCGAGCGTCGTCGCCAGGTTAGGCAGCGCGGCGTAGAGCACCGTGCCTTCGGGCGCGAGGTCGAGGAAGCGCGTCGAGTAGCGCACGCCGGGGTGCGGCACTTGTTGCGCGATGTCTTTGCGCAGCGCCGCGAGTTCCGTGACCATCTTCGCGTAACGCGAGGCGTTGCGGCTCCACGCGATGTCGTCTTTGACGGAGACGGGCGTCAGGCTCGCGCCCGTCACCGTCTGGTCGCCGGGCAGCAAAACTTTATCCGTGCCCGAATGATTGACGTGGACTTCGCCCTCGACCACCGAGACGCGCGAACCCTTCGTGCCGCTGCCGACCGCGAAGATCGTGCCCTTGACGGAGACGAGCGAGTCGGGCGTGGCGACGAAGAGATGACCCGCGCCCTGCTTGGCGGCTTCGACGATCACGTCGCCGCGATCCAGATTGAGCGTCACGCCCTGCGCCGTCTCCGTGATGGAGAACTCTGAGCGTTCGCGCATCTCCACGCGCGAGCCGTCGGCGAGGCGTACAACCGCGCCGGAATCTTTCGCCGTGCGCACGCGCACGCCCTTGCCGATCTCTTCGCCGACGGCCATCGCCAGCGTGCCCGCGTCGGTCACGCGGTAGAGCGCGCCGTTCGCGCTCTCCACGGTCGCCGCGAGCGCGCCGCCCGAAGGCAGGCGGTTCGAGAAGAACAACGCCCCGACGGCGACCGCCACGGCGAGCGAGGCCGCCACAGCCCAACGCCACGCAGTGAAGTTCGTTCCCGTCGAGCGCGCCGGGGTATTGAGTTGGGCACGGACGGCAGCGGTGCGGCCGGTGCGCGCTTCCTTCAGAGCCTTGCGGCAGGGGATGCATTCCTGCGTGTGGTCTTCCAAAAGGAGAGCGCGCGCGGGCGACAACTCGTGGCGCAGGAAAGACGGGATGAGCGTCTGAAAATCGCCGCAGTTGTTGATGTGCTCCGACGCGGGCGCGGCGGCCACCGGCGAGGTGGCGGCCGAAGAAATGTTTTGGTCTGCGGCGATGCGCGCCCACACGCGCGAGGCCGCCGTGTCCACGGCGCGCGTGTCGGGTTGCTCGGCGCGCACGGCGTCCACAGTTTGATCAAGGATGGCTTCGAGTTCTTTTTTATTACGCTTCATGATGTTTCTCCAGGTACTCACCAATCTCTTTACGTAGGCGCACGCGCGCGCGGTGCAGCGTGACGGCCACGACCATCTGCGACATGCCGAGCATCTCGGCGATCTCGACGTTGTCGTAGCCTTCAAAATATCGTAGGACGAAAACTTCGGAGGCGCGCGTGCCGAGGCGGGCGACAGCCAGCCGGATCAGAGTCTGCATCTCTTTATCCGCGTGCTGTGCCTCCGGGTTCAAAATCGGGCTTTGCAAAAGCGCGGCGTCCACGTCTTCGTAAGGCACGGAGCGAGCGCGCGTGCGGCCACGCATCAAATCGAGCGAGGCGTTGACGGCGGCCCGGTGCAAATAGCTGCCGGGGCTGGGCGCGAGGTCGCGTTTTTCCTTGTTTCCGGCGAGGCGCATAAAAATGGTTTGCAGCACGTCTTCGGCGTCCGCCGGGCTGCCGGTGATGCGGTAGGCGGTGCGGTAGACCTGTTCGTAATGCTGTTGGAACAGGCTTTCGAGTTGTTCCAGCCCGCCGCTCTGGGGAACGGACCTCAATTGGGTTGCTGTAGCTGGCACGTTGTTCTCCTTCATTTCCCTGTCTCCACCCATAAAACGCCCCCCCACGGAGTTTATTAACACCCCCGCAAAAAAATTCCCGCCTTGATGGATAAAAGCCCCGCGAACGACCGGGAACCCGGAGGATATAACCGGCGGGGACGACATTCAACCGTTTTTATGGGCGCATCATCGGCAAATGTGACCGCTAAATGATATGCTCGGACTGCTTGGTGCCCACAGTTGGACTGAAATAAAGATTTACTTTTGAGGAGCACACCATGTTCGACCATATTCCAGACGTTGCCGGGATTTATGCCATTGTTAATAGCACTAACGGCCATCGTTACGTGGGACAAGCGAAAAAGATGAATACGCGGTTGCGGTCACACGTGCGTGATCTGGACAGGGGTTCTCATCGCACGAGCGAAGATCGACGCCTGCAAAACGCATGGAACGAGTTCGGGCGTAGTGTTTTTGAGGTCGTTGTTTTGGAGATCGTAACTGATAACAGCACGGCGACAAATTATCATGTTCGTCCTGATAATCTTTCACTCGCCGAGCATTTTTATATTAACGAGCGAAGCGAATACAACGTTGACAAACGCATCGTGCGCGACGAATTTAAGGCACTTATCGAAGCCAAAGCATGGCGCGAACCGTGACAATAAATTTTAGATATAGTCAGCACTAAATTAAGGCCGCTGGATTCACTGAGATTTACCCGACGAATTTATAGCCGAGGCCGTGGATGGTGAGGATAAACTGCGGGTAGTGCGGGTTGGGTTCGAGTTTCTGCCGGAGCCAGGCGATGTGTACGTCCACGGTGCGCGTCGAGGGCATCGCGTTGTAGCCCCAGACTTCGTTCAACAACTCGTCGCGCGAGATGGTTGCGCCGCGATGCTCGACGAGGTAGCGCAGCAATTTAAACTCGCGCGCGGAGAGTTCCAGCGGCGCGCCTCCGCGCGTGACCTCGGCGCGGCGGAAGTCCGCGCGAATCACGCCGAACTGGTACACGTCCGCCGCCTCGCCCGTCGCGCTGCCGGTCGCGGCGGGCATCGCAGGCACGCGCCGGAGCAGGGCTTCGATGCGCGCCAAAAGTTCCATCATCTCGAAGGGCTTCGTGACGTAATCGTCCGCGCCGATCTTGAGGCCGACGACCTTGTCCACCACCTGCCCGCGCGCCGTCAGCATGATGACGGGCACGCCGACATTGCGCTGGCGCAGGTCGCGGCACACGTCGAAGCCGTTCCTGCGCGGCAAGCCCACGTCGAGGATGATGAGGTCGAAAGTTTCCGCCAGGGCGCGCGCTAGTCCCGTCTCGCCGTCGGTCGCCGTCTCGACCGCAAAGCCTTCGCTCACCAGCCGGTCGGTCAGAGTCATCAACAGACCCGGTTCATCTTCGACGAGCAGAATGCGCTGGTTCATACGTCGCCCCGCCCGGCGGCTTCGTCGCGGCCGTTGCCGTCTACACCCGCCACGTCTGCGGCGGCGGGCAGGTGAATCGTGAACGCGCTGCCGCGCCCCAACTCGCTCTCGACCGAGACGCGCCCGCCGTGCGCCTCCACGATCTGCCT
Source organism: Pyrinomonadaceae bacterium (assembly GCA_035296445.1). Taxonomy (GTDB): domain Bacteria; phylum Acidobacteriota; class Blastocatellia; order Pyrinomonadales; family Pyrinomonadaceae; genus JAIVJZ01. The sequence continues at coordinate 7,803 of DATHAZ010000058.1, read as the reverse complement.
GACCAAGCTCAAGCCCAGCCCGTTGCCGTGTATCTGCGCGGCGGCCACTTCGCGACCGCGATAAAACGGCTCGAAGATGTGCGGCAGATCGCCGGGCGCAACGCCTGCGCCGCGATCCTCCACCCTGATTCGCACTTCACTTCCCGCGCCGCCGCCGCGCCCGCCGCCGCACGCACGCGCGGACAGCTTCACCCAGCGACTCTCGCCGCCGTACTTCAGAGCGTTCGACAGCAGGTTTTGCAGCGAACGACTGAGCGCGCCGAAATCCGCTAAGACGTGCGGCAGATCGGCGGGCACGTCGCGCTCGATCTCGAACGCCCGCTCGCCGGCCTCGGCTCCCGCGCGACACGCGGCGAGCGCGGCGTCTATCACATTCCCGACCGCGACGGGCGCGAGTTCAAATTCGCGCCGTCCAGACTGCGCGCCCGCAAACTCCAACACCTGCTCGACCATCTCCGCCAGACGCCGCCCCTCCCGGTGGATGACCTCGCCGTAACGCCGCACCTGTCGCCGGTCGTCAATCACGCCGTCGGCCAGATTCTCGCCCGCCGAACAGATGACCGCGAGCGGCGTGCGCAGTTCGTGCGTGACGCCCGCGACGAACTCCACCTGTCGCCGCGCGAGACGCTGCGCGCGGTGCGTCGAGACGAAAATGAGCGCGACGCTCCCGGCGAGCAACAGCAGGATGCCGAAGCTGACGAGCAGGCTGCGCCGGCGCGCATGCCCGACCGCCGCATCGAGCGACCCGGCGACGTGCGTCACGACGAGTTGCCAGCCGCCCGTCCCGGTTTCGGGCAGCCCCAGACGACGAAACGCCATCTCGCTCGTCCGGCTCTCCACGACGCGCAACGCGAATTTCTTGGCGCGCGACTGCGCCGCCGGCCCGCCCGTCGCGGTCGTTTCTCGCTCCTCGCGCACGCGCCGCGAAACGAGGGGCGGGAGGAAGGCGTCCATCTCGTCCAGGCGAATTTGAAAAATGTCCGCGCGCGCGTCGCCTGCGGGCGGCGCGGCGGTTTGGGACGCGTCCGGCGCGGATTGATAGATGATCTTTCGCGGGTCGCTGCGGTCAACCACGGCGATCCTGTAATCGAGTTGCGCGCCGCTCGAAAAATAACGGCGGGCGAGCGCAGGCCACAGTTCCCGCTTCATGTAATCAAGATCGAGCGCGACGACGACATAGGTTGAGAGCGGCGAGTAGTTCGTCAACACGAGCCTGCTCTCGTTCCCCTGCGCGGACAATTCTTCGGTGCGGTCTGCCGTAATATCCGCGTGCGCGGTTTCGTCCGGGACGACGGGGATGATGACGGCCGGAATCTCCCGATCCGCGTTCGGCTGCGGCGCGTAGCTTTGGGCTGCTTCGGGCGGCGACTCGCGCCGCGCATGAAACTCACGAGCCTCCGCAAAGCGATCCTTAAGCGCGTCGAACCCGGCCGGCCACTGTGCGCCCGGCGTAAACTTTCGCCCCTCCCGGTCGAAGCGCGCGAGTTGCGGCTCGCGCCCCGTGTCGCTCGCGTCAACCACGTAGATGTTGCCGACGAGATCGGGGTGTGGCGCGGTCGCGCGCCATCGCTCGAAGCGCGCGGCGTAGGCGTCGCCGTCGCGCGTGCGCCACGCGGTCGCGTCCAGTTTCAAACTGAAATAGACGCGGCCGAGTTCGCGGTCGAAGTCCTGCGTGAAGCGCGCCGCGCCCGCGCTGAGCGTCGCCTGCATGCGCTCGCGCTCGGCCGCGCTCACCTGACCGAGCCAGCGATACTGCAACGCCGCGAGCAGCGCGAGCAGCACGACGAGCGACGCCGCCAGCCCGAGCAGCGACAGCGATGGTTGACGCCTGTCGAAACCGCCTCTCACGCCTGCAATGTAGCATAGCCCGCGCGGGCTGAAACCCGCCGCGCCCAAGATTTTACATTCTTAACATCAGTGGCCGTTTCACCCGATTTGATGGACACGCGCTTGCCCGTGATTGAGTATAATCACAATCGTTCGACATGATTTCATACCGGGGAGATGATCCATGACAGATGACAGGGAAGCGGAAAAGTCTTATTCCAACAAGGAAGTCGTAGCCAAGCTCCGGCGTCTGGCCGACGCTTTGGAGGAGGAGAAAACTTTCGAGATACAGATCGCGGGCGAGCGCATCTACATCCCGCCTTACGCGACCGTCGAGTTCGAGTACGAGCGTCAGGGCGAGGAGGAGGAAGTGGAGATCGAGTTGAAGTGGAAACGCCGTTGAGCGGCGGAAACTCCGGCTGATTCCCGGCGGCGACTCCCGCCGCCTCGCAAGCCGTCCGTCAATTCGTCTACTCAAAAGCCGTTCCTGTCACTTATGGGACAGGAACGGCTTTTCTTTTCACACAGCTTCTTTAAAACGCGCCCGCAAAGATTTTACATCCTTTACAAATACTTTTCGTCGGCTTAACCATTCGCGCGCCGCGCAGGTTTAATATCCGTGCGTGCATCAGACGGCTACAAGAGCCGATAAAGTTTGAAAGGAAGATACAACATGCATCCGACACTCTCGCGCCTTCTTCAAGTGAAACAACTAACCGCGCGCTCGATAGCTCAGGACGCGCACGCGCGCCGCTTGCGCGATAGGCCGCGCACGGCGGGTCTGCTGCTGCCGGCGGTCTGCTTCGTCTTTGCGCTCGCGAGTTTCAACGCGGCGCAGCAACCGCGCATGAGCGACGGGCGCGACACGACGATTGACGCCGCGACACGCGCGCAGGTTATCGAAGGCGCGCTGCAAAATTTGCGTGAGGCTTATGTCTACCCGGAAGTCGCGACGCGCATGGAGCAGGCCATCCGCGAACGCATGGCGAAGAAGGAGTATGAGGGCATCACGAGCGCGCGGCAGTTGGCGCAGACGCTCACGGAGCACTTGCAGGCCGTCAGCCGCGATAAGCACCTGCGCGTGTTCTTCAGCCTCGGCCCGCTCCCCGGAGGGATGGGAACTGGCCGCCCCGTCGTTATCAACCGGGGAACGGGCGACGGCGCGACGCCGCCCGCGGGTGCGGGCAACAACCCCGCGAACACCGTGCGCGGGACGGGCGGCGGCAACATGGGCGGCCTCGGCGATGACCCGAACGCCGGCGTCGAAAAAGTCGAGCGGCTCGAAGGCAACATCGGGCTGCTTGAGTTCAGCCGCTTCGAGCGTCTCTCCCTCGTCGCGGACAAAGTCTCCGAGGCCATGAACAAACTCGCCGACACGGACGCGCTCATCATAGACCTGCGCGCGAACCGCGGCGGCGCGTCGGAGACGATCCGCTTTCTGATGAGTTACTTCTTCGACAAGCCCATCCACATCAACGACTACTACGACCGCATCGAGGATCGCACCAACAGCATCCGCACGCTCGCCGAGGTGCCGGGCAAGCGTTACGGCGACAAGCCCGTTTACATCCTGACGAGCCGCCGCACTTTTTCCGCGGGCGAGTCCATTAGCTACAGCCTCAAGAACCTGAAGCGCGCGACCATCGTCGGCGAGACGACCGGCGGCGGCGCACACCCCGTCACGGCGCGCCGCCTGAATGAGCACTTCACCGTCATGGTTCCCGCCTCGCGCTACATCAGCCCGGTAACGAAGACCAACTGGGAAGGCGTCGGGGTCGAGCCGGACGTGAAAGTGCCCGCCGCGCATGCGCTGAAGGTGGCGCAACTGGCCGCGCTCAAAAAGCTCGCCGCGAACAAAGGGAACGCCAACTCCGCGCAACTCAAAAGCCTCGTCGAAGCGTTGCAGAAAGAGGTTGACGCGTTGAAGTAAGGAGTCCTCTAAAGTCTTAAATCGCCAGGCAATTTGGAAGGAGACATCCACATCATGCACGCAATCGGCAGTTTGATTCTCGTGTTCGCGCTCGCCGCCAACGTCGCGACGGGCGCGCCATCGGACGAGGCGGCGAAGTGGGCGGAGCTTGAGAAGTTGATTGACGCGGCCGTCGCCGCCGACACGTTCTCCGGCGCGGTGCTCGTCGCGCGCGACGGCTCGCCCGTCTTCAAAAAAGCCTACGGCATGGCGGACAGAGAACGCCGCGTCGCAAATCGCACAGACACCAAGTTCAACCTCGGCTCGATGAACAAGATGTTCACGGCCATCGCCATCGCGCAACTGGCCGAGCGCGGCAAGCTCTCGTTTCAGGACACCATCGCACGGCATCTGCCCGCTTACCCGAACCGGGAGGTCGCCGCGAAGGTCACGATTCATCAACTGCTCACGCACACCTCCGGCCTCGGCAACTACATGAACGACGCGTGGGCGGCGAACCGCGCGAACATCAGGACGGCGGCCGACCTGCTTCCCTATTTCGCTAACGACCCGCTCAAGTTCGCCCCCGGCACGAGTTGGCAATATAGCAACGCGGGCTTCGTCGTCCTCGGCCTCATCGTCGAAAAGCTATCCGGCCGGAGTTATTTCGACCACGTCCGCGCGCACGTCTTCAAGCCCGCCGGAATGAACGACACGGACTCTTACGAGAACGCGCGCGAGGTGGCAAACCGCGCCGTCGGTTACACGCGCCGGACGGCGGAGGGCAGCCTCCGGCGCGACGAACCGCCCCGCCCCAACACCTCCGTGCTTCCTTTCAGGGGAACGCCTGCCGGCGGCGGCTATTCGACGCTCGACGACCTGCTCAGGTTCGACCGCGCGCTGCGCTCGCACAAACTGCTCGGCGCGAAGTTCACCGAACTCGTCACGACGGGCAAAGTTGACGCGCCTTTCGGCAAGTACGCTTACGGCTTCGGCGACAGCCGCGTCAACGGCAAACGCTACATCGGGCACAACGGCGGCGCGCCCGGCATCGCCGCGCAGTTCGAGTCCTACACCGACGCGGGCTACACGATCATCGTGCTGGCAAACTACGACCCGCCCTCCGTCATGCCCCTCATCCGCCAGATCGAGCAACTCGTGACGAAGGAATGACGGGACGATGAAGTAGGAACGATGAACGATGAATGAGAAGACGGAAGACAGAATTCAGAAGACAGAAGACAGAATTCAGAAGCCGGAATGAAGACGCCGCATGTTTTATTCTGACTCCTGTATTCTGACTCCTGTATTCTGACTCCTGCTTTCCGCTGTTATTCATCGTTCATCGTTCCGCCCACATCATTTCCCGTTCGGGGTGTTGCCAACCGGATCATCAATCATGTCTAATGGCGTCTGAAGTTTCACTTCATTCATCTCCGCCCGCTAACTTCAGGAGGACTTTTTGATGACCCGAAAATTTTTGAGTTTTGCGCTGCTCGGCGCGCTGGCCTCGGCGGCCAGCGCGCAACAGCCGCAGACCCCCGCGCCCGCGCAGGCGCAGGGCGCGCCGCCCGCCGCCGCGCAGAACGCTCCGCCCGCGCAGGCCCAGAACACGCCGCCCGCCGCCCCGAAGACGCACCTCAAGGTGGGCGACCCCGCGCCCGACTTCACGCTCTCCAACACGAAGGGCGAGAAGGTTAAATTGTCCGACTTCAAAGGCAGGAAGAACGTCGTGCTGGCCTTCTACGTGCTGGCCTTCACCGGCGGTTGAACGAAGGAACTACAGGCATATCAGGCTGATATTGCCAAATTCGACGCCACCGACACACAGGTCTTAGGCATCAGCGTTGACAGCGCACCGGCCAACGCGCGCTTCGCCGAAGACATCAAGGTCACGTTCCCGCTCCTCAGCGATTTCAAACGCACCACGGTGCGCGACTACGGCATCTTCAACGAGGAACGCGGCTTCGGCACGCGCGCCACCTTCGTCCTCGACAAGGAAGGCATCATCCGCCACATCGAACAGGGCAACTCGGCGATTGACCCTGCGGGCGCGGTCGAGGCGTGCAGCATCTTCACGAAGAAGGGCTAGCGTCCGAAGTTCGTCAACGATTAACAGAGACAGCCGCGCGCGTCGCCGCTTTGAGGCGAGGACGCGCGCGGCTGTCTCTTACGAATTTTCGGATCACGAAAAAGCCCCCGCCTCCTGCGTGATGAGTTAAAACTTTTACGCGCTTTCATCCGTTTACTAAATTGCGTTCCCGGCACCTACAGTTTTTCATTCAACCAGACCCTAACATTCCACGAGGAGTCGTCGTGAAGTCTATAATTATTTCTCTCTCTTTCCTGCTCGCCTTCTGCGTTGCCCCCGCTGCTTTCGCGCAAACGCACCGCGCCTCGATTCGCGGCACGATTACCGACCCGAATAAGGCCGTGATTCCCGGCGCGACCGTGAAAGCGATTAACCAAGCCACGAATGAAACCAGAACGGCCTCGACCGACGAGGAAGGCCAGTATGCGATTTCATCTCTCGCGCCCGGATTTTATAGTGTGCAGTTTGAAGCGATGGGCTTTGATATCATTAGTCATCGGGTGGCGCTGCAAGTCAATCAAGAATTCAGATTGGATGTCGGGTTGACCGTTACCGGGCCGGAAACCCATCAAAATATGTTCATCACGCCCCCGAACGAGATCAACAGAGACTCCGCCGCCATCGGCACGGTCATCGCGGAACGCCAGATCGCCGAGTTGCCTTTGAGCGGGCGCAACTTCCTCGAACTCGCGCTGCTCGCCCCCGGCACCGCGCCCGCCGCGCCCGGCTCGGCCGGGTCTGTTCGCGGCGACTTCGCCTTCAGCGCCAACGGCGCGCGCGAGGACTCCAACAACTTCCTCCTCGATGGCGTCTATAACCTCGACCCCAAACTCAACAGCTTCGGCGTGCGCCCGCCCGTGGACGGCATACAGGAGTTCGAGATTTCGACGAGCACCTACGACGCCTCGTTCGGCCGCAACGCGGGCGCGCAGGTCAACGTCATCTCGAAGTCGGGCACGAACGCTTTGCACGGCACGCTCTACGAGTTTCACCGCAACGCCGCCTTCGACGCGCGCAACTACTTCGCGCCCGCAGACCAGCCCGACCCGAAATACATACGCAACCAGTTCGGCTTCTCGCTCGGCGGCCCCCTGCGCCGCGACCGCACCTTTCTCTTCGGCGACTACGAAGGCACGCGCACCCGCGAAGGCATCACGCGCATCACCAACGTCCCGACGCTGGCCGAACGTAACGGCGACTTCTCGCAGTCGCTCTTCGCGCGCCCCTTCAACCCGTTCGCGCAGCAGCCCTTCACGAACGGCGTGATCCCCGTCCAGTTTCAGAACCCCATCGGGCGCGCCATCGCCAACTTGTACCCGCTGCCCAACCGCGATGTGCCCTTCGCCAACTTCGTCTCGTCGCCCACGTCAACCGACCGCAACGACAATTTCGACGTGCGCCTCGATCACAGGTTCAGCGACACCTCGACTTTCACGGCGCGCTACAGTTTCGGCGACCGCACCCTGTTCGACCCCTTCACCGGCCCGACCTTCTCGCTCGTGCCCGGCTTCGGCAACTTCGTGCCGCGCCGCAGCCAGAATTTGATGCTCAGCGAGACGCACGTCTTCTCGCCGAGACTCGTTAACGAAGCGCGCTTCGCTTTCAGCCGCGTCGCCTCGGCCGTCACCGCCGAAGGGCGCGGCGCGAGTCTCAACCAACAGGTCGGCCTGCCCGAACTCTCCTCGAACCCGCGCGACTTCGGACTCAGTTTCATCACCGTCACGGGCTTCTCGCCCATCGGCGACGAGTTCAACAACCCGCAGCAGAGCGCGTCGAACGTCTTCCAGTTTCTCGACAACGCGACTTACGCGCGCGGCTCTCACCTCGTCAAGTTCGGATTCGAGTTTCGCGCCTTGCAGCAGAACGCCTTCCGCGACGTTCAATCGCGCGGCTTCCTGACCTTCTCCGACCGCTTCCCGCTGACGGGCAACGCCCTCGCAGACCTCCTCTTAGGCTTCCCCGCCCTGACCGGCGG
>DATHAZ010000057.1:0-6903 GCA_035296445.1 Pyrinomonadaceae bacterium | reverse complement strand
TTACGGGTTGGGCAAGACGAGCATGTTGAATGTCGCGCTTCGCATCGTGTTGCCGTCGCTCGTCGTCGTGCTGTTCATCCTGCGCATGAACGCTTACGAGGGGATGCCGATCCCGGTCATCATTTTGATCGTCGTCGCGCTGGCGGGCGCGTTCCTCACGCAGAACACCACGTTCGGCCGCTACCTCTACGCCATCGGCGGCAACCCGGACGCGGCGCGGCTCTCCGGCATCAACGTGCGCACACACATCTGGGCGGTCTTCTGCATCATGGGCGCGCTGGCGGGCGTGGCCTCGCTCATCTACACGGCGCGCGTGGGCAGCGCGTCGCCGGACGCGGGCAACCTGCTCGAACTCGACGCCATCGCGGCGTGCGTCATCGGCGGGACGAGTTTGATGGGCGGGCGCGGGACGGTCTTCGGGGCGTGCCTCGGCGCGCTGTTTATGGCGAGCCTCGACAACGGCATGTCGCTGCTGAACGTGCAGCCTTATTCGCAGTACATCATCAAGGGCGCGATCCTCGTCACGGCCGTCGGTCTCGACATGCTCGGGCGCAGGCAGGGATAAGATAAAGCAGTGACAAGTGACGGGTGACGGGTGACAAGTTAAATTCTTCTTTGCGCCTTTGCGCCTTTGCGTGAGATTTCTCCATGAGAGAGAAGATAGCTCACGCAAAGGCGCAAAGGCGCAAAGGGGAGACAGGATGAGAATTTCTGACGAACAACTAACCGGAAGAGAGAAAGATGAAAGCTAAACTTGTGCGGGACGCATCAATGTGGTGCGTCCTTTTTATTTTGGCGTCGGCATGCGCGGCTCAGGCGCAGACGGGTAACAACCTCGCGCCGGGCGCGCCGGGCGCGGAGGCTCACTGGCCGAGCGCGGGAAAGAACGGCGTCGGCACGTCGAACACGCTCGAATCGAAGGTGTGGTTCACGCTGCGCGGCGGCGTGATGACGGAGGTCTATTACCCGACCGTTGACGTGGCGAACTCGCAGGAGTTGCAATTCGTCGTCGTCTCTCAGGCGGGCGGGCGCGTCGAGACGGAGGGGGCGGACGCGACGCACCGCGTCGAGATCATAGACCCGCGCGCGCTGTCGTTTCGTCAAACAAACACGGCGAAGAGCGGCGCGTGGACGATCACGAAAACTTACACGACCGACCCCGAACGCCACACGATCCTCATTGACGTGCGCTTCGAGAGCCGCACACCCGGCGCGCACGCGCTCTACCTCTATTATGATCCGTCGCTGAATAACAGCGGCCTGCACGATTCGGCGTGGACGCGCGGGCAGGCGATGCTCGCCTCGGACGCGGGGCGCACTTCCGCGCTCATCCTGAACACGAATTTGACGGAGATGACGAACGGCTATCTCGGCACGAGCGACGGCCTCACGCAGCTACGGCGCGCGGGGCGCATCGCGGAGCAACACATGCGCGCGGCGGACGGCAACGTGGTGCAGGTGGCGCGCGTGATGGCGCGCGCGGGCGCGCCTTTCACCGTCGCGCTCGGTTTCGGCGCGGGCGAGGAGGATGCGCTCGCAAACGCGCGCGCGTCGCTCGTGAAAGGGTTCGCGCGCGTGCGCGCGGATTACGAGCGGGGGTGGCACGAGTATCTCGCGTCGCTCAGGCGCGTCGAAGCGAAGTACCAGCCGCAGTTCGACATGGCGGCGATGATCCTCAGGGCGCACGAGGACAAGACTTATCGCGGGGCGAACATCGCTTCGCTCTCCGTGCCGTGGGGCGGCGGCGCGACGGCGAACGAGCCGAACGTCGGCGGCTATCATCTCGTGTGGTCGCGCGATCTCTATCAGGTGGCGACCGCGTTCCACGCCCTCGGCGACAAGGCGGGCGCGGATCGCGCGCTCAATTACCTGTTCAAAGTTCAGCAGAAAGCCGACGGCAGTTTCCCGCAAAACTCGTGGCTCGACGGGCGGCCGTTCTGGGGTTCGCTGCAAATGGACGAGGTGGCCTATCCGCTCATCCTCGCCTACACGCTCGGGCGCACGGACAATGAGACGTGGACGAAGCACGTGCGCCCCGCCGCGGACTTTCTCGTCAAACACGGGCCGCACACGCCGCAGGAGCGTTGGGAGGAAAAGGCTGGCTATTCGCCCTCGACCATCGCCGCCGAGATTGCCGGACTGGTCTGCGCGGCCGAGATCGCGCGGCGCAACGACGCGCATCCGTCGGCCGCGATCTACCTTGCGGCGGCCGACGAATGGGCGCGCAACGTCGAACGCCTGACCGCGACCTCGACCGGCATGCACGGCGACGGCAACTACTACATACGCATCGCGCACACGGACGACGACCCGAACGACGCCGACACGATGAACGCCGGAAACGGCGGCGCGGACTATGACGAGCGCGAATACGTTGACGCGGGCTTTCTCGAACTCGTGCGCCTTGGCATCAAGCGCGCCGACGATCCTTTGATCGCGAAGTCAGTCGCGGTGGTGGATAAGGTATTGCGTGTCGAGACGCCTCATGGGGCGGCGTGGTATCGCTACAATCACGACGGCTATGGCGAGATGGACGACGGGCGGCCGTGGAATTTCGACGGCAAGTACACAGGCAAAGGCCGCCTGTGGGCGTTGCTCTCAGGCGAGCGCGGTCAATACGAACTCGCGCGCGGCGAGCGCGAGGCGGCGCGCGCGCGTCTCGGGCACATGCTCGGTTTCGCCAACGATGGCCTGATGCTGCCCGAACAAATCTGGGACAGGCGCGAAAGCCCCGGCGCGCAGTTCGTCTTCGGGGAGGGCACGGGTTCGGCGACGCCGCTCGCGTGGACGATGGCGCAGTTCATACGCCTGGCCTCGAACCTCTCGGAGGGGCGCAACCTTGAGACGCCCGACATCGTGGCGGCGCGCTACACACAGAATCCGCCCCCGGCCGACGCGGACGCGGCGGGCAGCACCTATACGGATGAGGACTTGCAGCATCTGGAAGCGGGCACGGTCTTGAAACTCGGCGCGCCGGTCGGGGTGGGAACGCGCGTCTACGCGTCGGTCAACGGCGAGGCGCGCGAGGTGGCGGTGAACAAAGACGGCGTGGCGGAGTCGGATTTCCGCGTGCCCGAAGGAGAGACGACGATGGTCTTCGGCTGGCATAAACGGACGGGCGCGAGCGCGTTTCGACGCCTCGTGCTGCGCGGGCGGACGAAGGAAGAGTTGCGCGCGATTGAGGCGGCAAACGAGCCGCCGCCCGCCCTCCTTGAGCGTTTGAAGAAGGCGACGAGCAGCCCCATCGTCGAAGACGGACAGGTGACTTTCGTGTATCGCGGCAAGGCGAAGGTCGTGGAGGTGGCGGGGGATTTCACGAGTTGGAGTCCGCGCCGCGTCGTCCTGCGCGAACTGGCGGGGACGGACGTGAAATACCTGACGCGCAGGTTTGCGCCGGATGCGCGCGCCGAATACAAGTTCATCGCCGACGGCGTGTGGATTAACGATCCTCTGAACGAACGCAAACTCGATAACGGCGTCGGCGGCTTCAACAACTTCTTCACGATGCCCGCCTACCGACCTTCCGCGCTCGCGGACGCGAAGTGGGAGTTGCGCGGCACTCTGGAGAAGTTGGACGCGCCGGCGAGCGCGCTCGAAGGAGGGAAGCGCAAAATTCAGGTTTACCTGCCGCCCGCTTATGCGCGCGGCGGAGACGCACGCTACCCGGTCTTGTACCTGCAAGACGGCTCGGAGTACGCGGAGCGCGCACGCGCGGCCGTCGTCGCCGACGCGTTGATCGCGCAGGGCAAAGTTGCGCCTTTCATCATCGTCTTCGTTGACCCGGTCGAACGCTTCAAAGAGTATTGGGCGAACGACAGGTTCGCCGACTTCATGGCGAAGGAACTCGTGCCCTTCGTTGACGCGCGCTATCGCACGCGCGCCGAGCGCGGGGCGCGCGCTTTGATGGGCGCGAGCCTCGGCGGCGTCATCTCGGTCTGGACAGCCCTGCGTCACCCGGACACGTTCGCGCGCGTGGCCGGTCAGTCCACGGCTTTCCAGATTGACGACGAGCGCGTGGTGACGACGCTCGCCGGGTTAGAGCCGATGCGGCAGGCGCGACCGCTGAAGTTTTATTTCGACGTGGGACGCTTAGAGCCACTCTGGAAAGTGAACCGGCGCGTGCGCGTGCTGCTCGCGGGCAAGGGCTACCCGGTCGCCTACGCGGAGGCGGAGGCCGGGCACAACTGGACGAGTTGGCGCGACCAACTGGCAGAGGCTTTAACGCGCGTGTGGAGCGACTGAAAGTAAACGATGAAGGAGGAACGCGGAACGATGAATGAGAAGACAAGTGAATCGTAAATCGTAAATCGTGAATAGAGAAGAACAGTCGTCATCTGTTAACGATTCACGATTCACGGCTTTTACTTCATCGTTCCGCGTTCCTCCTTCATCGTTTCTAAAATAAAGAGGCCGCCAGTGCCCTCGCTGCACTGGCGGCCTCTTCCATTCGCCCGTTGCTTTACAGCACGAGCGAAAGCCTTAAGGGTTGATGGTTAGGGTTGCTTCTGCTCAGCACCTCCCGCGGCGTTGCGTTGCTTGGAGGTCGTGCCGGTCTTCGTCGCGCTGGTGGCCTCGACGAGGTTTTGCTCGGGAGGGCCGACCAACGCCTCGACGTTGACGAAGAAGGCGAAGTTGCCCGGCTCCTGCACGCCGAGGAGGAACTGCACGTCTATCGAGTTGCCCGGCGAGAGACCGTTGCCCGGCAGCACCACCGTGAGCGACGAGTTCAAGCCCCCGCCGTTAGGTTGTGGCGGCGGTTCGAGCGTCAGCCCGTTGACCGTCTCAACCGTGACGCCTGCCGAATTGATGACCTCGCCCGTCGAACTGAGGACGCGCAGGTCGGCCTGTCCGGGGGCGCGGTTGTTGAACGTTGACAGGTTGGCGACACGGAAGCGCAGCCGCGTCACGGGCACGTTGAGCGTGTTCTTGAAGCGACGTTGGATAGACAGCGTGCCGTAGGCGGCGTATGTCGAGTTCGTCCCGTGAGAGCTGCGTACCCGGTTGGGAGGCGCACTCGACGAGACCGTCGGATCGATCAGCGACGCCTTGATGTCGGCGTTGCGTTGGATGGGCGACGCATCTTCCTCCGGCCCCGGTGCGCCGAGGACGGGCGTCGTGTTATCGCCGACGGGCGTCGCCGGCGTCGTCGAGACGAGGTTGAAGTCCGACGCGTTGTTGTTCGTGTCCTTCGGCGTTCCGGTCGCCAGTTTGCGTGCGAAACTGTGCTCGGAATTGCTGCCCGCGCCGGAGGTGGGCGTGAGCGTCGTGCTCTCGCGGAGCAGGTCGCAGTTGTTGCCCGTGTTAGCGCCGAACCCGACGGCGTCGAGCCGGTTGTCGGACGAGAGCAGGAGCGCGTCGGCCGTCGAGAAGAGACCGACGTTCGAGTCCTCGCCGAGCGGTGTTGCGAAGGGCTGATCGCTGGCCGCCGTAGTCGTGAGACTATACTGCGCGCCGGTGAGCAGGTAATGGCCGCGGGCGGGAAGATTCGTGTTCGCGGTGATGGTGGCGACAAGCACCGGCGCGTCCGCACACGTCGTGCCCTTCTTGAAGAGACCCCATCCGCCGATGGCGATGTCCGCGTCGGTGTTGTTGTACAACTCGACGAAGTCGTCTTCGAGACCTTGAGGCCCGCTGGTGCGAAGCTCGCTGATGAGCACCGTGCCCGGCGTGTTGACGGGTTTGATCGTGCCCACGGCCTGTCCGTCGGAGATGGCCCCGTTGGTCGGAGTCGAGAGATTGACGAGGAACGTCTCGTCGGTCTCCCCGGTGTCCGTGTCGGAGCAGACTTCGACCGAGACCGTCTGCACGGTCTGTCCCGGCGTGAAGGTGAGCGTGTCCGACGCGGTCTTGTAATCAACGTTCGGGTCGCCGCAGGCCGCGCCGCCCGTGGCCGGGTTCGCGCCGCCGTTGGCCGTCGCGTAGTTGACCGTGACGTTCTGGGTGTAAGCGTGCGAGAGCGTGACCGTGAAGGCCATGTGCGTCGAGCCGCTCTCAGGTTCGCCCGCGGAAGCATCCTTGATGCTGATGTCGGGCGGAGCGAGGACGAGCGTGGCCGTCTTGTCGGTCGAACCGGTCAGGTTGTCGGGGTCGTCCGTCAGGACGGGCGAGATGCCCGTGCCCGTGACCGTGCCCTGATTCTCGACCTTCGTGACGCCGCTCGGGAACGCGGTGTTGACCGTCACGGAGAAGGTGATCTGGACGGAGTCGCCGGGTGCGAGAGACCCGATGCTGACATGCACCGTGCCGTCGTGTCCGCTCGGCGCGATGGTCTGCTTGCCGGTTCTGGCGGTCTTCCCGTTCAGAGCCTGCTTGCCGGAGACGTTCACAACCGGCGCATTGTCTGGGTTGGCCGTGACGGCGGCTGTGGCCGCGCGCTGCGGCGCGACGGGCGCACTAATCTGCCCGACGAACGGCGCGGGCGTCAGTTCCTGCTGCACAGCGACCGGAACGACGAGCTGTTGCTTCATCTGCGGCGCGCTCGCCTGCGACGGCGAGGCGGCCTGATCCTCTTCGACCAGAGCGGCGGCAGGAGTAGACGGGGTGGTGCAGGCCTGGCCGCCCGTGATGGTGCCGACCGGGGTGCCTAACGCAGCAAAGCTGATGGTGTCTGTAGTAGCGGGATTATTCGCCTGGACGAAGGCGTTCAGCGCAGCAGTGTCGTTGGCCGCGCCGGCGTAGCCCGGCAGTATCATCGTCGCACTGGTCGCGCGTCCGCGAATGCCGTTGCCGGCTGCCGAGAATGCGTTATTGCCCGTGATGTTTGCGCAGACGGTGCCCTTGTCGCCTGATGCCGCTCCGGCGTTGATCAGTATGGCGTGTTCCGGGGTGGGCGGACCGGGATTGTTCACCGTGTTGTTGGTGATGTTCAGGCTCATCGAGTTGTTGCCGCTCGTGTCCTCCTGC
>DATHAZ010000056.1:0-16822 GCA_035296445.1 Pyrinomonadaceae bacterium | reverse complement strand
CTCTAAGTGCATCCATGCTTTACGTCGAGCGGTCGAGTTGTTCGTCTGGTGTTGGAATCAAAGGCAGAGCTATCAGCAACAGTACCCGCGTTATCCAAGCAACATTATCGACTTCGTCTCATGTCTGATTTAGTCACTCCCATTTTTGCCCTGCTCTTTCGCGCCCGGCTCGCTGCCCGGCTTCACCTCCGCCTCCGCCGTCTCACGCGTCGGCGCGGGCGATGCTGGCATCAGTTGAGAGCGTTATCAGTTATTAACTTTTTGGCAGCCGATGTCTCCGCCTTTAAAGAATCAATGTGCTTATCCCAGGCATAATCTCGTGCCCATTTGATTTTCTTCTCCTGGAAGTTCTGAGTCTCTATTATGCGTAACCTGCCTTCAATGGTTAGAGAATGCTCAGCCGGCACAACGTAAAGTTGCCGATTAGCCGGGCACCATACTGCGAACACATCTAACTCCTCCACTCGATAGCGCTTGAAAGTGTTGAGTTTGCTGCCCCGGTGTCGGCGGGCGTTATAGACGATGCATCCCGATTCGAGTTTTCCGGTCTTAACCTGAACTCTGATCAGTCTCATGCCCGTGTCCACAATGAGATCGTAAGCCGCGCCGCCGCCAAAGGGTAAGCTCACCAGAAAACCGGCTTGAATGTAGGCGGCGAGAGCGATGGCTTCAGATGAATTACCCTTGTAGAGAGTCAACCCCGTCATGTAATGGTCTCGGCTCATCACACACCTCCGAACTCAATACTTGCCATAGCTCTTAGGGGTTTGCCATAATCATCCGCATTCGGGCCTGTAGCTCAAGGGATAGAGCGACGCCCTCCTAAGGCGTAGGCTGTAGGTTCAAGTCCTACCAGGCTCATTTCACTTCTCTGTCTATTTCATACCGAAAGCCCACTAAGCTCAGGATTGATACTTGATGAGCGAGCGCACGTCGTAGCCCGACAGTTTTTCACGCCCCGGCAGGAATTCGAGTTCGACGACGAAGACCAACCCGGCGACCACGCCGCCGAGGCTCTCGACCAGATCAACCGTCGCCTTCGCCGTGCCGCCCGTGGCGAGCAGGTCGTCGGCGATGATGACGCGCGAGCCTGCGCCCACGGCGTCGCGGTGAATCTCCAGCGTGTCCTCGCCGTATTCGAGCGCGTATGAAATCTTTGCCGTCTCGGCGGGCAGCTTAGAGGGCTTGCGCACGGGCACGAAGCCCGCGTTCAGGTGGTAGGCCAGCGCGGGCGCGAAGATGAAGCCGCGCGCCTCGATGCCGAGCACCGCGTCAACTCGCTCGCCCGTGAACTCGGCGGAGAGCGCGTCAACCGTCAGGCGCAAGCCTTCCGGGTGCTTGAGCAGCGTCGTGATGTCGTAGAAATTGATTCCCGGCTTCGGGAAGTCCGGCACTTCGCGGATCAGTTTTTTGAGTTTGTCCATAAGTTTGTCCGTGGTCAGTTGTCAGTTGTTCTTAGTCCGTCCTCAGTCGTTCGATTCCATCTTTAGTAGCTGCCGTGGCAGTCAAAAACAACTGACTACTGACTACTGACCACGGACGTTTTTACCTTTCGATGCGGAAGGCGACGTATAAGCCCGTCGGTTCGAGACTGAGTTCTTCGATCTGTTCGACGTGACCCGACTTGGGGCCGGCGGCGAGGTCGTCCCTGAAGCCCTCGACGCTCTCCGGCGCTCCTTCGGCCAAAACTTCCACGCGCCCGTCGGCGAGGTTGCGCACGTAGCCGACCACCTGATGACGCGCCGCCACGCGCTGCGCGAAGAAACGATAGCCGACGCCCTGCACTTCCCCGCTGACGTAATATTTGCGTGCGACCCTCATGCTCGAAAAGTTGAAACGTTGAAGATTCGTAAGACGCGCTATCCTAAAAGACCTGTCCGAAAAAATGCAATCGCCGCCGCGCGCCGCATCCCGACCGGCGCGTCGCGGCTAACGCCCCTCGACGAGTTCCACGATCTTCACGTCGCCGGGCGGGACGCTGATTTTCACCGCGCTCTCGTTTGCAACGCGCCCCGTCTCAAGCGGCGCGTCCAGCGTCAACTCGCGCGCCTGCCGGATCGTCCGCCCGCGCAGAGAGAGCGTGACTTCCACGCTCGCACGGCGGTCAACCTGCGCCATGCCCTGCTGCGGCTTGTAGACGCCGCGATTGTTGATGAGCGTGACGAGCCAGCCGCGCCCGGTGCGGTTGAAGAGTCTCTGCACGTCGCCCGTGACACGCACCGGGGCGGCCTCGGCGAAGAGATGCGCGAAGAGATGCGCGGCGGCGGGCACGAGCCTTTCGTCGCGGCCGAGCAGGTCGGGCACGGCGCAAAAGATGACGCGCCCGCGCCCGAAGTTAAACGAGGTGACGAGCGGGTCGCCCGTCGCGGTCTGCATCAACACCTGCGCGCCGCGCCTCTCGACGCGTTCGTAAGCGTAGACGCCGCCGCGCAAATCCGCGCCCGCCTCGTTGCCCGGCAAAAGGCACTTCGCGTCGTCGGCCTCGGCCGTCAACGCGCCCGTGAGGCGCACGCCGAGCAGGTCTTCGGGTAGTCCTTTCACCTGCGCCGAATTGAGGACGACGACGCCGCCCTTGCGCACGTAACTCTTGAGTTGCTCCGTCCACGCGGGCGTCCAGTCGAGGCGTCCGGCAGCGACGACGGCGCGGTAAGAATCAATGGCGGCGCGCCCCTCGTCCGAGGCAACCAGCACGTCGAAGATGTCGCCGAAGATGCCGTTGACGAAAAACTGCCGGTCGGCTGTCGCCGGTTCGCCTTCCGTGACGGGCGCGGGATAGTAGGCCGCGCCGAAGAGTTCGCGCAAAGCCCTGTCGTGGCGCGTGGAGGGCGAGACGCCGAAAGCCCATTGCGGATAGTCGGTCATGTCCCAACCGTGCGCCGGGTCGAGCAGGAAGGCGATGGGCGTGTAAGGCGTGCCGCGATCTTTGTGCCGCCCGGCGAAGTTGACGAATTCATTCGTGATGCGGCCGAGCGGGTTGAGTTGGAAGGGATGCTCGCCGGGCGCGGGTTTGAAAAACTGATCGAAGCCCTGTTCGAGGTAGATGCCCGATGCGCCCGCCATGTAGTAGAGGTAATAAGTTTTGCGATACCAGGAGAGCGACGGCCCCATCGTCGCGCCGTAGCGCGTGTGGAAGAAATGGCCGGGGCCGGCGAAGTTCTGTAGGTGCGTGAACGTGGTGGCGGTGTCGCCGAAGTTCGGCGCATGGTAGTAGAGGAAAGACGCGCCGTACTGTCTGGCCGCGCCGCGCGAGAAGGCGACGCGCATGGCGACCGACGGCTGCACGGCCGCGGTCTCAAGGCCGATGATCTTCGCGCCCCAGCGTCCGAGCGCGTGAGCGAAGGTGGTGCTGGAAGTTGACTGCGCGGCGATGAGTTTATCCCACATCGCTCCGGTCGGGACGTGAAACAGGTTGCCCCATTTCCGTTCGAGCGCGCGCGTGTAGAAGGCGCGATTAGCTTCGAGCAGTTCGCGGCGCGACATCGCGGGCGTGAGTTTCATCGCCCTGACCTCGGCCGCGTTCCACACGTAGCCGATGCTCTCGCCGGACATCCAGCCGATGAATTGATCGCGCAGTTCGCCCGTGAGAAGTTTCCACGCGGCCTGACCCTGTTCTTCCGTCATCTTCGCCTGGCTGTAGTTGATGAGGACGGCGAAGGGCACGCGTGTCTCGCGCAGGTGGCGCAGGAAGGGGCTGCCCTCCTGAACGTAGGTCGTGAGTTGTTCGAGCGTGATGACCGGCACAATGAGCGGTGACGAGAAGATCGGCGTGTCGCGCGCGCCCTTGTAGGTGGCGATGAACTCCGGGACGGGTTCGGCGTTGAACGGGTGGAGGGGGCGTTCGGCGGGCGGCTTGTCCAACAACGACCAGAACTGCGGCGAGATGTTCCACGGCATCACGAAATCACGATTGGCGACGGCGGGACGCTGCCACGCGGCGGGCGTTCGCCCCGTCGTATCCGCTTCGAGCAGCGGCGTCAGTGGGGCATTGCGCGCGGAGAACTCTCTGAGGACGCGCAGGCTCGCGAAGTCCGGTTTGGCGCGCCCTTCCGGGACATACGCGAGATCATTCGTGATCAGAAAACAATCAACGTGGCGGCGCGCGGCGGCCTCGCGTTCGATCTCGATGGAGATGCGCGCCGCGCCCTTCGGAATGGAGACGGCCGCACCCGCATCCCACACGAACGCCCACCCCCAGTACATCCCCGTCTCGTCGCGCGGCGCGAGTCGTGCTTCCGCGCCGAACTCACGGCGGAAGACTTCGCGCCCGCCCTGCGTGATGCGCAGGGTGAAGTTTTCGTTACGGTCGAGCCAGTCGGCGTAGCGCACCCAAATTTTGTATTGCCCGGCGCGCGGAATCTCCGCGTCCTGATAAATCACCGCGCGCGTCTCGTCCGCGCTCGCCGCCGCGGAGTTCCATTCGCTCTCGCCGCCCTGCGTCCATTCCGCAGACACGCCCGGCCCGTTCATCCCCCACCCCGGCGCTTTCGCGCGCGGCAGCATCGCCCACGAAGGATTCGTGACGGGATTATTCAACTCGTCAACCGAGAAGCCGCGCATGTTCTCGGCTTCATACCAGAGATACTCGGGCATCGGGTGCGCGGGCGCGTCCGCGCTTCGTTGCGGGAAGGCCGTTGCATTGCAGAGGCACAGGCACGCGACGCAGAGTAGACGCGCCGGAAGTGAGACCTTTGATCGGAAACGCATAGACACAAGAACGCGCCCGCTGCTGAAAGACTCTCTCGTCGTTCGCAACATCGCCGCGCTCCCCGGTTGCAGGTGATTTCTTCTCTTTATCAGTGGCGGTTTTGTTTGGCTGCGCGCACCGCCGCCGTTCAGCCCAACGCTTCGAGGCATTCGGCGAGCGGACGCTGGCGGCAGGTGTACATCGGCGTGTCGCGCAAGGTGAAACTGCTGGCCTTCGTCTCGCGAAGCTCCTGCACGAGGTCTAAGAAGTCCGCCGGTTCGTCCGTCTCGAAGGCGACGACGAACTCCTGATCGTCGAGGCCGAACGAGTAGGTCGTGTGCAGTTTGACGGAGCGATACTTCGAGCCGATGCGGATGTGCTCGTCCATCATCTCCTGCCGCTCTTCGGCCGAGCGCGAATACCAATCGCGCGTCTTGACGAACGGGTAGACGAACAGATAATTCGCCTGACCGGGCACGATGTGCAGGCGGTCTTCGACGTGCTCGGGGTTGTCCTTATCAATGTACATCGAACGCTTTGTCATGGAGAGGAAGGATTGCGTCGCCTCTACGTAGCGTCCGAGGCCGGTGCGGTTGATGCGCGCCGACATCTCCTGGATCGGATCGAGCGAGTAGCCGATGCGCCAGATCATCAAGTCTGCGTTCGAGCGCAAGCCCGTGATCGAGTAGGAGTGAATCAACAACTGGCCGCGAAACTCTTCGACCGCTTCGATATACTCACGCTTCCCGCGCTCGCGTTCATTCTCGTCCAGCAGACGCCATTCGGGGCGCACGCGGTAGAAAGTGAAGTTGACGAATTGCCGCGGCAGATTCGGCTTAACCTGCTCGATCCTTTCTTCGCGGTCGGCCAGGCGCAGGGAAGAGCGCAGGGGAGCAGGAGGCTGCACGTCGTCGGTACTCATTGGGCTTTCATCCTTAAAATAATTGCGTCGGGTGCGCCGTCCATCGCGCAGGTCTGGCGGAATTTAAGTTTCGGACTTCTACAGCGGCGCGTGTCTATTGTGCGGCGTGGCGTGGGAGATTGCAAATGGCGGCGCGGCCTTCCAGTCCCGTCCCGCGCGCTTTGATAATGTTTCGATGGGGCTACCATCGCGGCGGCACGCCCGATAAACATTTTTTCGCCGCGTCATAGTTTCGTGAAAGAGATCGGCGAAAGTCTGACCGGCTTGCTCACGTGTACGTGACTCACAACAGGCCGCCCTCATCATATGATTGAAAAACGCAGACACCCGCGCGTTAAAGCGTCGATCCCGATCTACTGGGGGCTAACGCCCGAATGCCTCAACCACGACCGCATCACCAGCTTCAGTATCGGCGGCTGCTTCATCCAGACGCGGTCGGCCGCACGGGCGCTCAACCTCGTCTACATGCGTTTCTTCCTCTCCAACACAGGCGAGCGAATTATTCGCGGCGAAGTTCGCTACCATCTGGAAGAAGTCGGACTCGGCGTCGAGTTCATCAACTTGACGGAGGGCGACAGGCAGAGCTTTCAGTCTCTCGTAGACTACTATCGCGAGGAGCGGACGAAGTGAACCTCTGTCTTCGCCGCGCCTGACGCTGCCCGCCGCATTTCGACCCGCGCGCCTTCCGCACACCGCTTCCCTACGCGCGGCGAAGGCGTGTCGCCACACGCACGATTCCAATATCTTCCAAACGCCCGCGCCGCTCGGTTATACTCGCCGTGTTTTTCCAAACGCCTTTTTTGGAGACGCCCTTTCAATGAAACATCTCAAGTTCGTGTTGCTGCTCTTAACCGTCACGGCTTTCGCCGTCGCCTGCGCCAGCACCAATACCACTCTGCAAATCGGCAACACGAACGCCACCGGCACAAACGCCTCCACGCCCGCCAACGCGCCCGCAGACGAACTCGCCGCGGCGCGCGCCACCTACAACGCCGCCTGTATCCGTTGCCACAGGGAGAGCGGCGAAGGCGGCGCCACGGACATGGGCGACGGCGGAACGCTCAAAGTGCCAAGTTTCAAATCAGGCCACGGCCTCAACCACACAGACGCGCAGTTCGCGCGCCAGATCGCCAAAGGCGGCGACGGCATGCCCGGCTTTGAAAAGCGGCTCACGCCCGAACAGATAGGCGATCTCGTCCGCTTCATCCGCCGGGAATTTCAGGCCGGCTTACTCAAGGACGGCGCGCCGCAGCCCTCGCATTAATCGAAACGCCCCCGCCTATGTTATCCTCCCGCCAATTAGCAGCCGACACGCACCCGTAGCTCAGTTGGATAGAGCGTTTGACTTCGAATCAAAAGGTCGTAGGTTCGAGCCCTACCGGGTGTATTCTTACAATCAATGTTTTGCAGACCGCTTACGGTTGTCGGCGGACTCACACCCGCTTTCACCCCCGCACACCTATTCAGTTTGTTCGGTTACAAGCCTTTCTATTTTGCCGTATCACTTAACCGGAAAAATGTAGAGCGCAGACGCCTTCTCCTGCGCCCGTCCGGGTTGCTCATCCCTCACATTGAACTGTTCATCCCAGCCATTCGCGCCTAGTCACATTCCGCAAACTTTATCTGGCCGTCGGCGTTCAATGCCGGTGTAAGCGACGGTCTCCCCGTCAGGGAATTTACGGAATAGAAACATGCTTCCCCCAACCGGGGCACGAAAGGAATCCGGAATGAAAAAGAATCTACAACGTGTCGTGTTCGCCCTCGCGCTCTGCGCGCTGTTCAGCGTCTCCGCTCTGGCCGACGGTAAAAGTAAGATGGTCACTTTCGACAGGGACGTGATCGTCGGCGACACGCTGGTCAAGAGGGGTAGTTACAAAGTGACTTTCGACAAACAGACCAACGTGCTCACGATCAAGAGCGGCAAAAAGATCATTGCCCGCGCCACAGCCCGCCTGGAAGATTTCAAATACAAGTCGGAGCGGACAATCAACTACAGGATGACCAAGAGAGAGAATGAGAATGCCGTTTTATCGCGCGTCACTTTCGGCGCTCAGAACGCGGTTATCGAGAAAGGCAGTTCCACCGTGGTTGCCGCCCCGGCCAACGGTCAACAGTGAATCCGAGTCCGCGACGCGCGCCGGGTCGCGGGATAACATCCGGCGCGCGGCACAATCCCCGGCACCGTTTTTCGTGTCACCTTTACGATTCTTCGGACAGACGGGTAAAAGCGCGCGGCGGCGAAACGATTTTCGCCGCCGCGCGTATTACCGTGTGCAGTTCCCGCAAATTTAGATTTGACCCCGCGAAAAGGAGAGTTTTACATGAAACGCAAGATCGCAGCAGGCGGCATGGCCGTGGCGCTCGTCGCTTTGAGTCTGGTGGTCGCCGCAGCGGCGGCGGCCAAGGCCGACTTCAGCGGCAAGTGGGTGATGGACAAAGCGAAGAGTGAAGGCGTGCCTCCCAACATGGAACAGACCATGACCATCACGCAAACCGGCGACAAGATCGAGTTGGAGACCAAGATCGTCGCGCCGCAGGGTGAGCGCGTGATCAAAGACAGTTACACCGCCGACGGCAAAGAGACCGAGTTCACCCCGCAAGGCCCGCAGGGCGCGATGGGCAAAGGCAAGCGCACCGCCAAGTGGTCGGCGGACGGCGCGGCGTTGGAAGTGAGCGAGACGGCCACGCTCAACGGCCCGAACGGCCCCGACGAAATTTCAGCCACACGCAAATGGTCGCTCGCAGCCGACGGCAAAACGTTGACCATCGAACTGACCTTCAGCGGCGAACAGGGCATGCAGAAAACGAAGCGCGTCTTCGTCAAGCAGTAGTAACAACTTTCATCACTTCAACCCACGCACGAAAGCCCCGTCTGTCCGCAGCACGGGGCTTTCCAGTTGACCCACAGACGGCGACATCAGTTCTCGCATAACGTGCGGACGCGCACGCTATGCCCTTCGATGTCGCCCTCCCAGAGCGTCCTCTGTCCGCACTCGTGGCGTAAATACTTCCACAGCGCGCCGCGCTCGTATTCGTCCAGATCGGCGGGGATGAGATCGAAGACGGCGCGCGAGGCGATGACGATCAACTTGCGTTTCGGCCGCGAGATGGCGACCGTCAGGCGTCTGGGTTCGAGCAGGAAGCCGCTCTCGGCGCGCGCGAACTCGCGGTCGGAGACGGTGGCCGACAGGATGATCAACTCGCGCTCGCCGCCCTGAAAGCGTTCCACCGTATCAATCGAGTTTGCCAGATGCGGGAGACGCGCGCGCAACAGAGACTTCTGGGCGCGATGCGGCACGACGACGCCGAGGCCGCCCTCGCCGCCGCAGCCTAATTTCTCGCACGCCACCTGCGCCAACGCTTCGACCAGCGCGGCCTCGAATTCGTTCGACTGTTGCGAGCCGCTCTCGTCGTGTTCGATGACGACGAGCGAATGTTCCGGGGCGAAGGCCGCGCCGAGCCAGCCTTCGAGCCCTTCGTCGGAAGCCATGCGCACGCGGTTGTCCGAGCGGAAGTTGATGCCGTCCTCCGCGTAAATGTGGCGTTGCAGGAAGGACGCGATCTCGGCGGGGATGCGGAACGATTGATCGAGTGCTTCGCTCCTGAAGCCGAGCGCGCGCAGCGTCTCGAAGATGGAGAGGTGCGGTTGGGCGCGTTTGAGATCGCGGCGGCTCTCCATGTCCCACGCGTGCGCGAGGATGGGCGGCATCTGGCGGTGGTCGCCGATGGCGATGAACTGGCCGTCGCCGCGCAGGAAGGCGGCGGCCGTCAGGGCTTCCGCGATGCCCATCTGCGAAGCCTCGTCAACGATGACGAGGTCAAACAACTCCTGCGTCCAATCAATCGCCTTGCCCTTCGACGCGCCTTTTTTGACGAGGTTATAAATCCCGCCCGGCGTACCGCCGACCACCAGCAGCGGCTCGCCGAGCAGCATCGCCCACTGCTCGCCCGCGCTCAACTCTTCGCCCCCGCCGGCGAACAGCCGCTCGACTCCCTCCGTCAAAATTTCGCCCGCGTCGTTACAAATCTTCGCCACCCGCAGACGCTCAAGCGGCGCGAGTCGCGAGTCGCCCGCGCCGGCCTTCGTTAGTTGCCGTGCGCGCTTGGCGATGCTGGCAAGCGCGATTGAACTCGCCGCATGCGTCTTGGCCGCGACGGCGATGCGAAACGGTCGCGCCGGGGTGGCGAGCGCGAGCGCGCGTGCGAGCACGGCGAAGCCGAGCGTGTGGCTCTTGCCCGTCCCCGGCGGCCCCTGCAAAACAAGGACGCGCTCCTGCACGTAGCCCCCGACCACGCGCCCCTGCGCGCCGGTCAGCCCGTGCGGGGCTTGCGCACGCGACGCGAGCGCGGCGATCTCCGACGCGTCGCGCAGACGCTTCGGCCGGATGCCCCGACCGCGCTTCCCTTCCTCCGCGTCCGTCAGCCAGTGATAGAGATGATTCGAGTCGGCGTGGCGGCAGGCGTCCAGAAACTTGTCCGCGTTGAGATCGTCGGCCATCTCGTCAATCGTGCAGACCGCGCCCGCCTCCGGTTTGAACGACCAATGCCGGTAGCGGAAATCCGAGTTCTTGAAATTCATCGAGAGCAGGCGCAGGCGCAGTCGGGCGTCGTCCAACGCTTCGACGACGGCGAGACGGCCGCGCACGAGTTTGCGCGCGGGCAGGAACTTGCCCGCCTCGTCAAACAGCGGATTCAAGACCACCCAGTCGCCTTCGCGGAAACGGAGCGCGGCCATGTCCGCCACGGTCTGCGAGCGGCCGTCCGTTCTGGAGAAACTGAACTCGGCGCGATCTTCGCCGCCCTCCGTCTGCTCGTAAGCCTCGCAGCGGATGACGAGCGTGCGCCCGCCCGCCGCGCGCCCGTCGGGCGGCAGCGAGAGATGCAAGAGCAACTCCTGCATCTTCGCGTGGTGTTCGAGGTAGAGGAAATCTTCGAGCGCGCGCCGGAGCGAAACTGCATCAGCGTCGAGTTCCGTTTGGTCGAGTCGTTCGAGCGAGAGCGGTTCTTTCTCGACCTGCCGGTTCTTGTACTTGAAACTCTCTTCGATGAAACGCAGCGCGCGGCAGCGTTCCAGGGCGAGCGCGCGCACGTCTTCAATCGTCGTGCCGAGGAAACCGCGCACCTGCGTGCGCTCCTGCACCCCCATCTCCTCAGACTCCCTGAGCAAGCCCCACGCGGCGTAGGCATATTCGAGCGGTATCTCCGTGCCGAAGCGCGCGGCGGATTCGACCCACGCGGCACGACCCGAATGCTCCCCCGGCAACGCGGCGACGAACTCGCCCGTCGCCGCGTCGCGCGTAAAGGCGCGCGTATTGTCGAAGATGCGCGCGCGGAAAGTCTTGAGAAACTCGCGCTCCCCGTCGTGCCACTTGAAGCCCATCTCGCGCGCGACCTCGTACAGGTTCTGGCAGACCGCGCCGAGGTTCAGACGCTCGCCGACCTCTTCGGCGAGAAACGAGATCATGCCCTGCGTCAGCGCGGGCGTAGAGGTCAGCAGATCGTAGAAGGCCGGAATCGCGCACACGGCCGCGAAGTGGCGCGCGAGCGCGTCGAGCAGAGAGCGTTGGCCGCGCCGGTCGTAGAGATAGACGTGGACGGGCGCGGAATTTGAATCGGCCACCCGCGCAATCGCCGGGAGCAAACGCGCGATCCACGCCATGAGCAGCGCGCCCTCGGTCTTCTCGTCAGGCTTCGTTTGAGTGTTCTCGACGATCTCTACTGAACCCGCAGGCCCCGCAACGAGGCCGGCCAGCAGGTAAACTTTATCTTCCAGATGATCGCGCTCGGCATCAACGTAAACTTTAATGAGATTCGGATACTGCGCTTCGTCCGGCAGCGACCCCCAATCCGCGCCCAGCATGTAACGCTTCGCCTCGACATCCCGGTCGAGCCTTCCGAGCGCGGCGCGCGCACGCTGCGCGAGTATGGGCAGGCGGCTGCCGAGCGGCCAGCGCGTGCCGATCCGCTCAACGTCGCGCTCTCTACCGGGCGCGGGCAACATCGCGCCCTTGCCGTAATCCAACAGGCGCGAAAGTTCGCGCGCCGTACTGACGCCCGCGCTCAGAAGCGCGCCCTTTTCCGTCGCCGTGAGCAGAGGGACGAGCGAGAGGTCTTCGCGTTCGGCCGTGTCAATGAAGCACAGCGCGTTGTAAGGGCAGCCGTCGCAGTGCGCTCCGAGATGATAAGCGGCGTCCGCGAAACTATGCGCCGACGCGCGCGCGACATCCGAATCAGGCGCGGCCACGAGTTGCTCGATCTCGTCCAGGTAGAGAGAGAGATCGAAACGCTCGATCCGGTCGGGGGCTAATTCTGAATTGCGCGCGGCAATCGCGCCTTTGAACGCGGCGGGACGCAGGCCGGCCTCGCGCAGCGCATCGCCGAGGAGGCGCGCGTAAAATGCGACTTGCAGGCGGAAGCCCACCGTCTCGCGGCGGCTTGCCTTGATGTCTATGACGGTCACGTCAACCGTGTCGTCGCGCCCGTTTCCAACGCCGCCGTGCCGCTCGATCTCGATCAGGTCGGGGTAGCCTTCGCAATTGCAGCCGCCGATGCGGCCTTCGAGCCGCGCCTGATAGTAGAAAGTGCGCTGCCCCGCCCCCTGTGACCTCAGAGCGGAGACGAAGGCCGCGGCCGAAGTGTTCTGCAAATTACGCACATCGGCGCGCGCGCCCAACTCCGCCACCTGTGCGCGTTCAAATTGCTGTCCAGATTCGGAGAGCAGCGGCGAGAGATTTTCAAAGCCCACGCGGTAACGCGCCGCGATCCGTTTCGCTTCCGACGGAAAGAGCGCGAGCCGCAGGTAGCGTTCGCAGCGGTTGCGCGAGACGTACTGCCCGAGCCGGTGCGCGCCGAGCGTGCGCTCGGTGAAAATATTTTCGACGGGTTCGTGAGCGTCGGACATGCGAGGGGGTAGGGGCAGACCTTCTTTCGGTGGAATTGATGATGTTGAAAACCGCGTGCGGCTCGTTTAGCCACGGACGAACGCGACCCTATTTCTTCGGGCGCACCACTGTGAGCGTCGGCGTCTCCGTCCTTTCGACGGCGGCGAGGATCAGTTCGCGCACGTGCGCGTCCGTTCCGGCATCGTTCGACAGAAACTTTTCCAGATTGTCTTTGACCGGGCTATAGCTGACTTTGCGTTCGAAGAGCGCGGCGAATTCATCCGGCTCAAGTTGCCCTTCGAGCGCGCTCACTTTATCGGGGATACATTTCAAGCTCGTCTTGAAATTGCATTTCACCGCGCCTTCTTCGCCGCTCAAAGTCACGGCCCCCGCCACGCGTTCGCGCGCCGCGGCAGCCGCCTTGAGTTGTTCTTTGATCTCGTCCAGACGATCCTTGATGCGCTTCTCCTCGGCGTGCAGCCCGATGTATTCCGAGACGAGCGATTCGACCTGCGCGTCGTCCGGCGCATAGCCCGCCGCCGCTTGCGATGCCTGCGCGTTGCAGTCGAGACAGTACACGGCGTCGCGTTGC
Source organism: Pyrinomonadaceae bacterium (assembly GCA_035296445.1). Classification (GTDB taxonomy): domain Bacteria; phylum Acidobacteriota; class Blastocatellia; order Pyrinomonadales; family Pyrinomonadaceae; genus JAIVJZ01. The sequence goes on along the minus strand of DATHAZ010000056.1, from coordinate 3,743 downwards.
GTGAGAGCTTCGTCCTGTGGAATCAGGCCGCGGCAGAGCGCGCACGCGACGTAGTAATTCTTCGCGCACGCGGGGCACAGAATTTCGCCGCGCCGCCCCGCGACCGGCTCCGCCACGGTCTCCAAACATTCGACGCACAGTTGCGGCGCGGCAGCCGCCCCGAAATGTTCGGACGATTCCGGGCGGATATTATCTTTGGCTTCCAAAATGGCTTTCTCCGGGGTGAACACGAGAAGGTTATCGAAGTCGGGCGCGTTCGCGCATGCTCTCGGAAGAGTGCGCGTTTATGACTGGCGAGACTGTAGCAAAAGCCTTTTGTCTTGTCGAGACGCTCCGCCCGCCGCGATCTGTTCGGTCTTATAGCGGTTTGCCGGGCAACCTCGCGCCCCGATTTCGTATCCGAGAGCTGTAGACAAAAAAAGTGTTGACAATATCTCCTGTCGAGTTTATATATGTCTGGCGCGCACGGAATGCGACAGGCGCGCGAGGAAGAAAAGAGAACTCCAATGTCAATGAACCGGACACATTCAAACAGCATAGCCGCCGCAGGCCAGAGGGCTTCGGGACGGACGTGTGCCGACCTGTTTAGCGAAACCACAGGCTTCGCGGCGGTCTTGTGCCCCGGTTCGTTACCGACCTATCTGCCCGGCGGCGAACTCATGCGTAAAGACGCGAATTCCACGATTAATCTCTGGAATGCCGACCGTCGGGTCAGTCTAATTTAAAAAGCGGGAGCGGCCTCCCGCTCCCGAAATCTCGAAAATAGCTTTAAGAGAATTGAAGGAGCGGGCCGGCTTCCCTGTCGAAGCCAAAGGCCCGCTCTTTTTGTTGTTTGATAACTGAATTGATTTTTGTACGGACGAGGGCGGCGAGCATTGCTCCACTCGGACGGCGCGGTTTTGGGCGTTCCGGCAGGAACATCACAGGCCGCGCCGTCTACAGGGGAAGCGTGCGCCGCAATGTTGCGGGCGAAAGCGCGTCGCTCTGCTGCCCTCGTTTTTTACTTTTTTACTTTTTTACCGTGGCAATTTTTCAAGCGTGTGTGGCTGAGCAGCAAAAGCACCTGACTGTAAATCAGGCGTCCGCGGACTACGTAGGTGCGAGTCCTACCGCACGCAATCTCGATTTGAAACGCGGGAGCATGGTGTAAGGGCAACATGGCAGTCTCCAAAACTGTCGCTTTCGGTTCGACTCCGAATGCTCCTGCCAACTTCGCGGAGGGTACGCCAAAACGGTCTGGCTCCGGTCTTGAAAACCGGCGAGCGTGAAAGCTCATAGGGGTTCGAGTCCTCTACTCTCCGCCAAGAATGGAACGATGAAGTAGAAACGATGAACGATGAAGTAAAAGCAAGTCGTCTTTCCGTTCATCGTTTCCCTGAACCCGTAGCTCAGCGGAATGAGAGCGCAAGCTTGCGGAGCTTGAGGTCGCGCGTTCGAATCGCGCCGGGTTCTTTCAATATATTCCGGGGTCGTCTAAACGGCAGCGACGCCTGACTTTGGATCAGGAGATGAGGGTTCGATTCCTTCCCCCGGAGCTTTCTTTTCGGCCGACGTAGCCCAACGGAAGAGGCGCTAGTCTTAGGAACTAGTCAGTAAGAGTTCGAATCTCTTCGTCGGCATTTCCCGCTCAGGCCGGAGTGGCGGAACAGGCAGACGCGCGGCGTTGAGCGCGCCGAGAGCAACAGTCTCGTTGTGGGTTCGAGTCCCACCTCCGGTATCGAGTCCCAGGCGGAAGTGGCGTAAACGGCAAACGCGTCAGTCTTAAAAACTGATCCTACGGGGTGTGGGTTCGATTCCCACCTTCCGCATCCGGCACGCGCGCGCGTGTAGCCCAACCGGCAGAGGCGGCAGTTTCAAAAACTGCCTGGTTGAAAGTTCGACTCTTTCCACGCGCACCACAATTCTTTCGGGGATGTATGCAAAAGGACTAAGCAACTTGATTTTCAATCAAGCGTGTGCGGGTTCGAGTCCCGCCATCCCTATCAACCTCGCGTTGGCTGTAGCTTAACGGCAAAGCGTCGCGCTGTGAACGCGAAGACGACGAGTTCGACTCTCGCCAGCCGACCCAAATTTTTACACGGCGCGTTAGGCGAGTCCGGTCAAAGCCGCCTGATTCTCGATCAGGAGATCAACGGTTCAAATCCGTTACGCGCTATCAATTTCGATGGAACTGTGGCCGAGAGGTGAGGCACTTGCTTGTCAAGCAAGCCGATGACGGGTTCGAGTCCCTCCAGTTCCGCTCTTCTACGGCGCGCGCCGCGAGCTATACGGGTGCAGCAGTCGCCTCTTAAGCGACGGAGACGGGGTTCGAGACCTCGGCGGCGCAATCAACTTTCACGACGAAGCGAAGACCTGTTGCTCCGTCGTCCTAACGGGGTGTGGTGTAACGTTTGCATCCAAGTCTTGGGAACTTGTGGTGACAGTTCAATTCTGTCCATCCCGACCATTCTCGCATCGTTAGTCCAGCGGCTTGAGGACGCGGCGTTGCCAACGCCGAGACGCGGGTTCGATTCCCGCACGATGCTCCAACTTCTTCCGGGGGCGGTTAGCTTAACGGAAAAGCGTCACGCTTCGAACGTGACCGATACGGGTTCGAGTCCTGTCCCGCCCGCTTTTCGGCGAGAGTGGTGTAAACGGCCAACACTCCGGTCTTCCAAACCGGCTTTGCGGGTTCAACTCCCGCCTCTCGTTCCAAATTTTCACGACGCATCCGTAGCCAAGCGGCAAGGCGACAGTCTGCAAAACTGTTCAGCGCGGGTTCGATTCCCGCCGGGTGCTTCTCGGTATTCACACGGCCGCCGCCGGCTACATGGTCGGTGCGGCCATTTCATCAAGAAAGGAGGTGACACACCTGATGACGATCAACGGCAGGGTTCTTCTGCTCAATCAAACTTACGAAGCGCTCGGCACGGTCGGCGTGGCGCGCGCCATGGTGATGCTTTTCAACAACAGCGTAACGGTCGAGGAATGGGACGGCGACCGTGTGCTGCGCACGCCGCGCGATGAGTACCCGGTGCCGTCGGTCGTGCGTCGCAAGACTTACATCAACGTGCGTCGCCGCCGCGAAGCGTCGGGCATGAAGCGTCTGCGCATTTACATACGCGATAAGTACCGCTGCCAGTATTGCGGCGAGCGCAAACTGCCCGCCGTCCTGACGCTCGACCACATCTACCCGCGCTCGCGCGGCGGCGACAACTCGCCCGTGAACATCGTGACGGCCTGCCTCGACTGCAACAACCGCAAGGGCAACCGCACGCCCGACGAGGCGCGCATGCCGCTCCTGACGACGCAGACCGCTCTGCGCGTGCGGTTGGAGCGCGTGGTCTTGTGTCACTACGCCGAGGCGCGACCCGAATGGCGGAAGTATCTCTTTCTCGATGAGACCGACGCCGACGGCGGCAGCGGCGCGCACGCCTCACGCGAGGGGCGAAACACTGCCTATATATGAAGGGCGGGCGTGGCCCGCCCTTCACACCTCGCGCCGGTGAAGGAATGGCAAGCCACCCGGTCGGGTAGCTCAGACGGATGAGCGCCGCGCTGAAAACGCGGAGAGGTTGGTTCGATTCCAACTCCGACCATCGATTGTGGTGTAACTCAACTGGTGGAGTGCTTCCCTGTTAAGGAAGAAGTTGCGGGTTCGAATCCCGCCGCCACAGCCAATTCGCAGGCAGCCGGTTAGCTCAGACGGCCAGAGCGCCTCTCTTACAAAGAGGATGTCGAAGGTTCGAATCCTTCACCGGCTA
>DATHAZ010000055.1:0-2726 GCA_035296445.1 Pyrinomonadaceae bacterium | reverse complement strand
TGAGTGCTTACTCAACTAAGACTCACCGCAGAGACGCAGAGTTTACGCAGAGGGGCACAGAGAAATTTAACTCTTAAGCTGAAAGTTCAGGATGATCGCGTCGTGATCCGAGAGCACGCCTTCGGCGTCGCGCAAGTCGCCAACGACCTGCGGGCGCGTGCCTGCGGCGGGCTTGATCTCTCTGCCCGCGAACCAGTCGAGCTTGAGCGAGCAGCGGCCTCCATGTTTTTTGAGTGCCCAGTTGATGAACCAGAAGCACCACTGCGGAATCCAGTCGCCCATGTTCGTGTTCACCGTCGCATCGCCCACGTCGTAGTGCAAAGTGCAGACGCCGAGCGCGTTCAACTCGCGGTAACGGTAGCCGCGCCGCTCCAACTCGCGAAACAACTTGCGCTCGAACCAGCGTTCGGGATACGGGTAGTGATTTTTGACGACGTTCTCAACGCCCATCGCCACGCGACGGACGTAACCGAGGATGGAATAGGCTGCGCGGCGCGAGTTGTAGGTGGAAGTGTTCCAGTCGCCGCCGATAAGCACAGGCAGGCGCGGCTCAAGGCGTTCGAGATGATCGAGGACGAGCCGCATCTGCCCGTGACGATGCCGCTGCGTCGAGTGCGCGTCGAGATGCAGGCTGACGACGCGAAACTCACCCGCCGGATGCAGAATGTCTGCGACAACGGCGCGTTGCTGTCCGAGCCGCTTCTCCTTGCCCCCCATCTTGTCTTTGCCGTTCGGCAGCGCGATGGAGTGCGCCTGCTTGATTGGATAACGCGAAAGAAGCGCGTTGCCGTGCAGCCCGCGCGTGTTCTCGCCCTCGACATGGGCTTCGACGCCGCTCCCCTTGTTCAGCGCCAGGTAGCAGGGCGCGAAGGCGTAGTTCATGCGAAGCGACTCGGCGATCTCGCGCGCGACATGGGCATTATTCGTGCGCGCCATGCCGTAGTCCAACTCCGTGAGCAACAGCACGTCGCACGCGCGAAGCGCAGCATGCTCCTTGAGCACGCGTTTGATGCTCGCGAGGCGCTTGCCGCGCTCGATGTTCCACGCCGCCGCGCGGACGATGGACGTATTAACCGACGACGCGCGCGTCTGCGTATCCGCGAAATCTTCCTGCACGACCGCGCCGAGCACGCGCTCGATCTCCGGGCGCAGTTCCTTGTAGAGAGACGAAGCGGCGAGCGTCTTTGTCGAATGAAACTCCGCGAGCGCGGGGAAGTGTGGCGTCAGGTCGTGGTCGAGAGGCGACTGCGTTGTTGCAGCGCTGACCTCTTGGTCTTGTTCGATGGCGTAACTCAAAGCCCGGAGATGTTACAGGCGCGGGCGCGTTTTCGGCAACTGGACAACGCTTTACAGACAACGCTTTCCAGACGCTTACAATTCAACCGCCGCGCGCGACGCGTCGCCACACGTTCGCTTCGCCCTCCGTTTGGATGAGCGCGTTCACTTCGCGGAAGGCTGCGGCGTAGAGCGCGCGCATCTCGTCAGCGGACGCGGGCTGCGCAAGTTTACGCTCCAAATCTTCAAGCGATAATTTCTGCTTCGGGGCGAAGCGGGTGAGCCTCGCGCCCTCTCCCGCGACGTGCGCGGCGAGTCCTTCGGAGAGCCAGAGCGGCGCGCGCCCGCGCGAGAGCGCGTGGATGACGGCGTGCGTGTATTCGTGCCGGAGCGTCGGCGCGAGCAGGCCGCGCCGTTTGAGCGTGGCGAGCGGTTGCAGTTCGATGCGGCGGTTGTTCATCACGGCGGCGACCCACGCGGGCTTGCCCGTCGCGCCCGTGAAGTCGCCCGTCGTCTCGTGCACGAACGCCTCCAACACGCCGAGCGCGGGGCTTGCCAGCGAAGCCGCACTGAGACGCTGGCGCACGTCCGCGCGTACGGCTTCGAGCACGGCGAGCGCGCCTTCGACTTCGCGCCGCGCCCCCTGCGCCCCACGCGCCGGATAAGTCACGCGAAAATTCGCACTCGACAACGTGAGACGCGCCGACTCAAGCGGCGACACCGCGACGTTAGCGTGAGCAAGGTTGGCATGTGCGACATTAACGCGCGCGACGTTGACGTGTGCGACGTTATGACGCGTGAAGCCGGGCTGAACAAACTCGGCGTGAGCGAAAGACGCGGCGTGTCGGGTCGGATTTTGAACAGCAGCGTTCTCATGCAACTCCGGCGGCGGAGTGCGGCGTGCTTGCCTTTGCAGTTGCGTCGCGTTCTTCAACTGCGCCGCGCTCGCGCCGCCGACCGTCGTGGCGGGAAAGTAGTAGGCGAGAATCTGCCGGTAGGAGGAGCCGCGCGCGGCCATCACGTGCGCGCCGGACTGGCAGAGGCCGAGCCCGTGCCCGAAGCCGCTCCCGCGAAACAAAAACGTGTCGCCCGCGCGCACGACATCGAAACGCGAACTCTTGAGCACGCTCCAACCGAGCGTGCGACCGACGACGATCTTGAAATCCCAACCGCGCACCACGACGCGCCGCCGCTCACCTGCGAGCGCGATCTGCTCGACGCGCCCCGTCGCGTCGCGTTTGACGACCCTCAGCGCGTCAACACGCATGCCGACATCCGTGCGTTCGTCCGCGTGCAAGGCTTTCGCGAGTTGCTTTGCGGGGATCGCGTCCGTCCAGTGCGTGTGCGGCATGGCGTTGCAATATTCGTCGCGGACGCCGCGCAGGTAAGGCTCGCGCGCGCGCGTGCCCCAGAGCTCCTGTATGTTTGCGGTCTGGCCGCCGCAGGAGGTG
>DATHAZ010000054.1:0-4582 GCA_035296445.1 Pyrinomonadaceae bacterium | reverse complement strand
TGCGTTCCCCGATCCGGCATTGAACGGCGTCTTGCGCGACGGCGCGCTCTACACGACAGCCGACAACCCGACCGCGCACGCGCTCACCGGCCTCGCCTTCGGCACGGACAAGAAACTCGCGCCCGTCGCATCGCTCTCGCTTACCAACAGCGCCTCGCTGCGCGGCAACGCCACGCGCGACGGGCTGGGGACGATTCTGGGCGCGCGTCTCACGGAAGGAAGGCGCGGCGCGACGGCGGCGGAAGCCGTGCAACGCCGCGTGAGTGTGACGATTGAAGGCACGCACGCGCCCGTACACTCGTTCGCCGACGAGCAGATCAACATCTACGTCCCCGACTCCGTCGGCACGGGCGTGCGCTCCGTCGTCGTCTATGTGGACGACAACGTCATCGCGGCGGAAGACGTGACCATCGCGAACGTGAATCCGGCGTTGTTCACCGCGAGCGGCACGGGCGCGGGCGAGGGCGTCGCGCTGCTCTCTTCGGGGATGCGCTACACGCGCGCCCCCTTCCCTGCGCGCTTCAACAATCAGCCGTCGGTCGTCGCGCTCTTCGGCACGGGCTTCAGGCGCGGCACGCCCGTCACGGCGAGCGTCGGCGGGCGCGCGGCGACGGTCGAATACGCGGGCGCGAGCACCGATTTCCCCGGCCTCGACCAGATCAACCTCCGCCTGCCCGACAACACGCTCGGCACACCAAGCGTCGTCCTGCGCACAGCCGACGGCGCGACGAGCCGGAGCGACGTGGTGATCAGAGTCAATTAAAACATTCACCACAGAGACACAGAGAGCACAGAGGGGGCACAGAGAATAGAAAGTCGGAAGTAGGAACGATGAAGGATGAACTGAAAGCAAGTTGTCTTTAGTTCATCCTTCATCGTTCCTACTTCCGACTTTCTATTCTCTGTGCCCCCTCTGTGCTCTCTGCGTCTCTGTGGTGAGTGCTTTGACTCACAGCGGCGAGTGCTTTGACTCACTCGCTAACGAACAGGTAAAGATTGGCTTGTCTATTATCTTGTCGCGCGCTTAAGGTTGGGTTGCCTTCGCCTCGTCGCTCTTTTCCTTCTTCTTGTCGTCGTCCTTCTCCTTCTTCAAGCCGAGCCGTTTGCGTATGAATTCGTCGGCCTCTTCCTCTATGAGTTCGCCGTTGTTGACCCAGGCCTTCTCGGTCAGCACGTCGCCTTCTTCTTTCAGCTTCGACGGGACGAGGAAGATGTTGTAGGGCGAACCCCACTTGCGCGCGTCGCCCGTCAGTTGACGGTAGGCATAATGCGTCGTCTTGTCGCGCGCCTCGCGCGTGTCGGATTCGATGACGACGGTGTAGGGCGGGGTCTTATCCTTGAAGTGAATCTGCTGGTCGCGCTCCGTCCCGTAATTGCTCACGCCGATCACGTCGAAGCCGTGCGTTTTATATTTGTCGTAGAGGCGCTCGACGACCGGGGCTTCCATCTTCCAGTTGTTACACCACGGGGCGAGATAGACGACGAGCACGAGTTTTTTGCCCTTCGACCACTCGCGCAAATTCACAGGCTCGCCCGTCCCCATGCGCTTGTACGTCCAATCCTTGTAATTGATCTTCTTCTCCTGAATCGGCGCGTACTCGTGCACGTCGCTCACGACAGCGATGGCGGCGGAGACGTTTGCGAACACGAAGATGACAAGCGCGAGGCTCAAAATTTTTCGCATGATACTTCCTACTCCTATTGCTATGTTACGGGAAGAGACTTTCTAAAAGAATGATCAAAAGCAACTACTTTGTTTTCTCTATTGAATGTCGCAGGGTAAGTATTAATGTCTTTGGGCTCTGAAGCCAAGCATCCGCTTTCTTTCAGGCTTGGCGTTCTTCTCCAACCACACTATCGGTTCTTCTGAGGGCTTGTCTGGATTTACCCAGACAATATTTTTGAGTGCCACAACACTTACCGCTGCCCTATCAAATAATGCTCTGACAATCTCATCAAGAGAAACTATGTTTTGATCCGTCGCCAATGCGGCTTCAAGCAAATGGAAATCTTTCCGCATCGCCTTGAGTTCCGCTACGCGGGGCGCGACCGCGCGTTCAATCTCCCGCCGCAATTTGTTACTGGCTTTGATGTCGAGAAAGATTACAGCCCCTCTGGTCGTCATTGCCGTCAGCCAAGTACGAGCGAATGTTGACTTATGATCATCCCATTCACGCCTTAGTTGCGGTGTCAGGATCACAAGGTAATGCTCGCCTCTCACGGCACGGAGAAAATCCCGACAGTTGGTTGACGTTGGCGCGGTCGCAGTCTTCCCGCCAGCCGCTCCGGCAACCGAAGCATCAATGACGAGTCGCCGCGCCGCTCTAGCTGGCACGACGCTTCGACCTCATGCGCGACTCCGCCGCATCAAGATACCGGCTCTGCGCCTCCAAGGCGACATCCGCAAAATCTTCCGGCCAATCCCCGAACGCGCCTGTTTCGTCCAAATCCCGGCTCGCAATCTCCGTCCGTCCGTTACGCCTTTCAAACCAATGGAGCTTAACCAACTCCGGCGAAAGCGTGCCTTCGGCAACAAGCGTCTGAATGCCGAGAATAAGCAACGAGCTATGCGTCTCCACCACGACCCGCACGCCGCGCTTGGCAGCATTGGCTAGAATCTGTGCCATCGCGGTTTGGGCACGCGGATGCAAATGAATTTCCGGTTGCTCAATGTAGACCAATTGCCCAGGCTTCGCGGCATGAAGGGCAACTAACACCGGCAAAGTTTGTGATACCCCGACACCGACATCGGCGATGCTCACCATGTCGCTCTTACCAGCCTTTGAAGGTTGCGGCAATCTCCCTACCTGCAACTCAACTTGCGTATCGTTTAATACATTAGCAAGCACTTTCCATGTTAAACCCAAGCTCTTTAAGTCTTCCCCTAATTCTTCAAGCTTATGGGTACGCCTATCCCTCTGCCATTTCGCTATCACGCTGGCCGCGTAATTCTCGAAAGTGCCAGCGAAGTTTGAGCCAACAGCAGCGACAAGATAAGTTCTCTCAGGATTGCCCCTTAAACCCGGCAAATGAATTGACTCACGAACATGCTGGTCTACATTTTGAATCGAGATACTGTGGAAAGTTGCATCTGGCTGTTCGTCCAGTGCCACCTCTACCTTTAGGAAGCACCTGTCCTGAACAACCCGCGATCTCAAATCTTTCAAAAACTCCAACAATTTTAGTGACGAAATCTCTTTGCCAGACATGCCCGGCCTCACATCAATACTGCCCGCTACCATAATAGAGATCATACGCAGCACTTCCAGCGTCCTGTTTAGTTTCCTATGAAAGAATACGGTAACGCTAGAGTTGTCTTCCAAATCAATGCCTATATGAAAATCGTTAACGTGTGTTCCTTTACCCGCGTGAGATAAAAATTGATCGGTGGAGGTGAATCTCACATTTGGCCCGTCGAGCCTGAGTGCGCCGGGATCGTAGCTGGCCTCAAGAGTTTGTTTGAGCAAAAGAAGGGGTTGCATCATGCTCGACTTGCCCGAACTATTTGCGCCCGCAAGGATGGTGAGCGGCCTGATCTCAATGCTCTGCTCGTGGCTGATAGATTTATAGCCAGCGACAGTTATCTTTGTAATTCCTTTTTCTGCGGAGACAGAGTTTGGCTTTACTTGAGATTCTTTTTTTGCCATCTCACTTATTCTCCGCAATTGTCTCTTCAAGCAGGGGCTTGACGACGGCGTCGAAGGTGGCGCGGTCGCGTTCGCCGATGAAGCGTTCGCGGATGCGCCCCTCGCGGTCGAGTATGAAGGTGGCGGGGCGTCCCGGCCCCGTCTGAAATTCTTGCGGCGCGTCGTCGCCGCTCGTCAGGAGTTGGTACTCCTGACGGACGACGCTCTGGAAGTCGCGGATCATGTCGGGCGTGTCGTGCGAAGAGATGCCGACGACGGCGAAGCCGCGCGCCTCGTAGTCCTTCTGCATGCGGTTGAAGTCGGGTATCTCCGCGCGACAGGGCAGGCACCACGTCGCCCAGAAGTTCACCAAGACGACGCGCCCGCGCATTTGTGAGATGCGAAACGGCGCGCCTTCGAGCGTGCGCATTTCCGTGTCGGGCGCAAGCGCGTAGGCGCTCGCGGGCTTCGCCGTCGTCGCGGCCTGCTCGCCCGTCGCCGCGCTGTTTCGTTTCGCCCAGGAGTTGACCCACGTTTCGGGGTTGGGGATGACGGAAGCGTAACTCGCGAGCCGCGTCACGTTGTTGGTGGCGACGAGCAGGCCGATCACTATGAGCAGGACGCCGGAGACGATTTCGACCTTGTGCAGGTGGCGTCGGAAGCGCGTGTAGAAACTCAAAAATTTATTGATGCCGAGTCCCGTCAGAAGGAACGGCACGGCGAGTCCGGCGGCGTAGAAGGCTGAGAGGACGAGGCCGCTTTGCCAGCCGCCGCTCGTGGCGGCGAGGCCGAGTATGCCGCCGAGGATCGGGCCTATGCAGGGCGTCCAACCGGCTGCGAAGGCTAAGCCCAAAGTGAACGATCCGAGCATGCCGCGCGGCTTCTCGTCGGAGAACTTGCGCGTGTCGCGATAGAGCACGCCGACCTTCAAGACGCCCATTAACTGCAACCCGAAC
>DATHAZ010000053.1:0-5426 GCA_035296445.1 Pyrinomonadaceae bacterium | reverse complement strand
GACAACGAAGGCTCTTACTCAATCGGCGTCGTCGTGCTCGATCCGAAAAATCCGCTCACGGTCTGGGTCGGCACGGGCGAGAACAACAGCCAGCGCAGCGTCTCCTACGGCAACGGCGTCTATCGTTCGGACGACGGCGGCCGGAGTTGGAAGAACGTCGGCCTCAAAACTTCCGAGCACATCGGCCGCATCGCGATAGACCCGCGCGACTCGAACACCGTCTACGTCGCCGCGCAGGGGCCGCTCTGGGGCGCGGGCGGCGAGCGCGGTCTCTACAAGACGATTGACAACGGCAAGACCTGGAATCAGATTTTGAAGATCAGCGAGAACACCGGCGTCACCGATGTCGTCATTGATCCGAACAACCCCGACACGCTCTACGCCGCCGCTTATCAACGCCGTCGCCACGTCTTCACGATGATCAACGGCGGCCCTGAGAGCGCGCTCTACAAATCCACGGACGCCGGCGCGACGTGGAACAAACTCACGCGCGGCCTGCCCACTTCCGACATCGGTCGCATCGGCCTCGCCATCTCGCCCGTCGATACGAACGTCATTTACGCGACCGTGGAGGCGGCGGACAAAAAAGGCGGCATCTTTCGTTCCACGGACAGGGGCGGCAACTGGGAACGCCGGAACGAGTTCGACCAGACGGCGATGTACTACTCGCAAATCTACGCCGACCCGAAAGAACTTGATCGCATCTACGTGATGAACGTCTTCGCGATGGTCTCGAACGACGGCGGCAAGACTTTGCAACGCCTCGGCGAACGCTCGAAGCACGTTGACAATCACTACCTCTGGATCAACCCCGACAACACGAACCACTACCTCATCGGCTCGGACGGCGGCGTCTATGAATCTTTCGACCGCGCCGCGACGTGGGACTTCGTGGAGAATCTGCCCATCACGCAGTTCTACGACGTGACGACCGACAACGCCACGCCCTTCTACAACGTCTACGGCGGCACGCAGGACAATTTCAGCGTCGGCGGCCCCGCCCGCACGCGCAGCGCGTCCGGCATCACGAACGCCGACTGGTTCGTCACGCAGGGCGGCGACGGCTTTCGCTCGCAGGTTGACCCGACCGACCCGAACATCGTCTATGCCGAGTATCAACACGGCGGCCTCGCGCGCTTCGACAAACGCACGGGCGAGCGCGTAGGCATCCAGCCTGCGACGGGGCGCGGCGAAGACCCCCTGCGCCTCAACTGGGACGTGCCCTTCATCATCAGCCCGCACCTGCACACGCGCCTCTACTTCGCCGCCAATCGTCTCTACCGCTCGGACGACCGCGGCGATAGTTGGACGGTCGTGAGCGGCGAACTGTCGCGCGCGCTCGACCGCGACAAGTTGCCCGTGATGGGGCGGGTGTGGGGCGTTGACGCCGTGGCGCGCCATGCTTCGACGGCGTTTTACGGCAACGCTTCCGCGCTCGCCGAGTCGCAGAAGAAGGAGGGCTTGATCTACGTCGGCAGCGACGACGGGCTAATGCAGGTGACGGAGGATGGAGGCCGCAACTGGCGCAAGATTGACAAGTTTCCCGGCGTGCCCGACATGGCCTACGTCTCGCGCGTCGTCACTTCAAATCACGACGCGAACACCGTCTATGCCTCTTTCGACAACCACTGGAACGCGGACTTTGCGCCCTATCTTTTGAAGTCAACGGACGCGGGGCGCACCTGGGTCTCGCTCAGAGGCGATTTGCCCGCGAACGGCCCCGTGCTCGCCATCGCGGAGGATCACGCGAACCCGAATCTCCTGTTCGCGGGCACGGAGTTCGGCGTCTTCTTCTCGCCTAATGGGGGCGCGAAGTGGATTCAACTCAAAGGCAACTTTCCGACGATTGCCGTGCGCGACCTCGCCATCCAGCGACGCGAAAACGATCTCGTCATCGGCACGTTCGGGCGCGGCATCTACGTGCTCGACAACTACGCGCCACTGCGTCTGGTCTCGGCCGAGATGCTCCGCGCAGAGAGCTTTTTGTTCCCCGTCAAAGACGCGCTCATGTACATCCAGTCGCAGCCCCTGGGCGGGCGCGGCAAGGTCTTTCAGGGCGAGTCGTTTTACACTGCGGAGAACCCGCCCTTCGGCGCGACCTTCACCTACTATCTGAAAGAGACGATCAGAACGCGCAAGGTGCGCCGGCAGGAAGCGGAGAAGGAGGCCGAGAAACGCAACGCCGCCGTCGCGCTTCCGACGGGCGAAGATTTGCGCGCGGAGGAAGAGGAAGAACCGCCCGTCATCATCCTGACCGTGGCGGACGCGTCGGGGCGCGTGGTGCGTCGTTTGACGGGGCCGGTCACGGCCGGGATGCAGCGCGTGACGTGGGACTTGCGCTCGCCCTCGCCGACGCTCGCCGCGCCGCCCGCGCCCGATGCCGAGACCGACCCGTTTTTTGAAGCCCCCGCCGGGCCGCTCGTCATGCCCGGCGCATATAAAGTTTCGATTGCGAAGCGCGTGAATGGTGTGTTGACGCCGCTCTCCGCGCCGCAGACGTTCAACGTCGTGGTCGAAGGGCAGTCGGGCATGTCTGCAAGCGACCGCGCCGCGCTCGTCGAGTTTCAGCAGAAGGTCGCGCGCCTGCAACGCGCCGTGGCGGGCGCGTCGGAGACCGCGGGCGCGCTCAAGCCGCGGCTCGTCTCGATCCGCCGCGCCCTGCTCGATACGCCGTCGGCGGGCGACAAGCTCTTGGACGATGCCACCATGATTGACCGACGCGTCAACGAAATCCTGCGCGCGCTTCGCGGCGACGCGGTGCTGCGCGCGCGCAACCAGAACACGCCGCCTTCGATCAGCGACCGCGTCGGCCAGATCGTCGGCGAGCAGCGCATGGCTATCGCACGCCCGACGGGCACGCACGCCGCGCAATACGCCCTCGCCGCGCAGGAGTTTGAGACGGTGCTGGCGAACTTGCGCGCCCTTATCGAAGGCGACCTCGCCCGCCTGGAAAAAGCGATGGAAGCCGCGGGAGCGCCCCACACGCCGGGTCGCATCCCCGAATGGAGAGAGAACTAGAGACAACGACGGATTGAAGAGATTGATTCATTGATTCATCGGTTCATTGATTCAATGAAGAAATGGATCAATGAATCAATCTCTTCCGGGAGTTTTATGTTGAAAAGAAAATTTGCCGCTGTGGTGTTGTTGTGCGCCGCCCTGTTCCTGCCGCTCGCGCCGCTCGTCCGTGCGCAGACGACGCCGTTCCTGTCTGACGGCGAGATTCGCATGCTCTCGAATGAAATCTCCGGCGACCGCGCCTTCGAGCACATCCGCTGGCTCACCCACTGGCATCGCGATTCGGGCATGGAGGGGTATTTCAAGGCCGCCGAGTACATCGTCAAGGCCGCTAAGGAAGTCGGCCTCGAAGACGTGCGTTTCATCGAGCAGACTTTGCCCGGCGTCAACTACACGGCGCGCAGCGCGGAACTCTGGATGACCGAACCCGTCGAACTCAAACTCGCGGACATCGGCGAGCACGCCGTCTATCTCGCAGACGGCAGCCACGACGCAGACGTAACGGCCGAACTCGTCCACATCGGCGACGCTTCGGTCGAGAGTCTGAAAAATGTGGACGTGAAGGGGAAGATCGTGTTGACGAACGCGCAGCCGGGCAGGGCGGCGCAGAATGCCGTCTATGCCGGCGGCGCGGTCGGCATCGTCACCTACGCCACGACCGAAGGGCGCAACCCGCTGGACTTCCCCGATCAGATCGCGTGGTCGCGCATCAACCCGACGCCGCCGGAAGGCAAGCAGGGCACGTTCGCCTTCGTCCTCCCACCGCGCAAAGGCGACGCGCTGCGTCGCATCCTCGAAACCCACGACGCGCAGGACTACTTCGGCACGGGCAAGAGCGCGAAGGGCGGTCGCGTCGTGCTGCGCGCGAAAGTTGACACCGACATCAGCCCCGCGCCGGGTCGCACAGGCTTCGTCGAAGGTTGGATTCGCGGCAGTTCGATCCGCGACCAGCAGATCATCCTCACCGCGCACCTGCAAGAGGAACAAGGCTCGGCCAACGACGACGGCAGCGGGTGCGGCAACCTGCTCGAACTCGCGCGCACCTACAACAAACTGATCGCCGAGGGCAAGATGCCGCGCCCCCTGCGCGACATACGTTTCTGGTGGACTGACGAAATCTATTCCGAGTATCGCTACTTTCAGGATTTCCCCGACGAGCCGAAGAAGTTTCTCGCCAACGTCCATCAGGACATGACCGGCGCGAATCAGGCCATGGGCAGCCGCGTCCAGCATCTCATCTTCGCGCCCCACTCGCGCACCTCTTACCTCGACGCGATTTTCGAGTCGGTCGGGCAGTACGTCATCAACACCAACAACGGCTTCCTCGCCGCCAGCCGTCAGGGCGGACTGCCGCGCCCGCACACGCGCCCGCTCTACGCCACGCGCGGCTCTCGCCAGGGCTACAACGCGCGCTTCGTCCCCTGGTTCGGCTCGTCCGATCACATGACGTTTCTCGACGGCCCCATCAACACGCCCGCCGTCGCGCTCATCAACTGGGACGACGACTACATCCACTCGTCCGACGACGACCTCTTCCAGATCGATCAGACCCAACTGCGCCGCAACAACTTCATCATCGGCGCAATCGCCTACTTCCTCGGGCGCGCCACCGAGCGCGACGTGCCGACGCTCGCCGCCGAAACCTACGCGCAGGGCACGAAGCGGCTCGCCAATGATCTGCGCGTCGCCATGAACCTGCTCAAGGAAGGCAACGCCGCCACGGGCGACAACTGGAAAGAGGCAAACTACCTGATCGAGCAGGGCGTCCTGCGCGAACAACGCGCCCTCGATACAATCCGCGTCTTCGCCGCGCCGAACGGTCGTGCCGCCGCCTCGCTCGGCGAACTCGCGGCGAACATGAAACGCAACGGCGCGCAGTTGACCGCCGACCTCGAAACTTACTACACGCACCTACAGCGCGGCGCGCGCCCCGCGCCCATCAAGTTGAGCGCGGCGGAAACGGCGGCGGCGAAGAAGATTCCGCAGAACGCCGCGATCAAACCCTACTTTGAGAATCGCGATAATGTCCGCGTCCGCACCGGCCTCCACGGCCTCATGCGCGACGAGGTTTTCAACTTCGTTGACGGCCGGCGCAGCTATTACGACATCTACAAGGCCGTCTATGCCGAAGCCGCCGCCGCCGGATCGTGGTACTACGGCACGGTCGCGCTACAGGATGTCGTCAGCCTGTTGGACGCGGCGGTTCAGGCGCGAGCGTTGACCTTGAAATAGCGATAACTCCGGCGTCGGGTTTATAACGGCGAGAGTTGCGTCTCGTGTCCGGGGCAAATTAAAAGGCCGCGTGGACTTCCACGCGGCCTTTGTTTATGTCTCGTGTGTTGACGGAATTGTGAATCGGGAGGGCTAGCCCTTACGCAGTTCGGTGAGCACTTGCTTGGCGACGGATT
>DATHAZ010000052.1:0-21691 GCA_035296445.1 Pyrinomonadaceae bacterium | reverse complement strand
GTCGGAGCGACAGAGCAGAACGTCCGCGGCGATGCCGATTTCGCGCAGTTCGCGCACGGAATGTTGCGTCGGCTTGGTCTTGAGTTCGCCCGCGGCGGCGATATAGGGGACGAGCGTGAGGTGTACGAAGATCGCGCCGCGCTGCCCTTCCCTCGTCTCCTCGTTGCCCATCTGGCGGATCGCTTCGAGGAACGGCAAACTCTCGATGTCGCCGACCGTCCCGCCGATCTCCACGATGACGACATCCACGTCCTCCTGTTCGGCGACGGCATGCACGGCCTTTTTGATCTCGTCCGTGATGTGCGGGATCACCTGGATGGTCTTGCCGAGATAGTCGCCGCGCCGCTCCTTTTCGATGACGGAGAGATAGATGCGCCCGGTCGTCCAGTTGTTGGCGCGCGTGAGGCGCGCGTGCGTGAAGCGTTCGTAGTGGCCGAGGTCGAGGTCGGTCTCCGCGCCGTCGTCTGTGACGAAGACCTCGCCGTGCTGGAAGGGCGACATCGTGCCGGGGTCAACGTTGATGTAAGGGTCGAGTTTCATCAACGTGACGGTCAGGCCGCGCGCTTCGAGCAGGCACCCGATGGACGACGCCGCGAGACCTTTCCCCAGACTCGAAACCACCCCGCCCGTGACGAAAATATATTTAGGCATCTCTCTCCTCAGATGTCGGACGAACCCGAACTTCCCGTGGCGGGTGCGGCTGCATCGTCGCCGTCGCCCGGAATTTTCTTCTTGTTGTAATAACCGTGTTTCAAATCCTGCTGCACCGCGACGGCCTGCGCCCCCTTCGGGTGCAGCCACTGCTGTAACGCGAACATCGCAGCGCGCGTGTGTGCGCCTTCCCTGACGCGCCGCTGGAATTCTTCCTCGGAAATCTGCTCGGGCGGCGCGCCGAGCCGCGACGCCGCAAACAGGCCGCTCACGATAATCAACAGGATGACCGCCAACCCGATCCAGTCGTTCATAAGTTACAGAGGCGAGCGGGCGCGACCGCCGCTTTCGCGTCGGAAGCAGACAGTCTAGGACGCGCCGTTGCCTCCCTTGAGGTTGCGTTCAAACATTGCCGCCAGACGATCCAAACGCGCGTTCGTGTCAGCAACCTTCTCGTCCAAGCGTGCATTCGACTCCGCTATTTTCGCGTTTAGCTGCGCGTTTGACTCCGCGATCAGTTGCTCGGTGCGCGCCTGAGCCTCGGCCAGCCGCGTCATGCTCTGCGTGACGATTTGAATGAACTGTGATTGCGTTTCCGCGTAAACCTGTAACTGCTTGCCTAATTCGGCGACCTGCTGGTGCGTTTGCTCTAATCGCACCTCGAAGGCCGCCATCCGTTCTTCAAAAGCGACTTGCCGTTCTTCAAAGGCGACTTGCCGTTCCTCGAAAGCAGCTTGGCGTGCGTCGAATGCGGCCTGATTCTTCACCAGAAACTCAAGGGCGCGTTCCATCTCTTCATTGGTCATATGAGGCTACCTTTCTTTCAAAACGTCGGCGGCGAACAGGGCGCGCACGCGTTCGAGGTCTGCGGGCGTGTCCACGCCGATTGACTGTTCCTCAGTTTCCACCACGCGGATTTTCGCGCCGTGTTCGAGCATGCGCAGTTGTTCGAGCGATTCGGCGCGTTCGAGCGCGGACTGGGGCCAACCGGCGTATTCTAACAAAAAGGTGCGGCGGTACACATAAAGACCCGTGTGCTTGCGAAAGGCGGAGAGCAGCGCGGGTTCGGCTTCGAGCGCGGCGGCGAGCGAACCGAACTTGCGCACGGCCTCGCGCGGGTATGGAATCGGTGAACGCGAAAAATAGAGCGCGTGCCCGCGACCGTCGGATACTACTTTAACCACGTCGGGGCTGAGCACGTCGCCCGCGCCGCTGACGGCCTCGCAAGTCGTCGCGCACGCAGCTTCCGGGTCGTCCTGCAAGGCGGCGACGGCGCGTTCGATGGCGCGCGGGGAGATTCGCGGCTCGTCGCCCTGCACGTTGACGATGATGTCGAAACTCCGGTCGAGCGCAAGGGCGGCTTCGGCGAGACGGTCGCTGCCGCTCTGGTGCTCGGCGCGCGTCATCAACGCCTCGTAACCGGCGGCGCGCACGGCATCGCGGATGCGTTCGTCGTCGGTGGCGACCAGCACGCGCGAGACGTTCTTCGCCGCGAGAGCGCGTTCGCAGACGCGCACGATCATCGGTCGCCCGCAGATGTCGAGCAGGGGTTTGCCGGGAAGCCGGGTCGAGTTGAAGCGCGCGGGGATGATGGCGATGGCGGAAATTCGGGCTGGCGAGTCCGTGTGGTTCACGGGATTGCAAGATAGACTGTCGCGCCCGCGTGTGTCAATGAAAGGCAGGGGGAAAGCACCGGAAACGTGTAAGGTGTAAAGGGAACAGCGGCGGAGGCGCGTGGCGTGTGTAGTTCCGCTTTCCCTTCTCCTTTACCCTTTGACCTTTTCCCTCGTGCCTTTGAGCGGTTTGACACCACACTTTCTGCGGGCTACGATGCGCAAAGTTTTTCAGCTATGATTTCAGGGTGAAAAGTGGGGCTCGGGCGAATTCGCGTTTGAGTCTTCGACCGCGCTGGCTATTCACCATTCATCATTTGCCATTTACTGAAGTTATGGGATTTCAAACTACGGCCATTCACGCGGGGCAGGAGCCTGACCCGACGACGGGCGCGGTCTCCGTGCCGATCTATCAAACTTCGACCTACGCGCAGGAAGGACTCGGCAAACATAAGGGCTTCGAGTATGCGCGCACGCAGAACCCGACGCGCCTCGCCCTCGAACAGAACATCGCCGCCCTCGAAGGCGCGCGCTTCGGCTATGCCTTCGCCTCCGGCATGGCCGCCATTGACGCGACGCTGCGCCTAGTCCGTGCGGGCGATCACGTCGTCGTCTCCGATAACACTTACGGCGGCACCTACCGACTCTTCTCGCGCGTGCTCTCGAACTACGGCATCGAGTTTACCTACGTTGACACGTCCGACCCGTCGAACGTCGAGGCCGCCATCCGCGACAACACGCGGATGGTCTTCGTCGAGACGCCGACCAACCCCGTGATGATGGTGACTGATTTGCAAGCCGTCTCGGACATCGCGCACGCGCGCGGCGCGCGGGTGGTGTGCGACAACACTTTCCTTTCGCCCTACCTGCAACGCCCTCTGGAGTTCGGCGTAGACATCGTGCTGCACTCGACGACGAAATATCTGAACGGCCATTCGGACAGCGTCGGCGGCGTGGTCGTCTTGAACGACGAGCAGGACGCCGAGTGGATCAAGTTCATCCAGAATAGCGCGGGCGCGATCCTCTCGCCCTTCGACTCGTGGCTCATCATGCGCGGCACGAAGACGCTCGCCCTGCGCATGGAACAGCACGACCACAACGGCCGCGCCGTCGCAGCCTTTCTCGAAGAGCACCCGAAGGTCGAGAAGCTCTACTATCCGGGGTCGCTCTCGCATCGCCAGCACGATCTGGCGAAGCGGCAGCAGCGCGGCTTCGGCGGCATGGTCGCCTTCGATGTCGGCTCGCTTGCGAACGCGCGCGCCGTGCTCGAAGGCGTCCGGCTCTGCACGCTGGCCGAAAGCCTCGGCGCGGTGGAATCTCTGATCTCGCACCCGGCGACCATGACGCACGCCTCCGTGCTCCCCGAAACGCGCGCACGCCTCGGCATCACCGACGGCCTCGTGCGCATCTCCGTCGGCCTCGAAGACGTGGACGACATCATCGCCGATCTCGATCAGGCACTTGGGAAAATCTAGTCAATAGTGAATGGTAAATGGTGAATAGCTAAAGACAATCCGGCTTTTACTATTCTCCATTTACCATTTACCATTCACCTGCTTATGTTCGTCGAGCTACACGCACAAACCGATGTCGGCCGCGTCCGTCAGGGCAACGAGGATAACTTCCTCGTGCTCGATCTCGCTTCGGGAGCGAATTGGAGCGGTTCGGACGGCAAGCCGGAGCCGCCCGGCGATATCAGCCGCTTTGAAGTGGGCAGCGAGGGGCTGGTGCTCATCGTCTCGGACGGGATGGGCGGCGCGCTCGCGGGCGACGTGGCGAGCCGGATGGCCGTCGAGAGCGTGCGCGAGATGCTTACCGAAGAGGATTCCGAGCACAAGACGGACGATCAGGGCGCGAGCGTCTCGCTCGTTGATTGCCTGCGCAACGCCACCGGCTACGCCAACTACGCCATCCACCGCAAGAGCCTCGATGACCCGCGTTGCAGCGGCATGGGCGCGACGCTCACCGCCGCCGCCGTCGCCGGCAATACGATGGACTTCGTGCAGGTCGGCGACAGCCGCGCCTACGTCATCCGCGGCGACGAGATCAAACTTGTAACCAAAGATCAATCGCTCGTGCAGCAACTCGTGGATGTCGGTCAGATCACGGAGGAAGACGCCGAGACGCACATGTTCCGCAACGTCATCCTCCAGGCGCTCGGCGCGCAGAGCGATCTCACGCCCGTCGTCTCGCGCGTCCGCCTCCAGCGCGGCGACCTCATGCTGCTATGCAGCGACGGACTCTCGGGCAAGATGCGCGCCGAAGAGATGCTCCAGATCGTCGCCGACAGTCGCGGCGCTCTGGCCGCCGCCTGCGACGCACTTATCAAAGAGGCCAACAAGCGCGGCGGCGAAGACAACATCACCGTCGTCCTCGCGCGCTTCGACGGCGAAGACCTCACCGCCCCCGACTCCGCACCGATCACCGTCGAACTCGCCGCCCTCGAAGACGACGAAACGCTGCGCGGCACGGAAGACGATACCTCGCCGATTCCCTGAAGAAGGGGAAAGGCTAAGGGGGAAAGGCAAAATGGGAAGCGGGGCGCAGCACCGAATGGCTGCGCCCCGCTTTTGTCTTCAACCCTTCCGCTTTATCCCTTATCCTTTTCCCCGTCTTATTCTTCCCTTCCTTCCGGCAGCGCGCTCTGCCGCCAGTCGGGCGCGGAGGGGGCGCGGCGGACGTAGATGGACGCGCCGCGGACGCTCTCGACTACGACGCGCGCGCCGGCCTCCAGAGGTTCTTCGCCTTCGGCCGGGTAGGCCGTCCACGTCGTGCCGTAGACTTTAACCGCGCCCTCGGAGAGCGCGCCCTGGCTTGAAGCCACGACCGTGCCCACCTGCCCCGGCAGCGACTCCGCGCCCGACTTATAGCTGCCGCCCGCGTCCTCGTCGCGCACGAGGTACTTCGTGAAAATCGTGCGCGAGGCGGAGGTCAGGGCAATCGAGACGATGAAG
This sequence comes from Pyrinomonadaceae bacterium, assembly GCA_035296445.1. Taxonomy (GTDB): domain Bacteria; phylum Acidobacteriota; class Blastocatellia; order Pyrinomonadales; family Pyrinomonadaceae; genus JAIVJZ01. The sequence goes on along the minus strand of DATHAZ010000052.1, from coordinate 16,473 downwards.
AAGACGAGGAACTGGAAGGGATAGCCCCCGCCGACGAGCGCGGCCAGCGCGGCGGCAATCGCGCCCGCGCCGAACCAGAGCAGGACGAAGCCCGACGTGAAGATTTCGGCGACGATCAGGATCACGCCGAGCAGCACCCACAGTATCCACACCAAGTCGCTCATCTCTCTCCCGCTTCAACCTTTCAACATATTCTTCAGGACGAACCAGACGTTGGCCGGGCGTTCCGCCAGCCGCCGCATGAAGTAAGGATACCAGTGCTTGCCGTAGGGCACGTAGACGCGCATGTTATACCCGTCGCTCGCGAGTTGCACTTGCAGGTCGCGCCTGACGCCGTAGAGCATCTGGAACTCGAAAGCTTCTTTGGCGATCCCTTCGTGCGCGGCGTGGGCGATGGTCGCTTCGATCATGGCCGGGTCGTGCGTCGCGATGCCGTGATAGACTCCGCTCGACAGAAGCCGGCGCATCACGCGTATGTAATTTTCGTCCGTGTCCCGCTTGTCGGGGAAGGCCACCTCGGGCGGCTCGTTGTACGCGCCCTTGCAGATGCGTATGCGCGCCGGAATTTTCAAGAGGTCTTCAACGTCGCTTTCGGTGCGCCGCAAATATGATTGCAGGACGATGCCCACGGTGTTCAGGTCGAACTCGGCGCGCAGGCGTTTGAAGATGTCAATCGTCACCTGCGTGACGCTCGACTGCTCCATGTCCACGCGCACGAAATTGCCGCGCCGCGCCGCCTCCGCCACCACTTCGCGCGCGTTGCGGTAGGCCAGTTCGGGGTCTATCTCCAGCCCGAACTGCGTCAACTTGATCGAGACGTTCGAGCGGATGCCCGTCTCGTCAATGGCCGCGAGCACGCGGTTATACTCGCGCACCTCCGCTTCCGTCTCGGCGTGGGTGGCGACCGATTCGTTGAGATGATCGAACGACGCGCTCGCGCCGCGCGCGTTAATCTCGCGTATCGCGGCGACGGCTTCGGCCATGTCCTCGCCCGCCACGAAGCGCGTCGTCATCTTTTTGAACGGGCGAAAGCGGGTCGCGAAATCCTTCAGCCCTTCCTGCCGCGCCAGGTATAACAGTGCGTTTCTAGTTACCATTTGTTAGGAGCGACCGGGAAAGCCGTAAATAATGAATCGTAAATCGCCGACGGGGAAGGCAGAAGTTTCTTTCTCGATTCACGGTTTACGATTGACGATTTACGTTCTTCAACTTGTCGCTCGCCTCTCCTATGATATGCTTGGCGACGATCCGCCACTGCTCTCTACAAACAACCTCGCCAACAGACATTAGGCCGACGCGGTTGAGAAGGACACTTACGCCCGGTGCGCTGGAAGCTGCTCATCATCACTTCTCTGGTCGCCGCCCTCATCAACACGGGCGGAATGCGCGCGCTCGCTTACTGGGTGATGGACGAAACGGCTTGCGTGCCGACACCCCGCCCCGCCGCGATCTTCGCCGTCCTGGCTGTGCCGGTTCTCTTCATTACCCTCGCCTGCATTTTCGTCTACCGCCACACCGCCCGGCGACGCAAACTGCAAGTAGCTTTGACGGTGCTGTTCGCGCTCATTCTGACGATCATCCTGCTTCTCGTCACGGCGCGATTTTTGCCCCGCCCTCACGTCGAGGCACGCTCCCTGCCGGCGAACGCGCCGCGCAGTTTAGCGTGACTCACACCGCATCGGCCGTCGTCGAAGCGTTCAGCCCGATCTCTTTTTGCACGGGGCGCAGCGCGTCTATACAGAAGCGGATGTGCTCGTCGAGCGAGACGCCCAACTCGGCCACTCCCTGATGAATGTCTTCGCGGCTCACCGTCCGCGCGAAAGCCTTGTCCTTTAGTTTCTTCTTAACGGACGACACCTCCATGTCGTCCAGACTTCGCGACGGGCGCACGAGAGCGCAGGCGACGAGGAAACCGCAGAGTTCGTCCGTGGCAAAGAGGGCGCGCGCCAGCGGCGTGTCGCGCGGGACATTCGTGTAGGGGGCGTGCCCCATGATGGCGCGGATGAAGTGGTCGGGATAGCCGCGCCCGCACAGGATGTTCGCGCCCTTGAACGGATGCCCGCCTGCTTCCGGGTCGGGGAACATCTCGTAATCGAAATCGTGGAGGAGGCCGACCATGCCCCATTCGTCAACGTCGGCGTCCGCCCCGCCGTAGCGCGCGGCCGCGGCGCGCATGGCGGTTTCGACGGCGAGCGCGTGGCGGCGCAAGCTGTCGCCTTTGGTGTATTCGCAGAGAAGTTCCCACGCGTCAGCGCGATCAGGCATGTTTCCTCACCCTTGGCATGGAAGACTCTAAGCTAACCGGGGTTTGCGGGCTGGCACGTCTGGAAGTTTCTCACGTCTTGCCGTTTCGTGACAACAGCGCGCCTCGAAATTGTCGGCTTGCCGCCGTTTTCCCTCATCCCGTACAATGCCGCGAGAAGGTTTCCGACTCGGGTTTTACGCCTCCGATGAATTATCTCCTGCTCGCAGCTTTAGCCGCCTACGTCAACGCCGCCGTCCACGCGATTCTGGCGTTCGCTTACAAGCGTCGCTCCGTCGAGCGCGTGGCGATTGTCTCGCTCGGCGTCGGCCACGTGCTGCACACCGGGGCTTTTCTGGGAGACTGGATACAGGACGGCCGCTACCCGCTCTTCGGCCTGCGCGAGACGTTGTCTTTTCTGGCCTGGACGCTCGTCGTCGCCTACGGGCTGGCGCTCTTCCGCTATCAGGTCAAAGCCCTCGGCACTTTTTTGATGCCGCTCGTCGCGTTTCTCGTGACGGCGGCGATGCTCGTGCGCACGTCTTCGGACGAGCGCGCCGTGACGGTGGCCGACGGCGCGGCCGGCTGGGTCTTCCCCATCCACACGACGCTCCTGATCTTTTCCTACGCCGCCTTCTTCATCGTCTTCGCCGCCAGCGCGATGTATCTCTGGCAGGAGCGTGAGTTGAAACTTAAGACCTTCTCCGCGCTCTTTCATCGTCTGCCGTCGTTGACAACCGTTGACGACATCGGCTCGACCGCCGCCGGCATCGGCTTCACGCTTCTTTCGCTCGGCATCGTCACCGGCGCGATCCTGTCTTCGCAACAGACCGGGCGCATCTGGCACAACGACCCGAAGGAGGTGTTCGCGCTGATCACCTGGCTGCTCTACCTGACGATGATTCACTACCGCACCCAATGGCGCGGGCGCAAAAGCGCGCTCGTCGGCGTCGCCGGTTTCGGCCTCGTCCTCTTCACCTTTCTCGGCACGCGCCTCATGGGCGGCTATCATGTCTTCGGATAGCTGTTAGCTGTTAGCTGTTAGCTATTAGCTTCCAGCAAGCAGCCAACATGCTTTTTGCTAACAGCTAACAGCTAACGGCTAACAGCTTTTTTATGTCAATCATTCTCGTCGGACTCAATCATAAGACTGCGCCGGTCGAGGTGCGCGAGCGTCTGGCCTTTACGGACGAAGCGTGCGCCGAGACTTTGCAGACGTTGGTTGACGGCGAGTTGATCAGCGAAGGATTGATCGTTTCCACCTGCAACCGCGTGGAAGTGCTGGCGGCGACGCGCGGCGTGAGCGGGGCGGAGGGCACGGCGCGCATCAGTTCCTTCCTCAGCGAGACGCGCAGCGTGCCGAACGGGTTTTTCGGCGAGCACCTCTACACCCATTCGGACGAAGAGGCCGTGCGCCACGTCTTCCGCGTCGCCTCGTCGCTCGATTCGATGGTGGTCGGCGAGCCGCAGGTGCTCGGTCAGGTGCGCCGCGCCTACTCGAACGCGATCACGGCGGGCACGGCCGGGCGCGTCCTTCACCGGCTCGTGCATCACGCGCTGCACGTCGCCAAGCGCGTGCGCTCGGAGACCGGGATCGCCGCCTCCGCCGTCTCGATCAGTTTCACGGCGGTCGAACTCGGCCGCAAAATCTTCGGCTCGCTGAAGGGCACGACCGTCCTTGTCATCGGCGCGGGCGAGATGGCCGAACTCGCCGCGCAACATCTGGCGAGCGCGGGCGCGTCGCGCATCCTCGTCACCAACCGCACCATTGAGACCGCCGAACAACTCGCCAACAAGATCAAAGGCACCGCGCTCGACTTCTCAACGCTCCCCGCGCATCTGGCCGAGGCCGATATCGTCGTCTGCTCGACGGCCGCCGACGAATACGTCGTCACGCAGGAGATGGCGCGCGAGGCTCTGGCGGCGCGACGGCAGCGTCCGGCCTTCTTCATAGACATCAGCGTGCCGCGCAATGTTGACCCGGCTGTCGGCGAACTCGACAATTTGTTCGTCTTCGACGTGGACGATCTGGAAGCCGTCGTCGCCTCCAACATACGCGAGCGCGAACGCGAGGCCGAGCGCGCCGAGTTGATCGTCGAATCCGAGGTAATGCAGTTTCAGCAAGCCCTGCGCTCGCTCGATCTCGGCCCGACGGTCGCCGCGCTCCGGCAGAAGTTGGAAGAGATCGCGCGAGGAGAACTCAAACGCCACCGCGGTCGCCTCGGCGATTTGACGCCCGAACAGGAGCGCGCCGTCGAAGCCCTGCTTATGTCCACGGTCAACAAAATTTCGCACCCCATCATCAACCGCCTGCGCCGCTCGCACGATACCGGCGAGGAAGAAAACCTCAAGGCGTGGCGCAACACTTTCGGACTGGAAGAATGAAAGGCTAGAGGCCGGAGGTTAGAGATCAGAGGTCAGTAGAATCAGTTTTTGCTTGCACTGACCTCTGACCTCTAACCTCTGGCCTCTACTTGTTATGAGAGAGCATTTCGTCATCGGCTCGCGCGGCTCGAAGCTCGCGTTGTGGCAATCGGAATGGGTGCGTGCGCGGCTGGCAGAGTTGCGCCCCGAAGCGGAGATTCGCATCGAGGTCATCAAGACATCCGGCGACGTGATGCTCGATGTGCCGCTCGCCGTCATCGGCGGCAAGGGCGTCTTCACGAAGGAACTGGAAGAGGCGCTGCTCGCCGAAGAGATCGATCTGGCCGTCCACTCGCTCAAGGATTTACCGACGACCCTGCCCGACAACCTCGCCATCACAGCCATCACCGAACGCGAAGACGCTCGCGACGCGTTGATTTTGCGCGAGGGCGTTGCGGCCGGGGAGCACTCGCTTCACGGTCTGCCGCAGGGCGCGGTCGTCGGCACGTCGAGCCTCAGGCGGCAGGCGCAGTTGAAACACCTGCGCCCAGACGTTTCGATCAAAGATTTACGCGGCAACGTTGACACGCGCCTGCGCAAACTCGACGAGGGCGGCTATGACGCCATCATCCTCGCGTCGGCGGGCTTGCGCCGCCTCGGCTTCGAGCGACGCATCAATGCCTCGATCACACACGCGGAGATGCTGCCCGCCGTCGGGCAGGGCGCGCTCGGCATCGAGACGCGCGCGAATGACGCGCGCACCGCTGCGCTCGTCTCGCTCCTCGAACACGCGCCGACGCGCGCCGCCTGCACCGCCGAACGCGCCTTGCTCTTTGCGCTCGGCGGTGGCTGCCAGGTTCCCATCGCCGCGCACGCCGTCGTGGAGGGTGACACGCTTCGACTCGACGCGCTCGTCGCCGCGCTCGACGGCGGGCGTGTCATACGCGACCGTGTGGAAGACGACTCACGGCACGCCGCCCGCGCGGGCGAGGCGCTCGCCGCGCGCCTGCGCGAACAGGGCGCGGGTGAGTTGCTGGAAGGATTGACTATCTGAACGTTGCTCGTTTGAATGTTATGCGACGCCTCTTGCGATGACTCCCGATCCAGGTCAAACAACTCAAGAGCAGCCCTTGCGCGGGCGCACCGTCGTCATCACGCGCGCTCTGGCGCAGTCGGCGGAGTTCGCCGCCACACTCGAACGCTATGGCGCGCGCGTCGTCGCCTGCCCCACCATCGAGATCGTCGAGCCGGAAAGTTTCGCGCCGCTCGACGAAGCCATCGAACATCTCTACGGCTACGACTGGATCGTCTTTACCAGCACGAACGGCGTGGACTTCTTCATGCGCCGCCTTGCAGCGCGGGGACATGACGCGGACGAGTTGGACGACATACACGTCTGCGCCATCGGCTCGGCCACGGCCGACCGCCTGCGCGACGCGCGCGTGCATGTGGATGTCGTGCCCGGCGAGTTCAAGGCCGAAGGCGTCTTCGACGCGCTGGCGAATTATCTCGGCGGGCGCGAGCGTCTGGCGCGTCTGAACTTCCTCATCCCGCGCGCCGCCGTCGCGCGCGACTACCTGCCGCACGCGCTCGCGGAGGCCGGGGCGCGCGCCGACGTGGTCGCCGCCTATCGCACCGTTTCGCCGCAGACGACCGACCGCGCGCGCATGGAAGCCCTGCTCGTCGGCGGCGCGGTTGACTGCATCACCTTCACGAGTTCCTCGACCGTCGCCAACTTCGCGCAACTCTTCGACACGCGCGATCTGGGCGAACTGCTGCAAGACATACGCATCGCCTGCATCGGCGACATCACCGCGCGCACCGCCGCCGACTACAATCTCTCGACCGACATCCAACCCGCCGAATTCACGACCGCCGCCCTCGCCCGCGCCATCGCCGATTATTTCGCGCGCAAGCGTTAAAGCATTCACCGCTCCGGACGCAGTAGGGGGCAGAGGCGGCGCAGCAGAAAGCATCCGACGCTCTCGAATTTGAAATCTCAAATGGTTTTCTCTGTGCTAGATGCCTGCCCATTTCTGTTGAAACTCAAACCGAACGCGTATGCTAAACTGCGGGCATGGCTAAAGGACGGGTGTTGGTCATTGACGACGAGCCGCTCGTGCTGGAAACCTTGCGCGATGTGTTGACGGCGGAAGGATTCGAGGCGGCGGCCGAGTCGGACGCGGAGCGCGCGCTCGAACGCGTCGCGCAATTTCTGCCGTCGGTCGTCGTCTCCGACGTAAAGATGCCCGGCCTGAACGGGTTCGAGTTGCTGCGCCAGTTGCGCACGCGCCATCCCGAGATCGCCGTCATCCTGTTGACCGGCGAGGGTTCGGTCGAGACGGCTCTGCGCGCGATACAGGAAGAGGGCGCGTACCACTATTTCGAGAAGCCGATTGATAACGAAAAACTCTGCGCGGTCGTCGGGCGCGCGATGGAAGAGGGGCGCGCGCAACGCGACAGCGTCGCCCTCCAGCACGAACTCCTCGGGCGCGGCGCATTCGGGAAATTGATCGGCAATTCCCTGCCGATGCAGCGCGTCTACAAGCTCATCGAACAGGTCGCCTCCTCTTCGGCCTCCGTCCTGATCACGGGCGAATCGGGCACGGGTAAGGAACTCGTCGCGCGCACGATTCACGATCTCAGCCCGCGCCGCGAAGGCGAGTTCGTCGCCATCAACTGCTCCGCGATCCCGGAAACCCTGATGGAGTCGGAACTGTTCGGCCATGAGCGCGGCGCATTCACCGGCGCGGCCGTTCGCCGGCAAGGGTGTTTCGAACTCGCCCATCGCGGCACGCTCCTCCTGGACGAGATCGCCGAGATGCCCGCGCTCCTGCAAGCCAAGTTGCTGCGCGTGCTGGAGGAACGCTCCGTCCGCCGCCTCGGCGGCTCGCAGGAGATACCGATTGATGTGCGCGTGCTGGCGGCGACCAACCGCGAGCCGCACGAAGCCGTGCGCACCGGCGCTTTTCGCGAAGACCTGCTCTATCGCCTGAACGTTATCACCATCGAACTGCCCCCTTTGCGTCAACGCAAAGAAGACTTGCCGCTCCTGACGCAACATCTCGTCTCTCAATTATCCGAACGCCACGAACGCCCCGCGCAACACCTGAGCACGGCCGCGCTCGACGTGCTGCGCTCGCACTCTTGGCCGGGCAACGTGCGCGAACTGCGCAACGTCATCGAGCGCGCCGTCATCATCTGCTCCGGCGAGACCATCGAACGTCACCACATCGCGCCCTACCCGCTCGACCAGCGCGCCCGCGCCCGCGTCGAAGACACCATCACGCTCCCCGTCGGCACGCCCATCGAAGAGATGGAGCGGCAGATGATCCTGCGCACCCTCCAGAAGACCGACAACAACAAAACGCGCGCCGCCCAACTCCTGCAAATCAGCCTCAAGACCCTTCACAACAAGCTGCGCCTCTACCGCGACCGCGGCCAACTCACCGAGGCCGACAACGCGGGCGCAAGCAACGCTCACGCCGCGCGTAAAGTCCACGACTAACCGGCACCGGATGCCCCATATCCCGCCGGGAAAACTCAACTGTGGTTTGAATAGGAAGCTTCGGTATAATGCCCGAAACGCGATCACGGTATTTCAGATCAATTCCGCGACGGCCTGACAGGTCTCAGGCCGACACAGATAAAAATGAGGTTCACCATTGAATGAACAATTAGCGGCGGCAGCAGAACTCTACCGCCAACTCGCTTTCGTGAGCGCGCTCATCGCCGGGTTCTCGCTCACGTTTCTGGTACAACTCCTCACGGCCGTGAGCACGCGGCGCGTTGTGAACTGGACGATTGGCTTCTCGCTGGCGGCAACCGCGAGCATGATCGTCTGCGCGCTCGGGTGGACTTTGAGCGCGGCGGTCGTGATTGACCCGAGGACTCAAGCCGAGCTTGCGAGCCGTCCGAGCAGCCTCGGCCTTTTGCACCCCCGCTTATCCCTGACTTTCATTTTCGGCATTCTCTTTTTCCTCGTGGGTCTGGGATTATGCGGGTGGGTACGCTCGCGGACGATGGGCATCGTCTCAAGCACGATAGCCCTGATAGCCGCCGCCGCCGCAATCATGACTCTAAAATTATTCATTCGCTGAAAGTCTATTCTCTCTTATTTTTTAACAGGCCGGCAGGAGGTTATCTTGACGAAGAATGCGAGCGGGATGTTTGAAGTGAAGGTGATTCCCCAGACGCCGGAGGATAACGTCGGAGACCCGACGGTAGGCAGGATGTCGCTTGACAAGCAGTTTCAAGGCGACCTGGAGGCCGTGAGCCGCGGCGAGATGCTGGCCGTGCGCACGGAGACGGAAGGCTCGGCCGGTTATGTCGCGATGGAACGCGTGGCGGGCACGCTCGACGGTCGCAGCGGAACGTTCGCCCTACAGCACAGCGGCACGATGACGCGCGGCGTGCCGCAACTGCTCATCACGGTCGTGCCGGATTCCGGAACCGGCCAATTCACCGGACTCTCCGGCCAGATGAAGATCAATATCGTTGACGGAAAACACTCGTATGACTTCGAATACACGCTCGCCGACTTGAGCGACGAATCTGTTTGAACAGGAGTGAGAGAGCGATGCGATCCAACAGGACGTTGATTCACCGTCTCGGATTATTGTTGATTGTCATATTCGCGGCGCAGGCGGCGCGCGCGCAGCAGGCGGTCTATGAGATGCCGGAGGGCGTCGAGTCGCGCTGGGCGAGCGGGGAGAACCAGAAGGGCGAGAGGGGCAAGGGCGGGCAGGCGAACGGGGGGCGCAAGGGGTCGCCGACCGTGCCGATCAAGGCGGGCGAGAGCCGTGTGCTGGCCGAGGCCGTGGGCGCGAGCGGCACGGTGCGGCGCATCTGGATGACCTTCCCCGACCGCAGCCCACGGATGCTCCGCAGCCTTCGCATAGACATGTACTGGGACGGCGCGAAGACTCCGGCCGTGAGCGCGCCGCTCGGCGACTTCTTCGGCATCGGCCTCGGCCAGACCACAATCTTCCAGTCCGCGTTGTTCTCAAACCCGGAAGGGCGAAGTTTCAACTCCGTCGTCCAGATGCCGTTCAAGACCGGCATGAAAATCGTGATGACGAACGAAAGCGACGCGAACCTCGACGAGCTTTTCTACGACGTGGATTACACGCTCGGCGACCGCCACGGCGCGAACATGCTCTACTTCCACGCACACTACCGGCGCGAGAATCCGACGCGCCTCCAGCAGGACTTTGAGTTGTTGCCCCGCGTCGAGGGACGCGGTCGCTACCTCGGCACGAACATCGGCGTCATCGTCAACCAGAAGACTTACTTCAACACCTGGTGGGGCGAGGGCGAAGTGAAAATTTACCTCGACGGCGACCGGGAGTTTCCCACCATGAGCGGCACGGGCGCGGAGGATTACATCGGCACGGCCTGGGGGCAGGGGCAGTTTGCTCACGCCTATCAGGGCAGCCCCGTCGCCGACGAGAAGACTATGCGCTGGTGCTTCTACCGCTACCACATCCCCGATCCCATCTACTTCCACAAAGACATCCGCGTCACGATCCAGCAGATCGGCTATCTCGCGCCGCACAGCCGCGAGGCGATAGTGCGCGCCGGGCGGCGGCTCTACCGCGCCGGCCCCGGTCTCGTCGAGATGGACTTAACGAAGGATGGCAAATTCGAGCGCGACGACGATTATTCAAGCTGCACCTACTTCTACCTCGCCGCGCCGGAGAACAAACTGCCGCCGCTCGACCCCGTCAGCAAGCGGATCGAAGGATTGTGAGAAAGAAACGCGGAAGTATGAACGCGGAACGATGAAGTAAAAGCAGCTTGTCTTTACTTCATCGTTCCGCGTTCATACTTCCGCGTTTTTTCTATGCGCGGAGCAATTCGCTGATGCGTGCGAGGTGGTGATCGTCGTGCTCGGCGATGAAGTATGCGAAGTCTATGACGCGCATCGGCATTTGCAGGCGCGGGTGGAGGGCGGTGCGCGCGACGAATTCCATGTCGAATTCGTCCAGACGGCGCACGAATTCGCCGCGCTCGGCGCGAAACGAGGCGAGTATTCGTTCGATTGAGTCGGCGTTGTGGTCTGCCTCGTGCGTCTTGCGATTGCCGAGGTCGGCGGGGCGCAAGGTTTCGAGTCCGGCCGCGTAATCTTCGAGGCGGCCGATGTCGAGCGCGCCCAGATCGAGCAAGTGACCGGCCTGTTCCTGCATTGACCAGTTGTCGCCCACGCGCCGCGTCAGCACTTCGCGCGGCAATTTGAGGAGACGATCTTCGAGCCGCGCCGGCGTACCGCGCACGCGCTCCAGAACGTTAGGATACATCCCGAGCGGCAGATCGAGCGTGAACTTCCGTTCAAACCATACGGTGCGCGGTATCATTCCTCACTCTCCTCTCCGCTCGACTTTCACGTTTCCCTTCGCATCACTTCTGCGAGCGCGCGCCGAGTTGTTTGATCAGCTCGCGCACGGCCACGTCGAGTTGCGAATCGCGTCCGGTGTAAGTCTCGCCGATGGGGCGCGTGACGGGCACGTCCACCGGGCGCGGGTTCAACTCCATGTTCGTGCCGTCGGCCGCCTGCACCTTCATGCGCGGCAGGCGCACGGTCGAGCCGTCTATCAACTGCTGATTCCAGGTGTAGATGATCCAGCCGGAAGTCGGCTCGCCGACCACGCTGCCGAGTTTGAGCGTGCGATAGCCCTCGGTGAAATCTTCGGCGTCGGAGAGCGAGTGCTGGTTGGTCACGAGGATGGTCGGCGATTCGAGCGCGCGCTGGCCGAGCACGGTGCGCGCGGGCGCGGAGGTCTGGCCGCGCGGCGTCATCGTCAGGTAGCCGCGCCGCGCGAGCACGTCAATGGCATAGACGTTGACGAAGCCGCCGTTGTTGTTGCGCACGTCAACGACGACGCCCTCGCGCGAATGGTTCTCGGCGTCGAGGTCTACGTGGAGTTGCGAGAGCGAGGCCGAATTCATGTCGAACATGTGGACGTAGCCGAGTCGCCCGCCGCTCGCGCGCGCCACGTAAGCGCGATTGTCTTCAACCCACTTGCGATAGAGCAGGGCTTTCTCCGTCGCCGCGTTCACCGGGCGCACCGCCAGTTCGCGCTTGTACGCGCCGTCCGCACCCGTCGCCAGCGTCAAACTCACGCGGCGGTTGATCTTGTAATTCAACAACTCGTCGAGATTCGCGCGCGTGCCTACGTCCTTTCCGTCAACGGCCAGCAGGTAGTCGCCGGGTTTGATCTCGCGCGCGAGCGCGGCGGGGCTGAGCGGGATGATCTCCGTCACGCGCAGCCGACCCGTGGTTTCATACTCGTTGCGATCAAAACGCAGGCCGAGCCGCCCCGTCGCCGCCTGCCCGGTGAACGGCGCGCTGACGCCGGAGTGCGAGGCGTTCAACTCGCCGACCATGAGTTGCAACAGGCGACGCATTTCGTCGGGCGTGCGCGCGCCGGCGAGGCGCGGCTCATAGGCGGCGCGCATTGCATTCCAGTTCACGCCGTGAAAATTCGGGTCGTAGAAATGTTCGTGCAGGTATGACCAGACCTGCCGGAACACTTCCATCTTCTCGCGCGCGAAATCCACGTCCATCTCCGCCGTCACGGCGAGCGCGCGCGTCTTGCCTTCGAGCGTGACGACGTTGATGCGTCCCTGCTCGATGTAGAAAATCTCCTTGCTGTCGGGCGAAAACTGCGCGAGTCCCTTGAAGCCCGGCGTGGAAGTCAACTGCTTCGGCACCGCTGGTTCGCGCGCCAGTTCGTCGAGCGAATAGACGTAGAGGTTCTGCTGCCCGGCCGCGCTCGCGATGAACACGACCCACTTACCGTCCGGGCTGATCGCCTGATAATTCACGTCAATGCCCACGGGCAGCAGGCTGAGCCTCTGGCGGATGCCCTCAAACGTGATCTCGACTTTCTTGGGGGAACGCTTTTCCTCACCCGGCGGGAACAGGGACGGGTCGGCGATGATCCCAACCGGCCGGGGCATTTGCTCTGGCGTAAGGGCGGGCGTCGTTGAGGGAGTCGGTGTCGCGGTTGATGTCGGCGAAGGCGTTGGGGCGGGCTGCGTGTCGCGTTGTGGCTGCGTCAAATTGCGCGGCGTCTCTTCGCGGAAGAGGTCGCGAAACTGGTCTTCGCGGAATCGCGGCGTGCGCGGGATGAGGTCAACGCGCGCCACCTGAAAACTCTCCGTGCGCTGCCCCGTATCGAACAGCATGAACGTGCCGTCCGGACTCCACGAGACCGTGTTGCTGAAGACGTTCGCCAGAAAACTGACGGGCTGCGCGGCCACCATCGGCGCGCCCGCGCCTTCATACACGCGCGCGACCTGCACGTTGCGAAATAGCTTGGCCGCCACCGGCATGAAAGCGATCCAGCGGCCATCGGGCGACCAGACGAACGGGCGGTCGGGGTTGAGCGGCGGCCTCTCGAAAGTTCCCGTCGCCACCACGCGCTCAGTTTTCGTCTCGACGTTCAACACGCGCAGTTCTCTGCCCGCGCGCTCGAAGGCGAGCAGTTTTCCGTCGGGCGAAAAGCGCGGCGTCGCATCGGCCGCATCGGCCTGCGTCAACTGCGTCTCGGTGTTCGTCCCGAAGTCGTAACTGAAGAGGTGCGGCGTGCGGTCGCGCTCGGAGACGTAGACGAGGCGGCGGCTGTCGGGCGACCATGTGACCTGCGATTCGGCCGCCGGGCTGACGGTGATGCGCGCCGCGTCGCCGCCGTCCGAGGCCGAGGCCGCGAACACCTCGCCGCGCACGATGAACGCCACCTTCCTGCCGTCGGGCGCGAGCACAAACTCGTCTATGCGATCCGTCAGGCGCAGGTGCTCGACTATCGGCTCGGTGGGCGCGCCGCGCCGCGTGATGACGACCTCGCTCGCCTGCCGGTTTGTCGTGTCCAGTTTCCAGATACGGAAATTGCGCTCGAAGACTATGACGCGCCCGTCCGTGGAGATGCTCGGCCAGAGCACGCGGCCGTCCGTAAACTTCGTGACGGGTTGCGGCGTGCCAGCGCGCGCCTGCCCGATCCCCTGCCACCAGATGTTCTGCGCGCCGCCCCGGTCGGAGACGTAGAAGAGGCTGCGCCCGTCCGCATCCCACATCGGCCACATCTCTTTCGCGCCGCGCATGGTGATCTGCTCGTAGGCGGAGGGGGCGGGCGGTGCGGGCGCGCTCGTCGTCGCGTTCACGCCGCGCAGCACCCAGATTTCCGACTCGTCAATGTGGCTGCGCCCCTTGCGCCACCACTGGCCGGAAGCGATGCCGCGCGCCGTGAACGCCACGGCGGACGAGTCGGGCGACGGCGCGGAGAAGAATTCGTTCGTGTAGCGATCCGCGCTCACCTGCATCGGCGTGCCGCCTTCGGGGCTGACGCGGAAAATGTCGTTCATCCCCGAGATGTCGCGGCTCGTCGAGGAGAAATAGAGCCAGCGGCCGTCGCGCGACCACGCGTCGAGTTGATCGTTCGCGTCGTCGAAGGTGACGCGGCGCAGTTCGCCCGTGTCGAACGCGAGCACGTAGATGTCGCCGCCCCCGGTGCGGTTCGAGGTGAAGGCGAGCCGACGGCCGTCGGGCGCGTAGACGGGGCGCGACTCGTTGGCGGCGTGCGAGACGAGCAGGCGCGCTTCGCCGCCCGCGAGCGGGACTGTCCAGATGTCGCCGCCCGAGACGAACGCGATCTCGGAGCGGTCGGGCGCGATGGCCGGCTCCGTGAAATAGGGGACGGGCTGCGGCGCGACCGGCGCGGCGGCGCGCGGCGGCGCTGTCTTCGTCGCGGCTTTATCATCCTGCGCGAGCGCCGCGGCGACGGGCACGACATTAAGCGCGGCGGCGAGCGAGAGCACGCACAGTCTTCTGAACAATGTCATTCGATCCTCCGGCGACGGAACTAAAAACGCTATAGATGAAATGGATGCACGGCAATTTCAACATGCGGACAGTCACGCGTGTGAAACGGGTTTGAAGGCTTTCGGTTTTTAATATAACAGAGTTTCCGCGCGCGGCGGGAATTTACAGGCGTGCTAATATCTCCCGCGATGCGACGAACGCTTCTAATCTTCGTAGACGGCCTTGGCATCGGCACGCGCGGGGCGCACAACCCGCTTGACCGGCTCGGCCACACGGCCGCGACGCCGCTCGCCATCTTCACGGACGAAGACCCGCAACTGCCGCACGACGGCCGGCTCGCGCGCACCGACGCTTGCCTCGGCGTAGAGGGGCGGCCACAGAGCGCGTCGGGGCAGACGACGATCCTGACGGGCATCAACGCGCCCGCCCTGCTCGGCTATCACAAGCAGGGCTTTCCCAACCAGGCGATGCGCGAGATCATCCGCGAGCATTCCATCTTCCTGCAACTCCAACGCGCCGGAATCGAACCGAACACTTTTGCCAACGCCTATACGCCGCGTTTCTTCCAGACGCGACCGCGCTGGGTGTCGGCCACGACCGTCGCCGTCGAAGCGGCAGGGATGCCGTTTCGCCGTCTCGAAGATTTACAGCGCGGCGAGGCGGTCTATCAGGATTTCACGAACGAACTCGTCATCGAGGCGGGCTTCGACGTTTCGCGACGCACGCCCGCCGAGGCGGCCGAGGCGCTCGTCGCGCTCGTCGCCGCGCATCGCTTCACGCTCTACGAGTATTTCATCACGGACAGGGTCGGCCACGCGCAGGACATGGACGCCGCGCTCCGCGTCATCTCGAATCTCGCCGCCTTCGTGCGCGCCGTCCTGGAACGCGTTGACTTGTCCGAGACGACCGTCGTCCTGACGAGCGACCACGGCAACCTCGAAGACCTGAGCATACGCAACCACACGCGCAACTTCGTGCCGACGCTCGCGTGGGGCGCGCGGCGCACGGAGGTGCAACAACGCGTCCGCACGCTCGCCGACATCACGCCCGCCATCATCGAATCACTGACCGCCACAGAGGCCACCCACGCATGAGCGAAACCGAGCGAGAATCCCCCGCCCCCGGCGCACTTCAAACACAGCGACACGAAGGCAAAAATGACCGGCGCGAAGTGTTCGGCTGGATGATGTACGACTGGGCGAACTCCGCCTTTTCCACGACCGTCGCGGGCGTCATGCTCGGCCAGTACGTGACGCGGCTCGCGCAGGTCGCGCTCGGCGAAAACGGCACGCTCATCAGTTTCGGCTGGCTCGGCGCGGTCACGGCCAAGTCCTTCTTCCCCTTCTGCATCTCCATCTCGGTCTTCCTGCAAATTTTCCTCCTCCCCATCCTCGGCGCGATCTCCGATTATTCAAACTTGAAAAAACGCCTGCTCGCCCTCTTCTGTTATCTCGGCGTCGCGGCCACCTGTCTCATGTTCGCGGTGACGGGCAATTTGTACGTCGCGGGCGGCGTGCTCTTCATCGTCGCCAACCTGAGCTTCGGGGCTGCGCTCGTCTTCTACAACGCGTTCCTGCCCGAGATCACGACCGAGGACGAGCGGGATAAAGTTTCGAGTCGGGGCTTCGCGCTCGGCTACCTGGGCGGCGGTCTCCTGCTCGCGCTCAACCTCCTGCTCGTGCAGGCCGCGCCCGCGCTCGGCATCTCTACGGGCATGGCCGTGCGCCTGTCGCTGCTCTCGGCCGGGCTTTGGTGGGGAGGCTTTTCGCTGATCGCGTTTGCGCGTTTGAAGCCGCGCGCCGCGGAACGTTCACTGCCCGCCGGCAAAAGCTACCTCACCATCGGCTTCAGCCAACTCGGCTCGACCTTCCGCGAACTCGCGCGCCTGCGCCAGACGCTCCGCTACCTCGTCGGCTACCTGTTTTACAACGACGGCATCCAGACCGTGATCAGCATGGCCGGGGTTTTTCTGGCGCAGGAGTTGTTCGTCTCGCGCGGGTTGGAAGGGAGCGAGTCGTTTCTGATCGGGATTTTTCTGCTGGTGCAG
>DATHAZ010000051.1:0-10439 GCA_035296445.1 Pyrinomonadaceae bacterium | reverse complement strand
CGCGTTCGAGCGAGTGGCGACCGAGGCTTATTACTACGTGACGCCGCCCGACCCGGCTTGGGACGCGCGGCGCAAAGAGGAGCACCTCAGTTTTTTTAACCGCTACTCGCTGCCCATCGTCTCGATCCATGAAGTCTACCCCGGCCACTACTATCAACTGCTGGCCGCGCGCCGCTCGCCTTCGCGCGTGCGCGCCGTGCTCGGCGCGGGGAGTTTTATCGAAGGCTGGGCACACTACACGGAACAGATGATGCTCGACGAGGGCTTCGGCGGCAACAACCCGAAGCTCAGACTCGCGCAGTTGCAGGCCGCCTTGTCGCGCCTGTGTCGTTACCTCGTCGGTCTCAGGATGCACACCGCAGGGATGAGTTACGAGGGCGGCGTCGAGTTCTTCATGCGCGAAGGCTACATGGAGCGCGCCAACGCCGAACGTGAAGCGCGGCGCGGCACGCTCGACCCGACGTATCTCATCTACACGCTCGGCAAGATGGAGATTTTAAAGTTGCGCGAAGAGTATCGCGCGCGCGTGGGGGCATCGTTCCGGCTCGGCGAGTTTCACGACCGGCTGCTCGCTTACGGCAGCCCGCCCGTCAGGATTCTGCGCATGGCTCTGCTCGGCGACGCGCCCGCCCCGTCGCGCACGACAGACGCAAATGTCGAGACGGAGGATCGCACGAACGTCGTCGAGTTCTCAGTGCTGGCGACGGGCGCGATGAGCGGGCACGAGGGCGGGCGCGCCGTCGAGTTGATCACGAATGAGAGCGATTGGCGTCGCGCGTGGTCGCTCATCGGCGGGGGACGCCCGCAGCCCGAGATCAATTTCAACGCGCGCGCGTGCATCGTCGTCTATCAGGGGCAGAAGCCGACGGGCGGCTACAGCATCGAGATCGGCGAGATCAGGCGCGATGGCACTGCGCTTGCAGTGAATGTGACGGAGCGGCGTCCGGCGTTCGGAGACGTTACAACACAGGTCATCACTTCGCCGTTCGTCGCCGTTTCGATACCGCGCCCCCCGCAGGGCGCGAGCGTCATGTTGACGGGCGAGGGGGCGGGCGGGGTTGAGCCGGAAACGCAACAAAATCGCAAGATTATCAACAGGCCGCGCGGTCGGCGCACGCGAAGGCGCAGGAATTGACGACGGCCGACAGAGGCCAACCTGCGAGCGACCGAATTCATCAAAAGAGGCGTCGGAATAATACACGCCGCGCGTGGGGCGCGCTGACGGTTTCCGGCATTTAAGAATCAACGCTCTCCCGTTGCAGGAATCGGCGCAAGTAAAGATCGGCGTCGAAGAGTTTTAAAGGTTTCGGGGGGAGATGCTTTTCGTGGAAGAGCGGCGCGAACCCCTCGCTGAATCGAGAGGGATGCGCCGCTCTTTTAGTTTGCATCCGAAAGATTAGAAAGCGCGGACGCCCGAAGGCTCGGCGCGCATGTTATCGAAGGAGAGAGCATGAAAAATATCAACTACCGTAATCAAAGCCGCGCGCGCGCCGTTGTGGCGTGGCTGATGGTTTTAACCGTCGCCGTGATGCCGCTCGCCGCGCTGGCGCAGGGAACGCGCATCGTCGCGCCGAAGAACGGATATAAGATTCAGGACGACGTGCAGGCGGGGCAGCAGGCCGCGCGCGAGGCCGAGCAGCAGTTGCCGCTCCTGAACGACCGCGAGGTGCAGGATTACATCGAGCGCATCGGTCAACGTCTGGTCTCGGCGATTCCGGGCGAGTTCAATCATCCGGAGTTTCGCTACAGCTTCAAGGTCGTCAACATGCGCGAGATCAACGCGTTCGCCCTGCCGGGCGGCCCGATGTATCTCAACCGCGGCATGATCGAGGCGGCGCGTTCGGAAGGCGAGATGGCGGGCGTGATGGCACACGAGATCAGCCACGTCGCCCTGCGCCACGGCACGGCGCAGGCCACGAAGGCGCAGAAATATTCCGTCCTCGGCGGCATCGGCGCGATTGCGGGCGCGGTCATCGGCGGCGGCCTGGGGAGCGTCATCGGACAGGGTTCGCAGACGGCCGTCGGCGTTTACTTCCTGAAGTTCGGGCGCGAGTATGAGACGCAGGCCGACATCCTCGGCGCGCAGATCATGGCGCGCGCCGGATACGACCCGCGCGATCTGGCGCGCATGTTTCAGACCATCCAGCAGCAGGGCGGGCGCGGCGGCCCGGAATTTTTGAGCAGCCACCCGAACCCCGAAAACCGTTACGCGCGCATCAATCAGGAAGCGCAACTGCTCGGCCCGGTGCGCGCCGGCGCGGGCAACACGCGCGACTTCCAACTCGTGCAGGCTCGCCTGCGCGGTCAGGGGCGCGCGCCTTCGATGGGCGAGGTGGCGCAGGGACGCCAGCAGGGCGGACAGAACTACCCGACTAACGGGCGGCGCGGGCAGGTCGCCTATCCTTCGACGCGCTACCGTCAGGTTAATAGCCAACTGTTTCGCCTGAGCGTGCCCGACAACTGGCGCGACTACGCGGGGCAGAACTCCGTCACGCTCGCGCCCGAAGGCGCGGTGGATCAAAACGGCGTCACGCACGGCGTCATACTCGGCATCGATCAGTCGCAGAGCCGTGATCTGCGACAGGCGACGGATCAGTACCTCAACGAAGTCTTGCAGGGCAACCCGTACCTGCGCGCGCAGAGCGGCTACAGCCGCACGACCGTCTCGGGGCGCGCGGGGCTGGCGACGACGCTCTCCGGCCGCTCGCCCGTCACGGGGCAGACCGAAGTGGTGACGGTCGTCACGACGCTCTTGCGCGACGGCAGCATCTTTTACATGAACTACGTCACGCCGCAGTACGACCAGCGCAACTACCAGAACGCGTTCAATCAGATTCTGCGTAGCATCCAATTGAACGACTAACGGGCGCGACGAAACGCGTCCGAGTCATAAACGGCGGAAGGCCGGTTCACAAGCGTGAACCGGCCTTCTTTTCGTTCGCGTCCGACGAAGCGCGCCTATCCGATGAGCGGCATCTTCCCGCCGCACTCGGGGCAGAACTTGGTGAGGGCTTCCGGTTGATGCCCGCAGCCCTGACAGGTCGGGCGCGGCGGTTTGGTCGGCGTGCCGCATTCGGGGCAGAACTTGGCCTTGTCCACGTCCGCGCCGCACGAGACGCACGCGAGCGTCTGCGCGGCCGTGGCGGCGGCGGCTCGCGCGGGGGCTTTCACGTGTGCGTCCGCGCCCATGTCTATCTTCGAGGCGTAGTCGGTTTGCCGCGCGCGTTCGTGTAGTTGTTCGCGCGTGGCGTCGGCCTTGGCCTGTGCGTGCGAAGAGGCGAGTTCCTCCTGATAGTCCGGCGCGCATTCTTCGCATTGACCGGCGTTCTCGTTCCAGCAGACCTCCGGGCACACCCACTTGCCGCAACGAGAGCATTGATGAAAATGCCGCTTGCCCTCTTCGACCGCGCCTGCGAGCGCGTCGTCGTGCGCCTTGCCGCCGACCGAACGCTGGATGTCGTAAGCGGAGTTGCCGGCCGTGCTGACCCAGCCGCCGAACAGGTCGCCCGCCGCGCGCAGTAGAGACCCGGCCGTGCCGATGGCGGATGCCTGAAACCGCGACATGTAACCGTTCCCGCACTTGTCGCAATGAAACTTGAATTGATAACCGCGATCCGTCGAGAGATCGTCATAATTGCTCACGAATTGCACCAACGCCATGCCGAAAACCTCCGCCGCCTTTGAGAGAATTTAAGAATAGCCGTCAATCATTAACGCGTAATTAACGCGCCCGCCGGATATTTTATTCGCTCAAAATTTACTTGTCACGGCTTTTCGCTTCGAGCCAGAGCGTCTCCATTTCGTCGAGCGTGGCGGCGTCGAGCGTCCGGCCGCGCGCTTCGAGGCCGCGCTCGATGTGGCGGAAGCGGCGTCGGAATTTGCGGTTGGTCAACTTCAGCGCGGCTTCGGGTTCGACCGTCAGGTGGCGCGCGATGTTCGTCACAACGAAGAGCAGGTCGCCCAACTCTTCGCGCACGCGCTCGTGTCCGGCCTCGCGCGTTTCAAGGTCGTCGTCGCCCGCGCGGCTCTCTTCAATGGCGGCCTTGAGTTCGTCCACCTCTTCGTGCAGCTTGGCGAAAATCTGTTCGACGTTCTGCCAGTCGAAGCCGACGCGCGCGGCCTTCGTCGTCAGTTGGTGCGCCTCCATGAGCGCGGGCGCTTTGGCCGAAACGCCGTCCAGCAGCGACGAATCTTTCGCCGTCTCGCTCTTTCCCGCCGCGCGTTTCTCTTCGGCCTTGATGGCTTCCCAGTTGCGTAAGACCTCGGCCGAATCGGCCGCGCTCTCGTCCGCGAAGACGTGCGGGTGGCGGCGCACCATCTTCGTGTGAATCGCTTCCACTACGTCTCCAATCGTGAACTCGCCGCGCTCGGCGGCGACCTGTGCGTAGAAGACGATCTGAAACAGGAGGTCGCCGAGTTCGCCGCGCAACTCTTCCGGGCGACCCTCGCGTGCATCCTCGACGGCCTCGAAAGCCTCGTAGGCTTCCTCCAACAGCATCGGCGCGAGTGTGGCGTAGGTTTGTTCGCGATCCCAGGGGCAGCCCTCGGGCGAGCGCAAGGTTGCCATCAGCGCGACGAGATCGTTGAATGTAGTGGGCATAGATTATATCCGTAGTTCAAAGTCGAGAATTCAAAGTGCGTTGCCGACGGGCGTTGATGTTTCAAGTCTAAAACTTAAAGTTCGCCCTTCCAAGTCCGGCCGGAAAGATTCTTCCGGCCGGCCGCGCCGGAAACTCCCCGGAGAGCTTCGCAAATCCGTTCAACCCTCGACGTACATTACAAGAGTTGCGACGCGGCGCACCCCGGCGTTGACGCCTTTCTTGCGGCCACGTCGCGCTCGGTGCTACCATCCTCGTGCAACTCAAAGATCATAAAATTTAACTGACGAATGGCGCGACTCCCGTGCGCGGGTCGCCGCCCTGGAATTCGAGCGACGAGATGAGCGAAGAAAAACCAAATTTCAAAGTTACAGACCGGCGTCTGTTCAACCCGGACGGCACGCCCCGCGACATCATGCGCGAGGCGGCCACCGCTTCCGACAGCATCGCGCCCGATACGGCCGGGACGGAGAACGCCGCCCCGCCCGATGCCGCTGCTAACGCCACGCCTGCGGCCGAAACGGCGCGGCGCGAGCAGCCGCAGCCGCCAACGCCCGCCGCAACCGCGCCCGAGCCGCACCCGGCCGCGACGCCAGCCGCTGCCACCGCAACCGATGATGCGGTGGGGACGGAAGACCCCACGGCCTTTGCCAATCTCGTTATGTTCATCGCCTCGCCCGGCGCGGCGGCCATGGGCATGACCGAGCACCCCGGTCTCGCCCCCGGCGAACTCGACCTGCCGCTCGCCAAGCACTGCATTGATCTGCTCGGCACGATTCAACAGAAGACGCGCGGCAACCTCGGCACGCAGGAGGGGCAAATTCTCGAAGGGTTGCTCGCCGAACTCCGCATGCAATACATCTCGCTCACCTCGAAGCAACGCCCGTCCGCGCCCCCGCGCGGTTTCACCGGCGGCGACATCACGGGCGGGAGGTAAGTTTCAAGTCTCAGGTTTCAAGTTTCAGGACTGACGGGTTCTTCATTCTTTAACTTGAAACTTGAAACCTGAAACTTGAAACCTTATGAAGTTCACCCTGCTCGGCACAGGCACTTCGACGGGCGTGCCCTCCATCGGCTGCGAGTGCGAGACGTGTACGTCCGACGACCCGCGCGACCGGCGTCTGCGCGTCTCCGTGCTCGTCGAGCACGACGGGCAGAGCGTGCTGATAGACACCTCTTCGGACTTCCGCCAGCAGGCGCTCAGGCAGAAATTGAAACGGCTCGACGCCGTGCTCATCACGCACTGCCACGCCGACCACATCTTCGGCCTCGACGACATCCGCCCGCTCAACTTTCGCCACGGCGCGCTCGGCGTCTATGCCAACGAGCGCGCGTGGCGCGACATCCGACGCATCTTTCAATACGTTTTCGAGCCGTCGCACTTCGGCGGCGGCCTCCCGCAGGTCGTCGCGCACACGGTCGTTGACGGCGCGCCGTTTTGTCTCAGCCGGGATTTTCTGGTGACGCCCGTCGAGGTCATCCACGGGCGGCTGCCCGTCGTCGCCTACCGCTGCAACGACTTCGCCTACGCCACCGATCTCAGCGAGATTCCGCCCTCGACGCTCGACGCCCTGCGCGACCTCGACGTGCTCGTGCTCGACTGCCTGCGGCTCACCTCGCACCCGACGCATCTCTCGCTCGAACGCTCCCTCGCTTACATCGAAGAACTCAAACCGCGCCGCGCCTACTTGACCCACATCGCGCACGACATCAAACACGCACGCGACTCCGCGCTGCTGCCCGAAGGCGTCGAGTTCGGTTACGACGGACTGGAGATAAGTGATGAGTGATGGGTGATGAGTAATGAGTGGAAGACAACTGCTTATTACTCATCACCCATCACTCATCACTCATCACTTTTATGAAACTCTTTCACGGAACTGACAACGCGGAGATCGCGCGGCCGACCGTGCTGACGCTCGGCGTGTTCGACGGGCTGCATCTCGGCCACCAGTTGATCATGCGCACGGTGGTGGAGCGCGCGCGGGCGACCGGCAGCGTGCCCACCGTCATCACATTCGACCCGCACCCGCGCGCCGTGCTGCACCCGGAATCCGCGCCGCCCCTGTTGCAGACCTTCGACCAGAAGATCGAAGCCTTCGGCCTGTTGGGTATCGAGCAGGCAATCGTCATCCGTTTCGACGAAGAGTTCGCGCGCGTTCGCGCGGAGGAATTCCTGCGCGACGTGGTGCGGGATCGTTTGCAGGCGAAGGAGGTGTATCTCGGTCGCGGCTTCGCGTTCGGGCGGGGGCGCGAGGGCAACATCGAGTTGCTCAGGGCTGCGAGCGGGCGTCTGGGGTTTCACGCGGACGAGGTGGCGGAGGTGCGCCTGCGCGGGCGGCGCATCAGTTCGAGCCGGATTCGCGAGTTGCTGGCGGCGGGGAGCGTGAACCCGGCGCGGCGCATGCTGGGGCGACCTTACGGCGTCGAGGGGCGCGTCGTCCGCGGCGACGAGCGCGGGCGCACGCTCGGCTTCCCGACGGCCAACCTGCACCCGCAAAATCGCGTCATCCCGCGCGGCGGCGTCTACGTGACGGCCACTTTGATAGAGGGCGCGTGGCGACGCAGCATCACAAACGTCGGCACGCGCCCGACCTTTTCGGCGGCGCGCGAGCCGGTGGCTTCCGTCGAGACTTACGTGATGAATTGGAGCGGCGACCTTTACGGCGACGTGGTGCGCGTGCGCTTCCTGCACCGCCTGCGCGACGAGCGAAAATTCGCCGGCGTTGACGACTTAAAAGCGCAGATCAAACGTGATGTCGCGCGCGCCGCGCGCTACTTCGCACATCCGGGCGTGCGCGGTTCGCTGGCGATTATTTGAGACCGTGAGTATTAGAGGCGGCGCTTCACACGCGAGACATTGATAGATGGGTAGTCGCGGATCGCCTCTGCTTGCGCGGCTTCGGCAGCAGGCGGCCGAGCAGAAAGATTAGCTGATCGAAATTGAAGACTTCGGCGATGCAGCCGCGATCCTCCGCGCACGCCTCCCGCTGCTCTTCGTCGGAGATGATGAGCAGCGGCGTATCGTGCAGGTCGGCGTGCTCGCGAATCATCCGCGCGCTCGTCACGTCGTTATCGGGCGATTGGTGCAAATCGAGCAGCACCAAGGCGGGACGCGTGTCGCGGCAACACTCGATCAACTCCCGTTCGCCGGCCGCCTCAATCGTGCGAAAGCCGCGCGCCGCGAGCATCCGCGTCACCCCCTGACGCAGGCACGGGTCGGCCGACACCACCAGTACCGTGCGACCGTCACCCTTTCTCCCGCTCATATCTGACCAACTCTCTTGTAAATAAAAGTGCTGACGCCCGAAGGCGTCGCCGAGCGGGCACAGTAAACCAAAGCTGCATCAAATAACTGTCGCGTAACGTACAACGAATGTACTTGGGATGTCACAAGATTGCGACAAGTGTCCTTTATCATCGAAGCGAACATGGCAACGACCGAGAAAAAATCGAATTCTTTAGTGCCACTGAACGGCAACGGGCACGCTCAAAACGGCGGCACGCGCGGCAACGGTAGCGGGCGCGCGACTTCCGCCTTAAGCCTCGCTCATCCCGCGCGCGCCGGGCAACAATCCAACGCGAGCGGCGGCGGCGACGCTAACGAATCCGTCGCGCACGCCGCCGGAGCGCAGGCGCGCATGGATGAAGCGGCGCGGGCAGCGCGCGGCTGGCGCGGCCGGTGGCGCACTCTACAGGTCGCGCGGGTGCTCGGCACGCTCGGCTTCTACCTGTTTCTGGAGAATTACGACGCGCGCGCGAAGTTCAACCGGCGCATGAGTGCGCGCCGGCTGGAAGAGGCGCGCACGCGCGGCGGTTTCGCGCTCCGGCGTGAACAGGTGCGCGCGTCTGTGGGGCGCATGATCGAACGCCTGATGCGCTTCGTGCGTCACCTCGTCTTTCGCGGCGCGGACGAATCGAGCAGCAAGGAGGCGCGGCTGCAAGAGCAGGCCGTGTGGTTGAAGACGCGCCTGATCAAACTGGGGCCGACCTTTATCAAGATCGGCCAATCGCTCGGCACGCGCGGCGATTTGCTGCCGCTCGCTTACGTCAAGGAACTCTCGCTGCTGCAAGACCAGGTGCCGCCGTTTCCGACGACCGAGGCTTACGCGCGCATCGAGTCGGAACTCGGCCGCACGCTGCAAGAGGCTTACGCCGAGATTGACGCCGCGCCGGTGGCCGCCGCCTCGCTCGGTCAGGTTTACCGCGCGCGTCTGCACACGGGCGAAGAGGTCGCGGTCAAAGTGCAACGCCCGGCGCTGGCCGAGACGGTCGCCCTCGACATCGCCGTGCTGCGTCGTATCGTCGCGCGCCTCGCGCGTTACCCTTCGTTCAACGAAAACGCCGACTGGCAGGGGATGCTCGACGAGTTCGACGAGACGATCCACGAGGAGATGGACTACGCGCACGAGGCGCGGAACGCCGAACGCTTCCGAGAGAATTTCAAAGACTGGCGCGTCGTCCACGTCCCGCGTATTCATCTCACGCATTCGACGGCGCGTGTCCTGACGATGGAATTCATCCGCGGCACGAAGGTGGTGGAAATCGAAGCGTTGCGCGCGCGGCGCATCTCGCCCGTCAAGGTCAACCGCCTGTTGATTCGCACGTACCTGAAACAGCTACTCGAAGACGGCTTCTTTCACGCCGACCCGCACCCCGGCAATTTGCTCGTGATGGACGACGGGCGGCTCGCCTTCTTCGACTTCGGCATGGCCGGCCGCATCACGCCGCGCCTCCAATCGCAGATGATAGACGCCTTCTTCCACGTCGTCTCGCGCGACGTGCATGGCCTGGCGCAGGATTTGATCAACCTCAACTTTCTCAAACCCGGCGTTGATCCCGAACTCGTGCGCCCCGTGGTCGAGGGACTTTTCGAGCACTATTTAAATCTGCGGCTCGGCGAAGTGAACTTCAAGGAGTTGACGTATGAGTTGGCGGAGGTGATGTACGAATACCCGTTCCGCCTGCCGTCGAACTTCACCTACATCATGCGCGCTCTGATGACTCTCGAAGGCATTGGCCTCGTCACCGACCCCGGTTTCAGTTTCTTTGAGACGGCGAAGCCTTACGCCAAAGAGTTCATGCTCAGGCGCGAGGGCAAACAGTTTCGCAAACTCATTCTCGACAAATTCATGGGGCGCGAAAGTCCCGACGGCCGGATCGAATGGGGCAAGATGTGGAAGCTGGCGAAGATGGCCGCCAAGTCGTATCTCGAAAAATAGCAGATCACGACAGGTAAGACTAAAGAGCCGCCGCGAACTGTGATTGTTCGCGGCGGCTCTTATAGTCTTAATCGAATACTTGTCGCTGCGCTCCGCGAATCGCGTTGAAGAGGAGCGGGTAGGTGGCGAGCGATTGGGCGCGGTACTGGGGGCGGAAGCCGAAGAGATAGATGCGCCCCTTGCCCTGTGTGATTTCAACGAGCGCGGCCTTCCCCTTGATTCGCTCCGCGCCGAGCAGCCAGCCGGAAAGGAGCGGAGCGGCAGTCGTCGGATAGCGCGCGATGACGCGCACGCGGGCCGCCTCTTTCGCGTCCGTTAACTCGAAGACGGGCGAGTCTTCCGCCCACGCAATCGCCTCGCGCGGCATCCCTTCGGCAAGATGGTGCGCGGTGTCGAGTTCAATGCGAAGGATCGAGCCGGGCACGTAAAACTCAGTCTCTTTCAGCCCTTCGGTCACGTCGCGCACGGGGAGTTTGAATTGCGTGATGGCGAAGTCGGAAGCGCGATTGAGGAAGATGAGCGTGCCGCCCGCCTCGACAAACTCGGTGAGCGCGCCCACGCCTTCCGCGCCGAGTCCTCCCGTCAATTCTTCCGGCATCGTGTCCTTGCGATAGCCTTC
>DATHAZ010000050.1:0-60116 GCA_035296445.1 Pyrinomonadaceae bacterium | reverse complement strand
CGCGGAGTTTTCGCGCGACCTGACCGAAGACGCCGCCAACGACAAACTCGACCCGCTCGTCGGCCGCGACAACGAGATTGACCGCGTCATCCAGATTCTCTGCCGCCGCACGAAAAACAACCCGGTCTTGATCGGCGAACCCGGCGTCGGCAAGACGGCCATCGTCGAAGGCTTGGCGCAAAGGATCATGCGCGGCGACGTGCCTTCATTCCTGGAAAACAAGCGGATACTTTCGCTCGACCTCTCGCTCATCGTCGCGGGCACGAAGTATCGCGGGCAGTTCGAGGAACGCTTGAAGCAGATCATGCGCGAGCTGGTCGAGAATCCGCAGTACATCGTCTTCATAGACGAACTCCACACGCTCGTCGGCGCGGGGAGCGCGGAAGGCTCGCTCGACGCGGCCAACATTTTGAAGCCCGCCCTGTCGCGCGGCGAGATTCAGTGCATCGGCGCGACGACGCCCGCAGAGTTCCGCAAGTCCATCGAAAAAGATCGCTCGCTCGAACGTCGCTTTCAGGCCGTGAAAGTTCCGCCGCCGTCCGAAGAGGAGGCCGTGCGCATCCTCGACGGCGTGCGCGAACGCTACGAGGCTTTCCATCAGGTGCGCTACACGGAAGAGGCCATCGAGGCGGCCGTCTACCAGTCGAGCCGCTACATCCCCGACCGCTTCCTGCCCGACAAGGCCATTGACGTGATTGACGAGGCCGGGGCGCGCGTCAAGCTGCGCGCGCGCCGCGAGCCGACCATCGGCGGCGAGCCGCCACAGCAGCGCGGCGGGCTGGCGGAGGATCGTCTGCGTTCGTCCTACATCGTTGACAATCTGACGGGCGCGCGTATCCACGAAGAGGACGACATGCTCGTCTCCATCGCCGTCACGAAAGACGACGTGGAGGATGTCATCGCGCGCTGGACGGGCATCCCCGTTAACTCTCTGAAAGAGGAAGAGACGCAGAAACTCCTGCGCATCGAGATCGAACTGCACCACCGCGTCGTGGCGCAGCGCCCGGCCATTTCCGCGCTCGCACGCTCCATACGCCGTTCGCGCGCGGGGTTGAAGAACCCGCAGCGGCCGGTCGGCTCGTTCCTGTTCCTGGGGCCCACGGGCGTCGGGAAGACGGAAGTGGCGCGCTCGCTCGCCGAGTTTCTGTTCGGCTCGGAGCGTTCGATGATTCGCTTCGACATGTCCGAGTTCATGGAGAAGCATTCGGTCTCCAAGCTGATCGGCTCGCCTCCGGGCTACGTCGGCCACGAGGAGGGCGGTCAGTTGACCGAGCGCATCCGGCGTTCGCCCTACTCGGTGCTGCTCTTTGACGAGATCGAGAAGGCGCACCCCGACATCTTCAACGTCCTGCTGCAAGTTTTCGAGGACGGCATCCTGACCGACGCGCTCGGCAATGCCGTGGACTTCAAGAACACGATCATCATCATGACCTCGAACATCGGCGCGCGCTTCATACAGAAACGCGGCGCGCTCGGTTTTCAGGCGCAGGCCGCCGACTCGCGCGAGAAACTCGAAGACATGGTGATGTCGGCCGTCAAGCAGACGTTCAACCCGGAATTCATCAACCGCCTCGACGAGATCATCATCTTCGACGAGTTGCAGGACGAAGAGTTGCTGGAGATCGTCGGGCTGCAAGTCGAATTGATGAACCGCATGCTCGGACGGCGCGGCCTGGAAGTGCGCCTGACCGAGGAAGCCAAGCACTGGATCGTCAAGAAAACATGCGCCGACCGCACCTACGGCGCGCGCCCGCTGCGCCGCGCGCTCCAGAAATACGTCGAAGACCCGCTCTCCGAAGCCCTCATCCAGGGCGAACTCGGCGGCATGACGCTGATCGAGGTTTATGAGGACGGCGGCGCGCTCGGCCACCGGCCGGCGGGCGTCGAAGAGGTCGGCGACGAGATTTTGATTCACTGATTCGCGTAAATTTAAGGCACAAGGCAAAAGTAAAAAGGCGAAAGTTGAGAAGGCCGCTTGCGCGCTTCGCCCGCTTAACTTTTGCCTTTTGCCTTTCTTTCGTCTTTCTTTCGCCTTTCGCCTTTTTACTTTTGCCTCGCGCGCCTTGTATAATGCGCGCCTTTGCTCGACCCGGCGGCTGGCAACTAGCGGCGGCGGACTTGAATCCAAGCCTCCGAACTCATTCTGGACTTGTACCCCGTTTCGTGTTTTTTGATACATCCGGCCGGCGGGTACACGAAAAAGGATTTCGGTTTCCTACTTCCCAAAGTATTTTTCTGCTTTGAGGCAAAAAGCAATTATGCGAATTAACGCGCCCCTGCGGCGCTTTCTGCTGGCCGCGCTGATGATCGGCCAAACGGCGCTGTTGCACGCCGCGCTCCCCACGGTAGCGCGCGCGCAGGAGCCGCAGGCCAGCCCTGCCGCCACCAGTCAACGTCTCGTCGAGAGCGTGGACATCTCGGGCAACCGCCGCAACCGCGACGAAGATTTGCTCTATTACATCTCGACCCGTCCGGGCGACCCCTTCAACCGGGAGCAGGTAGAGCGCGACCTGAAAGCCCTCAACGACCTCAACTTTTTCAACAAGACGAGATCGCGCGTTCTGACCACGGAAGGCGCGCGCGGCGGCATTGACGTGATCTTCGAAGTCGAAGAGTTGCCGGTCATCCGCGAATTGGTGTTCAACGGCCTGTCGAGCATCAGCGAGTCGGACGTGCTCAAGGCGTTTCGCGAGCGTCGCATCGGCGTCCAGAAAGAGAACCTGCTCGACCCCGTCAAGATCAACAACGCCACCCGCACCATCAAGGAGATGCTCGCCGCCACCGGCCACCCGAACGCGACCGTTACCCCCGACGTCGAGGAAGTTTCGGCCACCTCTTCGTCCGTCACCTTCAATGTCGAAGAGGGCGACCGCGTGCGCGTCGTCGAGATCGAGTTCGAGGGCAACAGGAATTTCAAAGACGGCGAACTGCGCGGCGCGATGAAGTACGTCAAAGAGGCCGGCTTCATCACGCGCTTCAAGAGCCAGGACATCCTCGACCGCGAGAAACTGGACGTTGACCTCCGCCTCATCCGCAACTACATGGCGGGCAAAGGCTACTTGCAAGGGCGTCCCGGCGAGCCGCGCATCGAAGGATTGGGGCGGCGGCGCACCGGCTTCCCGATCCTCCCGCTCCCGCTGCTCTCCTCGACCGACGAGGCGCTGCGCATCACGATCCCGATCATCGAAGGCAAAGTCTATCGTCTCGGCGAACTCAAGATCGAGGGCAACTCGATCTTCGACGAGAAGGTGATCCGCGCCGTCATCGGTTTGAAACAGGGCGACGTGGCGAGCGGCGAGCGCATCTACAAGGGTCTCATCGAAGACCTCAAAAAACTCTACGGCAACAACGGCTTCATCCAGTACACGGCCGAGCCGGAGCCGACCTACAGGGACAACCCCGCGAACCCCAGCGAGGGCATCGCCGACTACACCATCACGATTGACGAGGGCAAGCAGTTCACCTTGCGCCGCCTTGAGTTCACGGGCAACACGTTTACGCGCGACAATGTTCTGCGCCGCGAGTTCGTCCTCAACGAGGGCGACATCTACAACCAGTCTTACGTCGAATACTCCGTCCTGCGTCTCAACCAACTCGGCTTCTTCGACCCGGTTGACAAGGACAAGGACGTGGACTTTCGCCAGAACGAGGAAGAGGGTCTGGTGGACGTGAACGTCAAGGTGCAGGAGCGCGGGCGTCAGCAGATTTCTTTCAACGGCGGTCTGTCCGGCATCGGCGGCTCGTTCTTCGGGCTCGACTATTCGACCAACAACCTGCTCGGGCGCGGCGAAAGCCTGTCGCTCAACTTCGCGGCGGGCAACCGGCAACAGTCGTTCGTCTTCTCGTTCACCGAGCCGCAGATTCGCAACCGCCCGATCTCGGCCGGGTTCTCGCTCTTCGTGCAGTCGCTGAAATTCTTCGGCGAGGGCACGTTCCTGTCGCAGAACCTGAACGCGCTGCAAGGTCTGTCCGGCTCGGAGCTGGATTTCCTCAACACGGGCGACGAGAATTTGTTCACGCAGCGCACGGCGGGCGCGAGCTTATTCGCCACCGCGCCGCTCTCGGAGTTTTATAAGAAACGCCCGTTCACGCTCTCGACGCGCATCGGCCTCTCTTACTCGCTCTCGCAGACGAGCGTGAGAGAACCGGAGGTCAACACCGACCCGACCAACCCGCAAAACGCCATCCCGGTCATTTACGAGCAGCCGAACATCCTGACGAGCCGCATCACGCCCAGCCTCGTCTACGACTCGCGCGACGTGCGCGGCGTGGATGCCATCGGCGGCAAACAGATCGCGCTGCAATTCGCCTTCGCCGGCCTCGGCGGCGACGTGCGCACGATTCAGCCGAGCCTGACCTACCAGCACTTCATCCCGGTCAGGAACAAGCGTTCGAACAACCCGCACGTCTTCGGCTTCCGCATCCTCGCCGGTCACGTCGGGTCTTTCGCGACGAGCGAGAGGGTGAGGCAGGCGCAGGCCACCTCGATTACGTTCATTCAGGGCGTGCCCGTCTACGAGCGTTTCTTCCTCGGCGACGAGTTTACGATCCGCGGCTACAACGTCCGCTCGATCAGTCCCATCGTGCCGATTGATCAGTTCGTCACCACGCGCAACGTCGTGCTGACGACCAACGCGACGGGCGATCCCATCCCCGTCCAGAGCGAGAGCCTGCAATCGCTCGCCCAGCAACTCGCCACCTTTACCGGCCCCGAAGGCGCTAACGTCATCGCCAACCCGAGGCGCAGCTTCCAGCCCATCGGCGGCGACACGCAACTGCTCGGCAACTTCGAATACCGCATGCCCATCTTCGGCCCCGTCAGCA
Source organism: Pyrinomonadaceae bacterium (assembly GCA_035296445.1). Classification (GTDB taxonomy): domain Bacteria; phylum Acidobacteriota; class Blastocatellia; order Pyrinomonadales; family Pyrinomonadaceae; genus JAIVJZ01. The sequence goes on along the minus strand of DATHAZ010000050.1, from coordinate 55,292 downwards.
TCGCTGGCTTCGCCGACATCGGCTCGTCCTTCAACCTGCGCAAAGGCGCGGATCAGATTTTTTCGACCAACTTCCGACCGGACAACCCTTTCCTCGCCACCCAACTCGGCAACGTGTTCGGCGGCAGTCTGGGCGGGCTGGTGGTGTTAAAGAATACCGATCTCGCGTTTCAACCCCTGGGCGACCTGTCCACCGGGTTGCTCAACGTCGCCTTAATCGCGCGCGACAATCGCCTCGTGACGACCGAGGAACTGCGGTTGGAGTCCTGCAACACCTGCTCGCTCGATCCGATCACGGGTCTGCCCTTCGGCTTCCAGCGCGTGTTCGTGCGCGGCGAGGCGCAGACCAACACGGCGCTCCGCCTGTCGCAGGCGGTCTTCAACAAGATCAGCGACTTCCGTTCGAGCGTCGGCATGGAGGTGCGCGTGCAGTTGCCGGTGGTCAACGTGCCGCTGCGCCTCATCGGGTTCTACAACCCGAACGCGCGTCGCGGCTTCAGCGACCGCATCCCCGGCGCATTCTTTCAGGAACAAAGAATCGGCTATCGTTTCAGCATCGGGCGGACTTTTTAACCGTCTATTGATAAACTGTTAAGGCTGGCGCAACCTACGGCGAGCGAAAAGCACCTAAACGTGTGCCACCCATTTCAACTGTAAGGAGCAGTACAAAAAAGACAATGAAACTATTTCGCCTTATCGCCGCCGCTTGCCTTGTCGCGGCCTCTCTCGTTATCTCGGCCGGCGCACAGACGGCGGCACGCCCCCAACCCGCCGCCCCCACGCAGGGCGGAGCCGCTGCGCCCGCGTCTGCGGCTCGCATCGCCATCATTGATTCCAGCGCGTTCAGCGACGAAAAGGCCGGCATCGCGCGCGTCGTCAACGCCATGAAGACCGTGGACGCGCAGTTTCAGCCCGTCCGCACCGAAATGCAGGGCTTGCAGACGCGCTATCAGGCCCTAGTTGACGACATCAACAAGACGAGCGCGGTCGCCGACCCGAAGACCATCGCGACGAAGACGGATCAGGCCGACACGCTCAAGCGCGACATGGAGCGCAGGATGCAGGACGCGCAGATCAACATCAAGAAGCGCATGGACGAAGTGCTCGGGCCGTTGCAGGAAGATGTCTTCAACTCGCTGCAAGCCTTCGCACAACAGCGCGGCATCTCGATCATCATTGACGCCAGCCGCGTGCCGCTCATCTACGCCGCCGACAGCGTGGACATCACCAAAGACTTCATCGCCGAATACAACCGCACGAAGCCCGCGACCGCTTCGGCCGGCGGCGCGGCTCGCCCCGCGGGTCGCCCGTAACAACAAAACAAGTGAGCGGTAAGCAGTAAGCAGTGAGCAGTTTTATTTTACTGCTCACTGCTTACTGCTTACTGCTCACTGCTCACACTCTTATGGAAATTGTTCTCGACACGCGCGCCATTCAGGAACTCCTGCCGCACCGCTATCCCTTCCTGCTCGTTGATCGCATCATCGAACTCATCCCCAGAGAGCGCATCGTCGGCATCAAGCAAGTGACCATCGGCGAGCAGTTCTTTCAGGGACATTTTCCGGGCGCGCCCGTCATGCCGGGCGTGTTGATCGTAGAGGCGTTGGCGCAGGTGGGGGCTATCCTCGCGCTCCGGGAGATCGAGCGTCGCCAGGAAAAACTCGTCCTCTTCTCCGGCATCGAAAAAGCGCGCTTTCGCCAGCCCGTCGTGCCGGGCGACACGCTCGTGCTCGAAGTGACAGCTCTGCGCATCGGCTCGCGCATCCAGCGCATGCGCGGCGAGGCGAAGGTCGAGGGTCGCGTCGTGGCCGAAGCGGAGATCATGAGCGTCGTCGCCGAACGAAGCGGCGTCCAGTAAAGTCGAGGGGGGAAGGGGAAAGGTTAAAGGGGAAAGGGAAGTCGGGTTTCTTCCTTTCCCCTTACCCCTTCCCCTTTTCCCTTGTTTGGTTATTTATGATTCATCCGACGGCCATCGTCAGCGACAGGGCGCAACTCGGCGAGGACTGTTTCGTCGGGCCGTATTGCGTTATCGGCGACGAGGTGGTGCTGGGCGCAGGCGTGCGCGTCGAGTCGCACGCCGTATTGGAAGGGCGCACGCGCGTCGGCGACGGCACGCACATCTACCCGTTCGTCTCCATCGGCCTCGCCCCGCAGGATTTGAAGTACAGGGGCGAGCCGGCCGAGACGCGCATCGGCGCGCGCAACCAGATACGCGAGTTCGTCACCATCCATCGCGGCACGGAAGGCGGCGGGATGCTCACGGCCATCGGCGACGACTGCCTCATCATGGCGCAGGCACACGTCGCGCACGACTGCCTCATCGGCAACCGCGTCATCATGGCAAACGCGGCAACGCTCGCCGGGCACGTCGCCGTCGCCGACGGCGCAAACATCGGCGCGTATTCCGGCGTCCACCAATTCTGCCGCGTCGGACGCGAAGCCTACGTCGGCGGCTACTCGGTCGTCGTCAAAGACGCGCTGCCCTTCGCGCTCACCGTCGGCAACCACGCGAAGTGCTACGGCCTGAACAAAGAGGGCATGCGGCGGCGCAACTACCCGCGCTTCACGGTCGCCGCGCTGCACCACGCCTTTCACCTACTGCTCTCCGCGCGGCTCAACACCACGCAGGCCGTCGAACGCATCCGTGCCGAGATCGAAGATTCACCTGAGACCGAGGAACTCGTCAGCTTCATCGAAAGCTCGAAACGCGGAGTCGTCAAATGATTGCGGAATGCGGATTTTGGATTGCGGATTGGAAGGCGCAAGTCTTTGACTCGTTAATCCGCATTCCGCATTCCGCATTCCGCAATTGAAGATGCGTTACGGACTCATCGCAGGCAACGGCAAGTTCCCCTTCCTCGTCATCGAGGGCGCGCGGCGCGCGGGGGTGGAGTTGTCGGTGGCGGCCATCCGGGAGGAGACCGACCCCTCGATTGAGCGCGAAGCGGCGCGCGTCGAGTGGATCGGGATCGGGCAGTTGGGGAAGATGATCCGCTTCTTCAAACGCGAGGGCGTGGGGCAGGCGATCATGGCCGGGCAGGTCAAGCACGTGCAGATTTTCAGCGGCGCGCTGCCCGACGTGCGCATGCTCAAGATGCTCGTCTCGCTTCCGCGCCGCAACACCGACGCGCTCATCGGCGGGATCGCCGCCGAACTCCAAAAGGAGGGCATCGAACTGATAGACTCGACCTACTTCCTACGGGATCACCTCCCCGCCGAAGGCAAATTAACCAGACGCGACGCGGACGCGCGCGAGCGGGGCGACATCGAATACGGCCTCGAAGTGGCGCGCGAAATAGCCCGCCTCGACCTCGGCCAGACCATCGTCGTGCGCGCCCGCGCCTGCGTCGCCGTCGAAGCGATGGAGGGCACGGACGCCTGCGTCGCGCGCGCCGGACAACTCGCGCGCGGGCGACTCACGGTGGTCAAGGTCGCAAAGCCGGATCAGGACATGCGCTTCGACGTGCCGGTCGTCGGTGTGCCAACCATCGAGACGATGGCCGCGGCGGGCGCGACGTGCCTGTGCATCACGGCGGGCAAGACGCTCATGTTCGACCGCGCCGAGATGATCCGTCTGGCCGACAAACATCGCATCGCCGTCGTCGCCGTCCCGCCGGTTTGAGCGATGGCGTAATGCTGAATGTAAAACGGGAGAAACCACCGCCGTGACTGTGTCTTTCAAGCCGCGATACGCTTTCTGCAATCCGCAATTGAAGAATCCGCAATCCCAAATTCATTGACAGGGATGCGCGCGCGGCTTAGTCTAATAGGCGGCAGTTTTAGTGTGCGGACGAGGCTGCTTCTGCGCGTTACAGAGATGAGCCTTTCCGCCACGATTCAAAGTGTTGCCCCAGACGCCTGCCTATCGCTCTTCAATGAGCCGACCATAAGCCTGCCGGTTTTCGCCGTTGAGCGGCGAGGCGCGTTGCGCCCTGAACATTCCCAAAACGTTCGCGATAGTTTCCAACTATGTCCGACGATAATTCCCCCATCTCCGAACAGTGTCTGACTACGAAGAACTCGCCGCTGCGTAAGCGACGGCTGACGGCCGCGCGTCGCATCGCCGCATCGCTCGGTTTGTTGCTTTGCTTTTTCATCATGCAAGGCGACGACGCGCCCTCGCTCGCACATGCGCAAGCGGGTATGCAACCGCTCCTCGTGCGCGAACTGTCCGCCGGACAGATGCACACCTATCGCATGACTTTGAGCAGCGGCCAATTCATCCGCGCCGTCTTTGATCAGCGCGGGCTTGATGTCGAGATCGCGCTGGTGGACGGGGACGGGCGCGAACTCCTGCGCGTCAACAACCCGGTCGGCGTGTGGGGGCCGGAGCCGGTCTTTTTCGAGGTGGAAGAGGGCGGCCAATATACGCTCATCGTCCGACCGGCGAAGGCCAACGCCCCGCCCGGTCTTTACGCGATGACCCTCGACACGAGAGGCATGACGGCGGCGGATAAGAGAAGCCTGCCCGCCGAGCGCGTCTTCGCCGAAGGCACGAGCATGCTGCTCGCGCACACGAGCGACGCACTGAGGGGAGCGATAGGAAAATACGAAGAGGCGCTCGGCCTGTTTCGCAACGCCCGCGACCGGCGCGGCGAGATCACGACGCTCAACACCATCGGCTCGATCAAAGCCGCGCTCGGCGAAGGCCGGAACGCGCTCGCATACTTCAACGAAACTCTGCCCCTGTTACGCGCCGCCGGTGATCGCGAGGGCGAGGCGAGAGTGCTGGGCAGCATCGCGCAGGTCTATTTCGCGCTCGGCAATAAAGAGAAGTCGCTTGAGAATTTTCAGTCGTCCCTCCAACTCTTTCGCGCGCTCGACGACAAACGCACGGCCGGCTACACGCTCACGAACATCGGGTTGGTGCGTGTCGTGATGACGGAGACGCGCGAGGCGTTAACTGATTTTCAGGAGGCGCTGGCGTCGCTTCGCGCGGCCGGAGACCGGCGCGGCGAAGCCTACGCGCTCAACCACATCGGCCTCGTCTACAACTCGCTCGGCGAACGCGCCGAGGCGCGCCGTTCGCACGACGAGGTGGTCGCGCTCATCCAGAACCTCGACGACTGCGTCGAACTCGCGCCCGCCCTGTCGAACCTCGCGTGGGATTCTCTGGAGTCGGGCGATAAGCAGAAAGCCCTCGAATATCTGAATCAGGCGCTCGCACTGCAACGGAGCCTGGGCGACCTCGCGGGACAGGCCACCACGCTCAACAATCTGGGCTTCGTCTACCATTCGCTCGGCGACAGGCCGCGCGCCCTCTCACATCTCCGGCAGGCGTTGACGCTGTTCCAACAGTTGGATGACAAGGCGGGCGAGGGCGACGCGTCCGGCAACTTGATGTATGCGCTCAGGGGCGGCGGGCAGACGGGCGCGGCGATCTTTTTCGGCAAGCGCGCCATCAATGCGTATCAGGAAGCGAGGGCGAGCCTGCCCGCAGAGGACTTGATGGCGCAGCGAAGTTTCATCAAGTTGAAGGAGGTCACGTATCGCGAGTTGGCCGACCTGCTCGTCACGCAGGGACGCCTCGTCGAGGCGCAGCAAGTGGTCGGCATGCTCAAGGAGCACGAGTATCAAGACTACGTGCGGCGCAGCGGCGAAGACACGGGCGGCGCGCCGAAGAAAGCCGCCCTCACGCCCGCCGAGAGCAACGCGGAGAAAAACCACGACGCGCTGGCCGGGCAACTGGCCTTGCGCGGCCACGAGCGCGGCGTCTTACTGTCGAAGCAGGGGCGAACGCCCGAAGAAGAGAAACGTCTGGCGGCGTTAGAGACGGATTTGCAGGCGTCGGGGCAAGCCTTTCAGGCGTTCCTCGACCAACTCGGCAACGAACTGGGCAACACCAAACAGGCGGCGCGCGTTGACCAACTGCGCGACTCGCAGGCGTTGATGGACGACCTGCGCGAACTCGGTTCGGGCGCGGTCGCGCTCTACACCATCGTCGGTGCGGAGAAGTACCGCGTGATTCTCATCACGCCGGACGTGCAGCAGGCCGCCGAGTACACGATCAAGGCCGCCGACCTCGAACGGAAAGTTCTGGCCTTCCGAGAGGTGTTGCAGAATCCGCGGCAAGACCCGCGCCCGCTGGCCGCCGAGTTGTACAAAATTCTGGTCGGCCCGATTGCCGGAGAGTTGACCGACGCGCAGGCCGAGACGTTGATGTGGTCGCTTGACGGCTCGCTGCGCTACCTGCCGGTGGCCGCGCTCTACGACGGCGAACGCTACATGGTCGAGCGCTTTCGCAACACGGTCTTTACCCCGGCCAGCAACAGTCGCCTGAAAGATCAGCCGAGCGCGAAATGGGGCGGCCTCGGCCTCGGAGTGTCGAAGGCGCAATCGGGGTTCAGCCCGCTGCCGGGCGTGCCCGAAGAGTTGCGCGGCATCATCTCCGAAGGAGAGGCGGCGGCCGTCAGCGGCGGCGCGCTCGCGGGGCGTGTGTTTTTGGACGACGCGTTCACCGAGGAAAGCTTTCGCACGGCGCTCAGGCAGCGTTTCCCGGTCGTCCACATCGCCAGCCACTTCGCCGTGCAACCGGGCAACGAAACCGACTCGTTTCTCCTGCTCGGCGACGGAGAGCGTCTGCCGCTCTCCAGGATCAAGACGGCGGTGAACATGTTCGGCGGCGTGGAACTGCTGACGCTCTCGGCCTGCGACACGGCGACGGGCGGGACGGGCGCGGACGGCAAGGAAGTTGAAAGTTTCGCAGTGCTCGCGCAGCGTCAGGGCGCGAAGGCCGTGATGGCGAGCCTGTGGCCGGTGGCCGACGCAAGCACCAAAGAACTCATGCAGAGCTTCTACCGCATCCGCAACGCGCAGCCCGGCATGCTCAAGGCCGAAGCCCTCCGGCGGGCGCAGGTCTCGCTGCTGCGCGGCGAGGCGGGCGAACTGGTCGGCGGCATCGAACGTCGCGGGATGCCGAAGGGCGCGACGCAGCGCGGCATGGAGGGCGGCGCGGGAGCCGGCGCGGCGGGCGGCAAGACCAACTTCGCGCATCCCTTCTTCTGGGCGCCCTTCATCCTCATCGGCAACTGGCGTTGACCGGAAGTTAAGTCGGAGAAACTCGAAAGCCGCGTTCAGTCCGATAGACTGAACGCGGCTTTCGCAGTTGAGTTGGTTACTTCTGTTGGGGCTAATTGCGCGAAGCCTGTTGCTGTGTGGCGGCGCGCGGGTCGTAGGGCGTGGCGAGGAATCTCTTGGCGACCGTCTGCGCGTTGTCGTAGTTGATGCCGGTCTCGACGGCCTTGTTGTACTCGGTCGTGGCGCGGGCGCGGTCGCCCTTGGCATCGTAGGCGTTGCCGCGTTTGATGCGCGCCCACACTTCGATCCAGGAAGGCTTGAGGTTGCCGTTTAAGGCAGCGTCGAAATTGTCGAGCGCGGGATCGTAGTTGCGCTGTTCGAGATAGATCAAACCGAGGTTGTAGTAGACCCACGAGTTCGACTTGTCGAGCTTGAGAGCCTCTTCGAGTTGCCGCTGCGCTTCGGCATACTGGCCTTCGCGGTAGAGTTCGATACCGCGACGGGCGACCACCGAGATGCGCAGGTCTTCCGAGAGACGCAGGATTTTGTTGTTCGGGTCAACGATCACTTCGAGCGGCGCGCCCTGCGACTCGAAATCGAAGTCCTCGCTCTTCTCGTCAATGCGCACGGTCACGATCTGATTCTGATTGTCGCCCTCGGCGCGCAGCATCACTTCGACGGGCATGCGCAAGCCCTCGAAATTTTGCTTCACCGTGCCGCGAGCGCGAAACTTGTTGGTGCGCGTGCGGATGATCTGGTAGTCAACCGTGAATTCGGGGACGCCCGTGCCTTCCACCCAGCGCGCGAAGAAATAGCGCATGTTCGTGCCCACCTCTTTCGTGGCGAGCCGCTCGAAGTCGTCAATCGAGACGCTCTTGCCGCGATGCTGCTCGAAGAGCGCGCGCAGGAGCGCGTCGAACTTCTCTTTGCCGATTGTTTCGCGCAGCATCCTGAAGACCATCGCGCCCTTGTAGAAGACGATTGACTGGTATTGCGGCGACGTGTCGTCGAGTTGCGAAGGCGCGCGCAGGATCGAGGCCGACTGCTCGAACATCAGGGCGCGCTCCTGCATGTCGCGCTGCGCCGCGTCGAGTTGCGCGCCCGTCATGGACGATTCGCGCAGGGCGAACGCGCTCCATTCGGCGAGACCCTGCGAGAGCCACGCGTCGTCGAAAGATTTGAGCGCGACCGTGAAACCCCACCACTGGTAGGCGGCCTCGCGCTGCAAGCGTTCCTCTTTGGCCGCTCGCGCCTGATCGAAGAAACTGGCCGACAGGAATTGCATGCCGGGCGCGGCGTAAGCCTCCAAACTCTCGTCGTCAATCTGCGCGACCGTGTAGCGCGTGCCGAAGGCGGGCGCGCCGTACTGCTTCGTGTAGAACTGCAACGCCTGACCGAACACTTCGCCGAAACGCTCGATGCGCCCCTCGCTCCCCGGTTGCACGAAGAACTGCAACTCGTAGCCGCCGATGCGCAAGGTGCGCGTCACATAGCGACCGGCGGCTATGTTGCCGATGAGCGCGGGCTGGCGATGCACGAAGCGGTAACGCGTCGTGCCGCCCGCGCCCGCCGTCTGCGTCGGCGGCTCGTCGCTCGAACCGGCCACCTGAAATCCGTTGGGGACGACGACGGTGATGTCCGCGGTCGCGCGGTCGGCCGCGTAGTCGTGAAAGGGAAACCAGCGCGCGGCGTACATCAAATAAGAGCCTTCATTGCCGACGTAGGCGAGGCGGCGTGTGACGAGCGGCCCGCCCTCCGCCGAGACGAGCGCGCCCGACCAGCGGAAGCGCAGCGTGACGGGCGTGTTCGCCTGCACGATTTCGCCGAGGTCAACGCGCACGTTCGGGCCGATGGATTCCAGTCCCGCCGGGTCTTGCACGAAGTTCGTCAGGGGCTTCCCGTTGCGCTCGATGCTCTCGACTTTGAGCGCGCCGTTCAGTTCGAAGACGACTGAGCGCGTGGTGTCGAGCGGCGTAAAGGTCACGTCGGCGTTGGCGCGCAGGATGTGCTCGGCGGGGCGGAGTTCGGCCTCGATGCGATAGTGGGTCACGTCGAAGCGCGTGCCGCCGCCGCGCTGCTGTGCGGAGGCGTCGGAGGCAAACGCGGCGAAAATCGTGAAGACGAGCGCGGCGGCAAGGGCGGCGGAAAAACGCGTTAGGGAGTTTGACATAGAATCTTTCTCTGGACGGACGGCTCTTAAAGTTAACTTTGCAGGCAATTATACATGCCGCCTCGCCAAGTTGACGGCCGCTCGGCCGGCGGGAGCGCAGACATCGCTACAGCCGGAAACCCTGCGGAGGCAATATTCTTCGGCGCGGCAAGCTTTTAGATGTGGCGGGGGCGGGCAGAAGTTGGCTGCGCCGGAAGGGAATAAAAGCGCGGCGCGCGTGCTTCCCGCCCGCCTGTTCCGGGCGTGTCAAGGGTGGCCGGGCGACTTCACACCGTCGTGACGAGTTGTGCTTATTTCGTGTTCAACTTGACAGCGGGCGGAAGGCGCGCTCATGCTTTCGCTCCGGCAATCGAATCTGACACGGACGAGGACTACTGGCGACGGCCGCGCCCTTGAGGGGCGAGAGCGTCGCAGTCGAAAACTTACATGGAATACAACGACCCGGCCATCCGCCTGACGCTTTTGCCGCGCGACACCAACCCGCAGGGCACGATCTTCGGCGGCATCATTTTAAGTTACATAGACATCGCGGGCGCGGTCGAGGCGCACCGGCGCACGCAGATCGAGCGGTTCGTCACGGTGGCGATGCGCGAAGTCATCTTTCATCAACCCGTCTTCGTCGGCGACCTCGTCAGCTTCTACGCCTCGACCGTCCGCGTCGGCACCACCTCGATCACCATCCGCGTCGTCGTCGAAGCCGAACGCTACGGCGGCACGTCGGAACGCATCAAGGTGACGGAGGCCGAAGTGGTCTACGTCGCCGTGGACGCGAACCGGCGCAAGATGAAGATCAACCGCGATCTCATCAAGGGCGACGCCTCCGGTATCGAGCAGCACGAGACGGAATAACGCGCGCAGGCGTAAGACGGAATAACGCGCGCCGCGCTTAGGGGTGATTCAGAAGATCGCGGCGGGATGATTGAACTGAAAACCGAAGGGTTGTCGAAGGCTCAAAATCGGCCTGCGACAACCCTCTGTTTTTTGTGTCCGAAGCGAGCCGCCGATAGCGAACTATCAGTGGTTGGCGTTGCCGCTCTTACTATGATTGGCGTTGTTCGTGGTGCTGACGCCGGAGGTGTTCTTGTTGCCGTTGTTGTTGGTGACGACCGCCGTGTTTGACGAGACGGTGTTGCCGTTCGCGTTGGCGTTGACGTTGGCGTTTGTATCAATCACGCCTTCGCGCGCGGGGCTGCCGCTCGTCGTAGCCCCGTTGGCGTTCGCCGCGTTGCGGTTGTTCGCGTTCGAATTCATGTTCGAGTTCGTGTCGCTCCCGCCGCAGCCGATTGTGAAACTCGCGGCGGCCAAAACTGCCGCCAGTGCTAAAGTGCGTCGCATTGAATTCCTCCCTGCCGGCAAGTCTTTATCGAGAACCGGCGCATGTAAATTGTTACCGTCCGCTGCTACACCTTAGCGGTAGATGTGTTCGCCCCGATTGCTGCGCCAATCGTTCTCGAAGTATTCGGCGTCTTCGTCCGAGCGTGGATTGACGCCCATCACGATGCCGCCTTCGCTGACGCCGCGCTCATACTCTTTCGCGCGGTCTTCGGGAATGCCCGAGCCGACCAACGCGCCGATCAAACCGCCGGTCAAGCCGCCCGCACCCGCGCCCGCCAACCCGGCGGCGATGGGGCCGGCGATGAGCAGTCCGAGGCCGGGCAAGGCGACGGTGGTGCCGATGGCGGCGATGGCGGCGAGCGTCGCGCCGACGCCGCTTCCGATGGCCGCGCCCTTACCCGCGTCTTCCCAAGCCTTGTCGCCGAGGTCGCTATCTTTGCTTTCGTCGGAGAAATGTTTTTTACGAGTATCGTCCGACATAATCAGGTTAACGTCATCTTTACTGTAGCCGCGACTCGTCAACGAACCGTAAGCGCGTTCGGCGCTCTCCCTGTCCCTGAACATACCGGTCATCATGCGCGAACGTCCCGTGCCCGTGCCTGTAGATGTATCCATCGAATCCGCCATTTTTTGAATCCTCCCTCTCAGTTGAGCTACTTCCGTAGCGTTGAATAAACTCAATATCAGTGAACTGATTTCACACACGTCCGAGCCGAAGACCCGACGCGTGTACGTTTTTTATGTGCCTTAAAGGACTACCGGCCGACTATATGCAGGAGGCGTGCCACCCTATGGCGAATCGCACGGCATGAGGCGTCATGAGTCCGACCATTCCGCGTGTTTAATTCGGATGAGAGCGCGGCCGGGCCGGCCGCCGTTAGTTGAGCCGGGCTTGCAGGCGGCGCAGGGCTTTGGTGGCCTGCGCGAAGTCGGGGGCTTGTTGGAGGGCGAGGCCGTAATGTTTAGCGGCTTGCAGGAGGTGGCCGCGCCGCTCGTAGACGCGCCCGAGATTGAAGTGCGGGAAGGCGTAAGATTCGTAGCGCGTCGCTTCAAGCGCGCGTTTGAACCAGCGCACGCAGTTGTAGAGATCGCCCTTGGCGATGAGGTAGCTGCCGATGTCGTTGTAGGGGTTGCCAAAGGTGGGGTCAACGCGGATGGCCGCGAGACAGGCGTCAATCGCCTCGTCGTAGCGCTGCTGAAAACTGTAGACCCAGCCGAGGAAGGTGTGCGCCTCGGCGGTCGGGTAAGTTTCGATGGAGCGGCGGTACAACTCTATGGCCTCGTCGTAAGCCGACGCCTGCTGCGCCTCGTAAGCGCGCCGGAACAGTTCCACGGCCTCCCGCCTCGCCTCGCCGGAAATGTGCTCTTCGTCAAACATGATAAGGCAGTGACAAGTGACGGGTGACAAGTGACAAGTTAAAACCAAGAACTTGTCTTTAACTTGTCACTTGTCACCCGTCACTTGTCACTTCGTTGAATGCGCCCGTCAACTGCGGGAGAGATTTCACCGGCGGCGGTGATGATGTTCATGAGCATGGCCGGTTCGACCTGCGCCTCTTCGGGCTTGAGCAGCAGGCGCGCGTCTTTGAACATCGTGTAGCCGTCGCCGCCGCCGAGCACGTAGGTGTTGACGGCGAGCGTGTAGGTCTTCGCGGGGTCGAGCGGCGCGCCGCCCACCGTGACTTCGCGGACGCGCGCTCCGGGTGCGCGCCGACCGTCATAGCTGAAACGCAGACCCGACACCTGCGGGAACAAGCCCGCCTCCTTTTCCTCGCGCACGCGGCTGACGCCGTGTTCGAGCGCGGCGCGCAGCGTCGCCCCCGTCACCTCGATCTTCACAATCGGGTTCTCGAACGGCAGGATCGAGAGCACGTCGCGTTTCGTGAGCGCGCCGGGGCCGTAGGTGGTGTTCGAGCGGATCGAGCCGCCGTTCAGGAGCGCCACGTCCGCCGACGCGTACTTGCGGTAGGCGTCGGCTATAAAAGAGCCGAGGTTCGTCTCGCCCGCGCGATTCGTCTCCTGCCGCGCGTCGAGTTCGACGGTGGTGCGGCCGACGGGCAGGTCGAGTTCCGCCGATAGCTTCTTTTCGTATTCGGCGATGATGGCTGCCGATTTCGGCTCTTCCTCCACCCCGTCCGTCACGGGGATGATCTCCCAGTCAACGCTCTCGACCGTACCGTCGCGGCGTTGGATGTTGAGATCAATGCGACCGAGGTTTCGTCCGTCCGACCCCATCTTGAAGATCGGCGTGCGCCCCGAAAGGGATTGCAGCACGGAATGTTCGTGGCCGCCGATGATCACATCTATACCGGGGGCGCAGCGCGCCAGCCGCTTGTCGTGCTCGATGGTCAGGTGCGTGATGGCGACGAGGGTGCGCGCGCCCCGCTTGCGCAGTTGCTTCATCATCTCTCGCGCCGTCTGGCACGGGTCGCGAAACTCCACGTCCGCGCCCGGCGAAGAGGTCTGCTTCGTGTCAACGGTGAGAAGGCCGAAGATGCCGACCTTGACGCCGTCGAACTCGCGCACGACGAAGGGGGGCATGTCGCCGAAGAGCTTGCCGGTCTTGCGGTCGAAGACGTTCGAGCCGAGCCAGGTGAATTTCGATTCGCGCATGCGCTCGCGCAGGACGGCGTCGCCGAAGTCGAACTCGTGATTGCCGAGCACGGCGTAGTCGAGTCCGGTGGCGTTCCAGGCGGCGATCATCTGCCGGCCTTTGAAGATGTTCGAGGCGACCGAAGGGCCGAGCGTATCGCCCGCGAGCAGGTAGAGCGTGTGCGGCGATTCCTCCAGCACTATTTTCCTGAGCGTCGCGAGGCGCGCGAGTCCCCCGCGCCTGCCGCGGTCAACCGGCGAAATCTGGTACACGTCGTTGACTTGCAAGAGCGTCACGCGGACGGTCTCCCCGCCCGTCCGCGCCCCGCCGGTTTGCGCGAAGGTGGTAGCGGCGAGGCAGAACGTGAAAACGAGGGCGAGCGTCGCGCGGCGTCGCCGTGCGGGCGAGGGATGGAACGATTGCATAAGTAAGATGATTGTCTCCTGATAAAGATAAGTGAAAGAAAGATAAGTGAAACCTGGTCGCTTAAATTTTCTCTCGCGACGCCGCGAAGCGCGCGCCCTGTGTCGGGCGGCCGGACGGCGAAAGAGCAGTTAGGTTGCGTCGAAGCGTCTGAATTATACTCGCCGCACACGAGCCGCGCCACACATGACAATTTTCCGCGCGCCTCGTCCCGAAAGTCTGGAAAGTTCACCCGAAGCGAAGTCAAACATCCGTCTTCACCAATCTCAGAACGATCATTGCATGCAGCCATCGAAAACTCTTCAAGTCGAACTCGCAGATGAACACGCAACCGCCGCGACCGCCGACGCCACGGCCTTTTGCGTCTTCACGGACGCGCCTCGCCTATCCGCCAACGCGAACGCGGACGACGCGTTATGCCGCGCGATTGAGAATTTATTGCGCGCGGAAGAGTTCGAGGGAGAGGCCGGCGATGCCCTCTTCGTCCACGTCTCGGACGCCGGGATGCCGCAGGGCGCGCGGCGCGTGCTGCTCGTCGGTCTCGGCAGCCGGGAGGATTTTAACCCGGACGCGCTGCGCCGCGCGTCGGGCGTCGCCGTGCGTCGTGCGCGAGAGGCGCGCGTCAAACATCTACGATTCGTGCCGCCCGAGGTCGCGCACGGCAACGCGTCGGAACTCGTGCGCGTCGTCGCCGAAGGCGCGCACCTCGGTTTCTACGAGAACGACTTTTATCAACAGCGCGACGAGGACGACGAGTTCACGCTCGAACGCTTCACCATCGCGGCCACAGCGCCCGACGAACACCTGCGCGTCTCGCTCGAACGCGCGCGCATCGTCAGCGAAGCGGCCAACTGGGCGCGCACTCTGGCGGACGAACCCGGCGGGAGTCTGCCGCCGCGAGAGTTTGCGCGGCGCGCCGCCGAGATGGCCTCGGAGTTCGGCCTGACGGTCGAGACGCTCGAAGCGGGCGAGATACGCGCGCGGGGCATGGGCGGCTTGTGGGGCGTGGGGCAGGGTTCGGACGAGCCGCCCGCGCTCATCGTCCTGCGCTACGAGCCGGAGGGTGCGACCGCCGAGGACGAGTTGTGGGCGTTCGTCGGCAAGGGCATCACGTTCGACACGGGCGGCATCTCGATCAAACCGGCGAAGGGGATGGAGGAGATGAAGTCCGACATGGCGGGCGGCGCGGCTGCGCTCGGCGCGCTGCGCGCCGTCGCCGGGTTGAAGTTGAAACAGCGCGTCGTCGCCGTCGTCCCGACCGCCGAAAACATGCCTTCGGGACGCGCCCTCAAACCCGGCGACATCGTCCGCACGCTCGCGGGCTACACCATCGAAGTCGTGGACACGGACGCCGAAGGCCGCCTCGTACTCGTTGACGGCATCGCCTACGCGCGCTCGCTCGGCGCGTCGCGCATCGTTGACCTCGCCACGCTGACGGGTTCGATCATCGTCGCGCTCGGCGACCATCGCACCGGACTCTTCTCGAACGACGACGCATGGGCGGCGCGCGTCGCCGACGCCGCCGCGCGCGCGGGCGAACCCGCGTGGCGTATGCCCGTCGGCGACGACTACAAGAAGAAGATCGAGAGTCCCATCGCCGACTTCAAGAACTACGGCGGACGACCGGACGCCACCGCCGCCGCGCTTCTTCTCAGCAGGTTCGCGGGCGATACCCCGTGGGTGCATCTCGACATCGCCGCCACTTCATGGCACGAAGAAGCACAACCGCATGCGCCCGCCGGGGCGACCGGGACGGGCGTGCGCACGCTGGTCGAACTGGTGTGGGGTTAGTTTGGCTTCGTAAAGGTTGAGGGTGAGGAATATAACTCACCGCGCAGACGCAGAGGACACGGAGGGAACACAGAGGGAAATAACTTCAAATCAGAATTTGAAGTTTTAAATCTAAATTTGAAATTTTGAATCAGAAATTGAAAGTTTAGATCAGAGGTGCTTTCCCCCGCGCCTCCCCTGCCTTCTCGGCTCTCTCGGTGGTGAACAAAATTTTTATGTCGTCTCAAGAAACAATTTTCCTAACAGGCTTTCCCGGCTTCATCGCCGCGCGTTTGATCGAGGAGTTGGCGCGTGGCGGCGCGCGGTTTTTGTTGCTGGTGCAGCCCGCGTTCGTGTCGCGCGCACGCGCGGAGATAGCGCGTCTGGCGGAAGAGACGGGCGCGGGCACTGAGCGTTTTCAGATCGTCGAGGGCGACATCACGCGCGCGCGGCTGGGGATGAGCGAGGAGGAGTTTGCGCGGGCGCGGGCGGAGACGACCGTGCTGTTTCATCTGGCGGCGATCTACGATCTGGGCGTGCGGCGCGAACCGGCGATGCTCGTCAACGTGGAGGGCACACGGAACGTCAACGAATTTGCGCGCGCCTGTTCGCGTCTCAGCCGTTATCATTATGTCTCGACCTGCTACGTCGCGGGATTGCGCACGGGCGTGATTCAGGAGGACGAGTTGGAGCACGCGGCGGGCTTCCGTAATTTTTATGAGGAGACGAAGTATCTCGCCGAGTTGGAAGTCGAGAGGTTGAAACGGGAGTTGCCGGTGACGATTCATCGCCCGGCGGTCGTGTGCGGCGATTCGCGGACGGGCGAGACGGCGAAGTACGACGGCATCTATTACCTGATCAAGTACCTGCGCATGTCGCCGCGACTGCTGTCGCTCGTGAACATCGGCAACCGCGACGTGACCCTGAACGTCGTGCCGGTTGATTTCGTGGTCGCGGCGATGGCGGCGCTAGCCCACGACGAACGCGCCGAGGGGGCGACGGTGCAACTGGCCGACCCGCGCCCGTTGACCACGGCCGAACTCTTCGAGACGATCTCGCACGCGCTCGTCGGGCGCGGTTCGCGCATCCGGCTGCCGAAGTCGCTCGTGCGCGCGACGCTCGGGCTGCCGCTCTCGGCGAAGTTGTCGAAACTTCCGCGCGTCGGCGTGCCCTATTTCTTCCTCGGACAGACTTACGACACGAGCCGCGCCGTTCAATTGCTCGCGCCGCACGGCGTCTCCTGCCCGCCCTTTCCCGCATACGTACACGCCCTCATTGATTTCGTCGCGCGCCACCCGGAACTCTGACCGGCGAACGCGGCGCGGAAGACCTCTTGCGCGATTGACCCCGCAGGCGTCCTGCGCTACAAAGTCGTGCATGAGTTGCACGTAGGCTGTTTGCCGGGTGGAGACCCCCGCGCGCGGCGCGCGTGTCGCGTGCGGGCGGCCTCCGGCGGTTAGTAAGCGTGAGCGGTAAGCACGCGAACGCGGGAAGGCGCGCTTCAACTATTTACTGTTTATCATTTACCGGGGAGGATTTTTATGCAGACGACGGGGACGGACATGCCTTCGCTGGAAGGGGCGACGGAGTGGTTTAACGCGACGGGCGCGCGCGCCGCGGCGGAGGCGAAGGGTCGCCCGACGCTCGTCCACTTCTGGTCTGTCAGTTGCGACATCTGCATAGACAACCTGGCGCGCGTGGCCGTCCTGCGCGACACGTATGAGGGATTGCGCGTCATTGCCATCCACACGCCGCGCGGAGAGGCCGACAGGGACACGGAGAAGGTGCGCGACGCCGTCACGCACAACAACATCACGGAGCCGTGCGCCGTGGACAACGAACACAAATTGCGCAAGGCGTTTCAAAACGAGAGTGCGGACGTGCCCGCCTATTACCTGTACGACGGCGAAGGAAAGCTGAACATTTTCGCGTCGGGCGAGGACGGCCTGAGCACGGTCGAAGGCGCGTTGGAACGCGTGTTCGCCGCGCACAAGAACTGAGAGACCAAACTTGTAAACCTCTCGCGCGAGAGCGCGAACGTTTGACGAAACGGAAGCGGGCGATCCTGTTGAGAGGATCGCCCGCTTCCGTTTCGTCGGGCGTCAAACTCCCGTTAGAAGAGGGACGAAAGCTGCCCGGCGAGGAATTTGAGGATGAACCAGAGAATGGTGATCGACCCGACGAGCAGTGCGAGCAACGCGAGCATGACGAGGCCGACGAAAAGCCAGTCGCTCGTGCGGCCGGAGTGCGCGTCGGCGGCCGAAACGGTCGCGCGGCGGCGCAGCAGTTCTACGTTACGCTGATTCGATTTCCACGCCATGTCGAAGAGATCGCCGATGACGGGGATGGCGCCGAAGAGATAGTCAACGCCGATGTTGAGTCCCATGCGCAGCAGCGTCACTTTCGAGACGCGGTAGCGCACGCCCGCCGCGAGGATGTAGAAGCCCGTGAGCGTCGAGACGGTGTCGCCGACGCCGGGTATGAGACCGACGATGGCGTCTAAGCCGAACCGCCAGCCCGTGCCGGGGATGCGAAAGAGTCCGTCCATCCAGCGGCTCAACTGGTCGAGGCTCTGTTCGATCTCGACCTGCGTGTGTCGCCGTTCGGGCGTGAGCGCGCCGGCTCTTTCGCTTGTCATCGCCGCCTGTTTCGATTCCATCATTCCGGATTCTCCTTTGCGCCGCAAAATCCGCGCCCGACCGCGGGGCTGAAATTAGATGCGATACGACGCCCGAACCGACAAATTAATCTGAACTGCGGCCATCATACGAGAAGCGTGCGGCGCGAGAAAGAGTCGCGCCGAATACGGGCGCGAGAAAGAATCGGGGCGGAAGATAATTTGTCCGGTCGTCGCGCTCACGCGTCGCCGCTCCCATGCGCCGCGCGCCCGGCGCGTCGCCGTCATACGTCTCACGTCGCGGGCGCATCTCTACCGGCGCTTCGCCGGAGTGTGAGAGAATCCCCAGCGTTAAAAGAGACGGCGAAATCGTTTGAGCCTGTCCGGCGAAGCGCAATGCCGCCCCGTGAAGATCGCGCCGGGTGTCTATCACATTGGGTCACATACCAACCAAACGGCAAAGCGGACTAAGCCGCCTGCGTGCCCGGCGCGGCGACCTTTCGGTCGCCGCCGTCACGCTCGCCTTCTTCGTCTGCTTCTTCGGCTGGATCATCTTCGGCGGCCACTTTATCGTCGGCGGCGACGCCTTCATCGAGACGCACCCGCTGCGCTCCGTCTTCTGGGACGCCCTCGCGCGCGGCGAGCCGGTGCTTTGGACGCCGCACATATTTTCGGGCTACCCGCTGCTGTCCATCGCTCAACTCGCCGTCGGCTACCCTTTGACCTGGGGCTATCTCTTCCTGCCGTCTCACGTCGCCGAAGAGATTTACGTGCTCGCGCCCTTTCTCCTCGCGCCCCTCTTCACATACGCCTACGCGCGCGAAATCAACCTGAGCCGGACGGCGTCTCTCTTGGCCGGTCTGTCCTTCGCTTACGGCGGGATGATGACCATCGCCAACGGCGTCATCGGCCTGCCGACCAACGGGCTGATGTGGCTGCCGCTCCTGCTCGTCGCGCTCGAACGCGCGCGCGGCGACGACGGCGGTTTTCTGCGCCCGCTGCTCTATGCCACGCTCGCCTTCAGCATGTCTGTGCTCAACGGGCACGGCCAGAGTTTCGCTTACGCGGGCGCGCTCGCCGCCGCTTATGCGGCCTTCCTCTCGCTTGCGGTGCGCGCGGGCGTAAAGGGACGACAATCGAGCGTGTGGCGGCGTTGGGCGATGCGCTTGCGCCCGCTCGCGGTGTGTCTCGGCGCGGTCGCGCTGTCGGCGGGCGTGGCCGCGTTTCAGATTCTTGAGACGATGCGCGCCGTGCGTCGCAGTGTGCGCAGCACGCTCTCCTACGAGACTTTCGCGGAAGGCTCTTTCACGCTCTCGCAGGCCGCGCTCTCCTTCATCTCGCCGCTCTACAACTTCATAGACGTGACGGCCTACGTCTCGCCGCTCGTGTTCCTGCTGGCGCTCGCGGCCGTGGCGACGGCATTGTCGCGGCGGCGCGGTTCGGAGCGCGAGAGGGACGCGCGCGTCTATTTCTGGCTCGGCGTCGCGGTCGTCTCCTTCGCGCTCATGCTGGGGTCGAACACGCCGCTCTACCGCCTCGCCTACCACGTGCCGCTGCTCAACAAATTCCGCGTGCCCTCGCGCCATGCGTTCGAGTGGACGTTCGCGCTGAGCATACTGGGCGCGTGCGGCTGGGACGCTGCCGCGCGCCTGCTGGCGACACGGCGGGCGCGGCACGAGCGCGCGGCCTTCTTCGCCGCCCTCGCGCTCGCTGTCGCCGCGACGCTCGCGGGCGCATACTGGTTCCGGTCGGCCGCGCCCACGCTCGACACGCAGGGGATGACGAAACTGACGACGCTCGCGGAGCCGGACTACCTTGTGTTGAAAGCGACCTTCACCCTGCTCGTCCTGCTGCTCTGCTGGCAAGCCTGGCGCATGGCGGATGGCTACCGGCGCACGGCCATGCTCCTGTGCGTCGTGCTCCTGGCGAGCTTCGTCGAGCCTTACATCATCGTCAATCGCTGGTGGTCGCATTTCGTCAAACCCGCCGGACGCTTTGAGCGCGTCGCGCCCGTCACGCGCTACCTACGGCAGTTCCCACCCGCGGAGGGGCGCGTCTACACGCGCTTCTCGCTCTACCTCGATGAGTTTCTCGTGGATGCGCCCTTCGACGCGCAGAATCGCACCGCGCTCTACGGCCTGCATAACGTCGCGGGTTACGATCCCCTGATCCTCGAACGCTATAGCCGCGCGCTCGGCAACGTCAATTTCGACGGCGTCACCGCGCGCTCAGGGTCGCCGGATAATCCCACGCTGCTCTCCGAACGCTCGCACGTCCTCGACCTATTGAACACACGCCACCTCGTCACCTTCGCGAATTTTGCAACCGTGCCTCAACGCGCACCCGACTCGGTCTCCGCGCCGGACGTGCTGGCGCCGGGGCGTTGGGCTGCGGTGGGGACGGAAGGAAACGTCCTGGTGCTCGGTAACACGCGCGCACTCCCGCGCGCGTGGCTCGCGGCGGAGGCCGAATCGGTTGACGGCGAAGAAGCCCTGCGACGTATACGGGGCGAGGGCGCGAAGGAGTTTGATCCGCGCCGCACCGCGCTGCTCGAAGTCGCGCCGACAGAATTGCCCGCGCTCGCGGGCGGCGAACTCGAAGCGGGCAGCGGGGCGAAAGTGACATTGCACGAACCGAACCGGCTCGTGATAGAGACGAGAGCCGATAAGCCGTCGGTGCTCGTCGTCAGCGAGATTTTCTATCCCGGCTGGGAAGCGACCGTGGACGGCCGCCCCGCGCCGCTGCGCCTGACCGATTACCTCCTGCGCGGCGTCTACGTCGAGGCGGGTTCGCATCGCGTCGAGATGCGCTACCGCCCGCCCGCCCTCAGATACGGCGCGCTCATCTCTCTCTTTACCCTGTTGCTGCTCTCGGCGCTGGGCGTGTTTTCCGTAAGACTCAAACGCGGGGGCGCGCTAGTCGCGCGGAGTTAGAGCGTAGGGTTATTCCTGTTCGCGGAAGAGATAGATCGAATTGCCGAAGACCGCTTCGGGAGTGCGGCGGCGGTAGGCGTCGAAGTAGTTGACGCGCTCCGCTTCGGTGAGTAGGCGACCGCGCACGGACATGCCCGGCGGCACGGTCGAGCCGTTGAGGAAGCTCGCCCCGATGGCGACGTAGCGCGTCTGCGGCCACTCGACGGCGGGCGACCTGATCAAATTCAAGTTTTCGATGCCATAGCAGGGGAGCATGTGGTCGGCCGCGAGCGCGGCGGCGCGCACGCGCGTCTCGCCGCGCTCGCGCAGGTATGCGGCCAGCGCGCGCACGTCGTCGCCCCACTCGACGTTCGAGTCCGACAGGTAATGCCAGCGCGGCTGGCGCGACGCGAGTTGGTTCATGTACGTCATGTGATCGGGGTAAGCGCGCACGGCCTCGACGCCCGCCCAGGCCATGAGCGCGAGCGCGGCGAAGACGCCCGCGCGGCGTCCCTTAAGTAAGCGTTCGAGCAGCGCGCCGCCGAGAATGAATAACAGCGCGTAGGCCGGGAGGTAATACCTGATGCCGATGTTGATCCGGCTCATCAACACGAAGCCCGTGTAGACGGCGAAGGGGATGAGGACGATGAGGAATCGCCGCTCGCTCCGCCCGACCGCCCGGTACGCGCCCCACGCGAGCGCGGCGAGCGAAAGAAGCAGGAAGGGCAGCGTCGTCTTCAACGCGAACGCGAGCGGGTAGTAATACCACCAGCCCGTGTTGCTATACATGCCGAGCAAGGATGCGGGATGCCCGCGCTCGTTGTGCGCCGCCTGCCAGAAGACGCCGAGCACGAAGTCAACGGGCAGCACGCGCGAGAGTATGCGCGCGGCGTTCAGCATCGAGCCGGAACTGGCCGGGAAGGCGGTGGCGATCCACTGCGCGTCCGTGTCGAGCACGGGGCTGTGGTGGAACAGGTACGCCGCGTTGATGAGGAAGAGAACCGTGAGCGCGACGAGCGCGGCGTGCGCGGCGACCACCGGCACGCGCCCGCGAGCCTCGCGCCGTGCGCGCCACAGCAGGACGGCGAAGATTGTCGCCACTACCGGCGCGACCAGCAGCATCGAGAACTTGGCGAGGACGCCCGCCGCCGCCGCCGCGCCGACCCCCAGTGCGCGCTGCCACGAAGGGGCCAGCGCATAGCGATAGACCGCGTGGCAGAGCAACAGGTAGCCGAAGGCCGCCGCGATGTCCGTCTGCACGACCCGACCGTGCGCGATCACCGTCGGCTCTATGGAAAAGAGCGCGACCGCTAAGAGGGCGGCGCGCGCCCCGAAGAGATCGCGCGCGAAGACGAAGACGAGCACGCCGAGCGCAAGCGTCAGCGCGACGAACGGCAGGCGCGTGAGGAAGGAGACGCGTTCGACCGCGTCGTGGTTCTCTTCCCAGAGACGCCCGACGCGGTGCGCCATCTGCGCGACCGTGCGCGGCGGCGCGCCTCCCTCGGCGGGCAGCATTTTGAGCGCGGGCGCAAAGAGCAGCGGCAGCCCGGCCAGTAGTTTCACGAGCGGCGGGTGTTCGTGTACGAGTTGCGTGTCGCCGCTCGTAACGTAAGCGTAGGCCGCGGGGATGAGCACGATCTCATCCGTGGTGATGCTCTTGCGCGAGATGACCGTGACGAGGTTGAACGCCATGACGACGAGCAGCAGCGCGCACAACGCCTCGTTCAGCCGGCCGGCCAACGCCCGCCGGATAGAGAAGAAGTCGCGGGGGCGCGACCTCGCCGCCCCATCCTCGCCTGCGGCGGGCGGGGCGGTCGTCTCACGCGCTCGACTTGTTGATTCGTCCATTCCGGCTTGCCGTTCGCCCCCAACTGTTAACGCCGCCCGAGAGAGTTCAGCCGGATGAGGAAAACTTTCCTGATGAACCCGAAAATGTCGGCGGCCCCGAGTTTCGATTCGCCGTAAAGCCGGTTGGTGAAATGGATGGGGATTTCCGACACGCGCGCCTCGCCCCGCACCGCCTCGTAAAGCAAATTCATGATGAAGATATAGCCGGTGTCATCCATCCGTTCGAGGTCAATTTCGCGGAGCACCCCGGCGCGGATGGCGCGATAACCGCTCGTGCAATCTCTCACGCCGTCGAGGCCGGCGATGTGGCGCGCGAAGATATTGCCCCACTTGCTGATCGCCCTGCGCAGGCGCGACCAGTTTTCCGGCACCGAGCCGCCCTCGACGTATCTTGAGCCGATGACGAAATCGCTGCTTCGCACTTCCCGTGCGAGACGCGGGATGTCGGCCGGGTCGTGCGAGAAATCCGCGTCCATCTGAAAGACGATGTCGGCGCGCAAGGTTTCGAGCGCGTGCATGATGCCGCGCTTGTAGGCCGTGCCCAGTCCCCGTTTCGCCCCGCTCAACAGGTGAACCGCGTCGCACGTGTGCGCGTAGTGTCTGACGACCTCGCCCGTGCCGTCCGGCGATGAATCGTCAACCACCAGAACCGAGAGCTTGAGCGGGTCGAGTTCGGCGCGCTGTTCGAGTATGGCGTCCAGCAGTTTTTCGATGTTCCCGCGCTCGTTGTAGGTCGGCAGCACGATCACGGCGTGGACAGATTCGCTTTTCTCCGCTTCTCTTTCGGGCACTGTTGGTTGGGTTCCTGTTTCCGCCGGGGCGAGTTTATGCGGGCTAGCGAATGCGCGTCATCTGTCGCCAGAAGAACCTGCCGAGGCGCGAGAAGGCGTTGCGCTCCCCGGCTTTCGCGGGTTCGGGCGCGAGTCCGAGCGCGGCGGCGAGTTGCGGGTTGGGCGGCGCGATGTCTTCATCGCCGTGACGCTCGGAGAGCCAGCGGTCGAAGGTGCGCGTGACGGCGCGACGCAGGGCGACGGGCGCTTCGGCGACGAACGCGCCGCGCAGGTCGTCGAGTTCGGCGATCTCGTGGCGGTTGGCCTCGGCATATCGTCTGAGCGCCGTGAAGACGCGCTCCTCGCCGAGCAGTTTGACGAGCGCGTCGTACATGAGCGCGCCCTTGGCCGAGACGATGGCCGCATACTGGAACGAGTTGCGATAGTCGCGCGCGGGGCGCAGGGCGGGCATGTCTTCGCCGCCGAAGGTGCGATAGATTTCATAGACGCCGCGCAGTTGATCGTCGCGCGCGGCCTGCGCGCGGAGAGCGCCGTGCGTCTCGCGGTAATAGACGAGCGCAGACCAGTGCGCGAGCGCCTCGTCGAGCACGGGCGCGCGCTCGGGCGAATTGCCGACGAGCATGCCCCACCACTGGTGCGCGAGCATGTGCGCGGTAGCGAATTCCAGACTGTCTTCGACGGAGGCACGCTGCTCGCGCACGAGTTCGGGCAGGTTGCGGATGGCGGGCGAGTCGAAGTCAACGTAGAACGCGCTTGCGATGACGCTCAGGTTGGCGAACTCCGCGCTGCCGAGTCCGGCGACGAGCGGCGCTTCCGCGACCGTGACGCTCGCGGCGGGCAGCGCGCCGTAGCGAGCCGTGAAGACGCGCACGGCCTCCGTGGCAGCGTCGAGCACGCGCCGCCCGATCTTCTCGTGCTCGGCCGTCCACACGGCGCGCACGCGCGTGCCGCCGACGGTGCGCTCACCCGATTGCAGCCCGCGCCCGGCGAGGATGGCGAAGTTGCGCAAATTCTCCCCGGCGAAAGTTTGCGTGAAGGTCGTCTTGCCGCCCGACACGCCCTTGAAGTCGAAGCTGCTCGGCGCTTCGCCGGAGGTGAACAACGCGACATCGGAGGGCGCGTCAATCGTCACCTCGTAGTCGGCCACCTCCGTGTGCATGGGATCGCCGACGGTGGGGCGCACCTCGCGCTGCCACTCCTCGCCGTCGCGCACGGCGAGCACCGGATAGGCCGAGCCGAGCACCATCACGCCGCGCGCGCGGAAATTGGTGTCGCGCGCGCGGCGCGTCTCGCGCGTGTCGCGCAGGGCCGCGCCGAGTTGCTGTATGACGTGCGAGGGGAGGCTCGTCTCGTCCGGGTCAATTTCGGGGACTACGCCCGTAAACGCGATCTCGATGTCGGTGGCCGCGCCGGCCGGGACGGGTTCGCGCAGGTTGATGCGCAGGAGCGTCGCCTGCTCGTCGAGCGCGTAGGCGAGCGGAGTTTGCGTCGCGGCGTGGCGCACGCTCTTGATCTCGATGCGCGGTTCGTCGGAAGCCGCGGCCGTCTCCGCGCCGCTCGCGGGGGGGGCGGGGCGCGGGGCGTCGTTGTTGCCGTTCGCGTTGCTGCGCAGGTTGGCGTAGAGGTGGAAATAGACGGCCGAGGCGGGGCGGTCGTCGTCGTTGACCCAACGCACGCGCTCGGTCGCCGTGAACGTGCGCGCGTCGAAGTCGAGCGCGAACTTGATTTGATAGAGCGTGCGCGCTGTGGTGGGTTTGCCCTGTGGTGCGGTCGCGGGCGATTGCGCGAGGAGAGGCGCAGCATACGAGAGCGACAGGACGACGAGCACGCCGAAGAGCGCGGCGCGCGTTGAAACCGTGAAGGCGCGCAGACGCGAAGGAGACTTAATAAATTTCCCTCGCGTCCGCGCGCCTTCGTGGTGAAATCTGCTGGTCAAACGATTGCTCCGTCCGAATCTACTTGCGCCGCGTCTCGGCGACGTTGACGGCGAGGATGCGGTCGCCGCGCGTGATGCGGTCAACCGTCTCCATGCCTTCGACGACGCGCGCGAAGACGGTGTAACCGCCGTCGAGATGCGGCTGCGGCGAATGCGTGACGAACCACTGCGAGCCGCCCGTGTCTTTGCCGGAGAGCGCCATCCCGACCGCGCCGCGATTGTACGGCACTTCGTTGATCTCGCAGCGAATCTGGTAGCCGGGACCGCCGTTGCCGTCGCCGCGCGGGTCGCCGCCCTGGATGACGAAGTTCGGCACGACGCGGTGAAACGCGATGTTGTTGAAGTAGCCGCGGCGCGCGAGTTCGACGAAGTTGTCAACCGTGAGCGGCGCGGCGTCGGGCAGCAGTTCCAACTTGAAGACGCCCTTGTCCGTGTTGATGGTGGCGACGACGCGCGCGTGGCGGCGTGCGAGAGCGCGCCGGTAATCGCCGATGCGGTTGCGCGTGGCGACCGTTTCGATGCGCCCGTCTTCCGCGCCCGCCGCATCGGGCTGCGCGGCTTGCAGGATGGCGGCGGCGCGGCGTCGGATCAGGTAGTCGGGTGAATCGAGCGCGGTTCTGATCGCGCCGAGGGTGGCTTCTGATCTCTGTTTGGCGAGCGCGTCGAGGATGGCGAGCGCGGCATCGTTCATCTCGTCGCGCTGGAGGGCTGCGGGGAGCGCGGCGGCGAGGGCGGCGGCGGTCTCAGGGTCGGGCGGGAGTTCGCCGAGTTGACCGGCGGCCGTCGCGCGCACGATCACGTCGGGCGCGGCGAGTTGGGCGCGCATGACGAGCGCGCCGTCGGGCGGTTTGAAGGCGGCGATGGCCGTCAGCACATCGGGCACTGCGAGCGCGGGCGTCGAAGCCTCTCCGAGCATCGTGCGCAAGGCCAACTGCGCGTCGGCCTGCACGGAAACCACGCTGTTGCCCGCACGCTCGCTCGACACGGCGGCGACCTCGCCGAGACCCTGCGCGACGGCCGCGTAAGTCTGCCACGCGATGCGGCTGTCGGGCGCGCGGAAGGAGAGTTGGTGAAACGGGCGTTCGCGCAAATATTGATTGGGCGCGATGCGCGCGAACGCGATCTCGGCTTCCGGCGCGCTCCACATTTCGGCCTCGCGCAGAGCGCGCAGGAAGACAAGGGCGCGTTCGTTGCCGGTGTTCGCCAGCACGCGGCTGAGTGCGCCCACGAGTTCAAAGAGTTCGTTCAACTCGGCGGGGCGTGCCGTCGGCTTCGCGGTCTTCGCCGCGCGATAAGCGCCGAGCAGGGTCTCGCCGCGTTTGACGAGCGGTTCGGCCGCGCGCGCGTCGCGCAACGTGCCGAGCGAGCGCAGCGCGCTGATGCGCACGCGTTCGTCGCGGTCGTTCGCGGCGCGTTCGAGCAGTAGATCGAAAGCGCCCTTGTCTTCCGCCGCGCCGAGCGCGCGGGCGGCGTTGGCGCGCACAACGGCGTCCGCGTCCGAAGCGAGCAGCTTGCGCAGTTGGTCGTTGGCATTTTTCGCGCGCAGGCGCGTGAGCGTGTTGGCGGCGTCGGCGCGCAAACGCGCGTCCGCCGAGTCCAGAAAGAGCGCGACGACACGCCCCGCGCCGTCCGGGCGGGCGCGCAAAACGGCCGTCAGTCCCAGCAGAGCGGCCTCTCGATTCGCCGCCAGCCGACCTCGCGTTTCGAGTTCGACGAGCAATACACGGCCGATCTCTTTGGCGCGCGCCTCTTCCGCCTGCGACGTGGCCGCAGCGATCTTGCCGAGGGCTTCCACGACGCGCTCGCGCACGCCCGGCACTTCGGCGACGCTTGTCGCCGTGGACTTGCGCCCGAGGACGCTTAACAACCCTTCGGCCGCCGCGCCCGATTCCGTCTCGCCGAGCGCGAAGGCCGCCGCCGCGCGCACGCTTGCGTCCCTGTCCGTCTGGAGCAGCGAGACGAGCGGGGCGACGGCGCGCGCGTCGCCGATGCGTCCGGCGGCGCGCGCGGCGCGCGCGCGCACGCTCGGGTTCGCGTCCGACAGCAACGCGCCGAGGTCGGCCGCGTCGAAGCGTCTCTCGTCTTCGGCGCGCACGATGCGCAGCAAAGTCTCTTCCGGCACGACGGCCGCGCGAACCGGCGGGCGGCGCGGCGCGGCGCGGCGCGCCTGTGCGAAGGCCGTCGAGGACGCCGAGAGGAAACAGAGCGTCAACGCCGCGGCGCAGGCGAGCGCCAAGGGGCGTCCCTTCACGGCGTCGAGACGCAATACTTTTTCCGTGTAAGCTATTGGTCGCATGAGTTTTTAAATTAACTTTCGGAAGAGCCTGCTCCAACTGTCAAGCTCTCTGGATCAGCACCGGAGAAACTTCATCTATGTATCGGCGAGGCACGCCGTTTCTGTCAAGTCGGAAGGGGGGAGGGAAGGGATGAGGGATGAGGGGTGAATAATTAAAGAATTGATCCATTGATCCATTTCTTCATTGAATCAATGAACCGATGAATCAATGAATTAATTCTTCTTCATCCCTCCGTTTCGTCATCTGTCCGAAATTTACTGCGTTGCGGTCGTTGCTTTGAGCTTCTTTCGGGGTTCGCCGTGCGATTTTTACGGCATCTTTTCATCCTTCCCCCGGCGGCATCAGGATTGCCATAGAGATATTGCCATAGAGATGTGGATGGATAATTTAACTATCGAAAGAGGAATATAGGATGAAAAGAAAATATTTGGTCGTCGCGCTGGTCGTCTTGCTGCTTCAGTCCTTGGGAGGGTTGCCCGCCGTGGCGGCCTCGAAGAAGCAGGCGGGGAACGATGCGCAGTTGTTGGAGGGGGTGAAAGTTAAGGTCGCGCGGCTCGGCGTCGGGGAAAAGGCGCGTGTGACCGTCAGGTTCAAAGACGGGACGAAGCTGAAAGGCTACATCTCACAGGCTAAGGATTCCGAGTTCATCGTGCGGGATCGCAAGACCGACGCGCCGAGCGTCGTTCGCTATCAGGATGTCGCGCGCGTTGATAGCAATCGCGGACACTCGACCGCCAGAAACGTCGCCATCGGCACAACCATCGGAGCCGGCGCGGTCTTAACCATACTCGCCGTCCTGATCTCGACTCTCGACTAAACAGACGCCCGACGCCTTTATCCCGCCCCGGCGAGCCGTTCGATTTCGACGAGCGCGTCGTAGAAGGTCGCGCCCCCGCCCATGTCGGTCAGCGTTTGCGAAGTCAACTGATTGATGTTCGTCTGGCCGGGCGAGAGCTTGTTCCACCAGACCGAAGGCGAGACAGCGACGCCTGCACGGGCGCGCGTCGTGACGACCGCCGTCATTTCGCACGACCCGCGCTCGTTCGAGACGCGCACGCGGTCGCCGTCCGAGATGCGGCGCGCGGCGGCGTCCTCCGGGTTGATTTCGACGAAGGGGCGTTTCTCCTGCCGCAGGTGCTTGGGGAGATTAGCGAAACTCGAATTGAGAAAGGCGTGCGCCGCCGGGCTGATGAGCGCGAGCGGGAAACGGCGCGCGAGTTCCGGCGCGCTTCGGCGTGATTCGCGCGGCGGGACGAATTCGGGCACGGCGGGCAAGCCTTGCAGTTCGAGCCGCGCGTTCGAGAGTTCGCACTTGCCCGAAGGGGTCGGAAAATTTCCCTCGGCGAAGGGCGCGTAAGTTTCCGGCACGTTCAGGCGCATCCAGCCGCGCTCGCGCAAGGCTTCGAGCGTGACGCCTTCGAGCGCGGGGTGATCCATGTCAATCGCCTGCCGCGCGATCTCTTCGTCCGAATCCCTGAAACACTCCTCCTCGAATCCCAGCCGCGCGGCGAGCAGGCGGAACACTTCCGTGTTCGGCTTCGATTCGTAGAGCGGCTCGATTGCTCGTTCGTTAACGGTGAGATAGAGGTGGCCGTAAGCCTTGTGCAGATCGAAGTGTTCGAGTTGTGTGGTCGCGGGCAGGACGATGTCCGCGTAGTCGCAGGTGTCGGTCATAAACTGCTCGTGTACGACCGTGAACAGATCGTCGCGCCGCAGCCCCGCGAGCACCTTCGCCTGTTCGGGCGCGACCGACGCCGGATTGGAGTTGTAGACGTAGAGAGCGCGGACGGGCGGGTCGCTCAACTCTGTTAAGGCGTCGCCCAGTTGCGACATGTTGATCGTGCGCGGCGCAGGCCGGGAGATCAGGTCGGGGCGTTTGAGGGCGTCGTGGTTGACGGGAAACGTGCTGCTGGTCGAGAGGAGCGCGCCGCCCGCAGGATCGCGCCACGCGCCGGTGACGGCGGGCAGGCACGTGACGGTGCGAACGGCCATGCCGCCGCCCGCGTGCCGTTGCATGCCGTAGTTGAGGCGTATGACGGCCGGGCGCACCGTCGCATACTCGCGCGCGAGCCGCACGATTGTTTCAGTTTCTATGCCGCAGATTTCCGCGACGCGCGCGGGCGCATACTCACGCGCGCGCTCCTTCAACTCGTCCGCGCCGACGGTGTGCCGATCGAGATAGTCTTGATCCTGTAAATTTTCGGCGAAGATGACGTGCATGAGGCCGAGCGCGAGCGCGGCGTCGGTGCCGGGTAGAAGCGCGATGTGCTCGTCGCATTGATCGGCGGTACGCGTGCGGCGCGGGTCAATGCTGATGACGCGCGCGCCCTTGCGCTTCGCTTCGAGGATGAACGGCCAGAGGTGGACGTTGCTCGTGATGGTGTTTGTGCCCCAGAGCAGGATGAGGCGAGCGTCGCGGAAGCGTTCGGGGTCTGTGCCGAGGCGCGCGCCGATGGTCGCATCGTAACCGGCCGAACCGGCCGAGGCGCAGATCGTGCGGTCGAGCAGGGACGCGCCGAGACGATGGAAGAAACGCCGATCCATGGACTCGGATTGGACGAAGCCCATCGTGCCGCAATAACTGTAGGGCATGATCGTCTCCGCGCCTTCCGCGGACTCGGCGAGCGAACGGAAACGCGCACTGATCTCGTCGAGCGCGTCGTCCCAACTGATACGCTCGAAGCGAGCCTCGCCTTTCGCGCCCGTGCGGCGCCGGAGAGGGAATTGTATGCGGTCGGGGCTGTGCGTGCGCTGTTCGTAGTTGGCGACTTTGGTGCAGAGCGTGCCGCGCGTGAAGGGATGCGCGGGATCACCCGCGACGCGCACGGCGCGACCGCGCTCGACCGTAACGAGCATCGCGCACGTGTCCGGGCAATCGTGCGGGCAGGCCGCACGGACTATTTTGTGTTCCGGTTCTTTAATCATACCGCTCAATTGTACGTATCCGGCGAATACCTTTATAATTTACCCGATGGCAATTATGACACAAGTTTCAGAACAGAGCGTGCTCGACGCGCTACGCAAAATCATAGACCCCGATCTCCACAAGGACATCGTGACGCTCGGGTTCATTAAGGATTTACGCATTGACGGCGGCGAGGTTTCGTTTCGCATCGTCCTGACCACGCCGGCCTGCCCGGTGAAAGAGGAGATGCAGACGGCGGCCGAGCAGCACGTCTCGGCGCTCGCGGGCGTGACGCGCGTCCGCGTGACGATGGACGCGGAAGTGCCCAAAGGCCGAGGCATCGGCGAGAAGGTGACTGTGCCGGGCGTGCGCAACATCATCGCGGTCTCCTCGGGCAAGGGCGGCGTGGGCAAGTCAACCGTGGCCGTGAACATCGCGGTTGCGCTCGCGCGCGACGGCGCGCGCGTCGGCTTGATGGACGCCGACGTGTACGGCCCGAACGCGCCTTTGATGCTCGGCGTGAGCGAGGCGAAGCCGGAGGTGGCGGGCAACAAACTCGTGCCGGTCAAAGCGCACGGCCTCTCGATGATGTCCATGGCGATTTTGAAGCCGGGCGACGAGCCGATGATCTTTCGCGGCCCCATCCTGCACGGCCTCGTCCGGCAGTTTTTGCAGGACGTGCTGTGGGGCGAACTCGACTACCTGATAGTTGACATGCCGCCGGGCACGGGCGACGTGCAACTCTCGCTCGCGCAACTCGTCCCCGTGCAGGGAGCGGTGTTGGTCACGACGCCGCAGGAGGTGGCCGTGGCCGACGTGCGGCGCGCGCTCCGCATGTTCGAGACGGTGGCCGTGCCCGTGCTCGGCATCGTGGAGAACATGAGTTACTTCGTCGCGCCCGACACGGGCACGCGCTATAACATTTTCGGCGAGGGCGGCGGACGGAAATTGGCCGAAGCCTACGGCGTGCCCTTTCTCGGCGCAGTGCCGATGGGCTTGGACGTGCGCGAGGGTGGCGACGCGGGCGTGCCCGTCGTCTTGAGCCACCCGTCTTCGCCGCAGGCCGAAGCCTTCCGGCACGTGGCGGAAGAGGTGGCGCGGCAGGTCTCGATTGAGGCCATGAAGCCGGAACTCAAGGTGGTGGTGACGCAGGCGCGGTAAAAACGCCCGCGGTCAGTTGTCCGTGGTCAGTTGCCGTCTGCCGTTGTCCGTTACTTGTGGCGGATGGGCAAGGCGGTTAATATTGGGGACGGTAGTTGCGCTTTACAACTGACAACGGGCCACTGTCTAAGGACATCTAACTAACGGTTAACAACCGCATATCGAATTAACGGGTCATAATTTAAGGAGAGAGAAACATGTCAACAGCAACGATGCCGACCGTGACGGTCAACGTGACGGAGAACGCGGCCACCGAGATCAAGAAGTTTATGTCGAGCGAAGAGGGCTTGCCGGAAACGGCCGGCCTGCGCGTCCGCGTCGTTCCGGGCGGCTGCTCCGGCTTCCAGTACAGCCTGAACATCGAAGAGGAGTCCAAGCCGGGCGACCACATTCAGGACGCACACGGCGTGCGCCTCTTCGTGGACATGTTCAGCATGCAGTATTTGAACGGCGTGGAGATTGATTACGTCAACGGCGTGATGGGTTCGGGCTTCACCTTCAAGAACCCGAACGCGACGGGCGGCTGCGGCTGCGGCTCTTCGTTCACCGCGTAGACTGAAGTTTCGGCGGCGCGCCTGCTTTTAAGGCGTGCCGCATGACATTAAGAGCGCGCTTGATCGCCCTCGGCAAACGGGGGCGGCCAGGCGCGCTCGCATGTTTGCGTACCGCGCTTTATCTGTTTTGGTGTAAACTCTCGCCCGCCCGAAGCAATCACCAAAAATTTCATATCAGGAGTTGAGAAGATGCCCGTAATCCAAGCCGAGACCGCGACCGGCACGCTAGAGATTGACGCGGAGGCGGGACGCAAACTCGTCCTCGTCCTTGAAGACGCCGGAATAGACATCCTGCACCGCTGCGGCGGCAATGCCAAATGCACCACCTGCCGTGTGGAAGTGCTGGCGGGCGACCCCGGCGAGATCGGCGAACCGGAACGCGCGCGCCTCGCCGTAGAGACCGGGCTGGCCGAAAACGTCCGCCTCTCCTGCCAGATGCGCGTGCAGGATGATCTCAAAGTGCATGTCCTGCGCCAGGCCAGCGTTGACAACCTCGCGCCGGGCAACCGGCCTACGGAAGAATAGAGGTTGGAGGGCACAGGCCGGTTAAAGAGATCTGTTTTTACAGACCTCCGACCTCTAACCTCCGGCCTCTGAATTTAATTGCGGCACATGAACGCTTGGTGCTAATCTCTCGCGCGTAACACCCGGAAGCCACACCGTCATCAAACAGAAAACTTCGGAGGTCATATGCTGATCGAGTCGTCCGTTCATCTCCCCTTCGGTTTCGCGATGCTGCAAGAGATTTTCCACGCCCCCGGCGGCGAATCGCTCGTCCGCGTCCTGCTGCGCTGGTCGCACTTCATTTTCGGCATCACCTGGATCGGCCTGTTGTACTTTTTCAACCTCGTCAACGTTCCCTTTCAGAAGGCACTCGACGCCGACACGAAGAAGAAGGTGAATCCAGACCTGCTGACGCGCACGCTCTGGTATTTCCGCTGGGGCGCGCTCGCCACCGTCCTCGTCGGCCTGATGTACTACGCGATGTACATCCTCAAGGGCGACGTGGTGAACGCCAACGCCAACGGCGGCAACGCCAACACGTGGCTCATCCTCATCGTCTGGTTGATTATCGCCATCGTCACCTTCGCCATCGAGTTCATGATCATCACGCGCGTGCCCGCCTTGACGAAGGACGGGAAGGTGCTCGCCGCCGTCGTCGCCGTCCTCGTGATCGTGATGGGGATCGTCATCGTCTACTATCTGAACTCCGCTCTCACCGCGGGCGGCGACAGCTACGCCAGCAACAAGACGCATTCCATCGGCGTCGGCGGCGCGCTGGGGCTAATCATGCTCCTCAACGTGTGGGGCATCATCTGGCCTTCGCAGAAACGCATCATCGCCGGCATGGCCGGGACGGGGCCGGCCGCGCCGCCCGAACTTGCGCGCCGCGCCTTTCTCGCCTCGCGCACCAACGCCTGGCTCTCGCTCCCCATGCTCTTCTTCATGGCGACATCGCACGGCGATTACGTCATCTTCGGCAAGTAGCCGTGGGCTGGTAAATAGTGAATGGCAAATGGTGAATGGTGAAAGACAGTTCTTCTCCATTCACCATTTACTATTTACCATTCACGTTCCCGCCACCGTTTTTTCTCATCCTCTTCACTCAATCGTCACACACATGCGCGCTGGCGGGTATAGACTGTCGGGCGTAGAATCCCTGCAATCATCGAAACGGAAGTGAGGAGCGAACAGATGTTCTCGAACAATCCCTACAAGCCCAAACAGTTCGACCTGAGCGGCTTAAACGGCATCTCCGATAAGACTCTGGAGTTGCACTTCAAACTCTACGAGGGCTACGTCAAAGAGACGAACAACCTGACGGAACGCATCTCGAAGTTTCTCGAAGACGGCAAAGTTGATCAGGACGAAATGCCCGCCTATTCGGAACTGACCCGGCGGCTCGGCTTCGAATACAACGGCATGGTCCTGCA
This sequence comes from Pyrinomonadaceae bacterium, assembly GCA_035296445.1. Classification (GTDB taxonomy): domain Bacteria; phylum Acidobacteriota; class Blastocatellia; order Pyrinomonadales; family Pyrinomonadaceae; genus JAIVJZ01. The sequence goes on along the minus strand of DATHAZ010000050.1, from coordinate 21,030 downwards.
CGAATACTACTTCGGCAACATGCGGCGCCAGGGCACGGGCGACCCGGCCAAAGAATCGAACTTCACGAGAGCGGCGGCGGAGAGTTTCGGCAGCTACGAGACGTGGAAGGCCGATTTCGTCGGCATCGGCAAGATGCGCGGCGTCGGCTGGGCGATGTGTTACCAGAACCCGGCGAACGGTCGCCTGTCGAATCACTGGATCACCCTGCACGAGACGGGTAACGTTTCCGGCTTCACGCCCGTGCTCGTGATGGACGTGTGGGAGCACGCCTTCCTCCTGGATTACATGCCCGCCGAACGCCCCAGGTACATCGAAGCCTTCTTCTCGAACATTGACTGGCAGGCCGTCGAAGGGCGTCTCAACATAGACGCCTCTTCGCGCCCCGCCACGGCATAGTCGAAGGCGAAAGGGAAAAGGTAAAAGGGGAAGGGTGGGAGACAAAGAGATGCGCTCAATCGTGCGCCGCTTTCTTCAACCCTTCCCCTTTACCCTTTACCCCTTCCCCTTCTTCTTCCTATACTCTCACGCGCAATCACTCGAACAACTTCCGGAGGCACGTCCATGAAACTTCCCGCACGTCTCTTTTTGCCATTAGCTCTCTACAGCCTCGCCTGTGTCGCCCTCGTCGCCTCGTCGGCCTGCACGGCCGCCGACAACTCGAACACCAGCACCACCGCGACGACCAACGTCACGCCGCCCCCGGCCGGTTCGCCCTCGCCGCTCAACCTGACGGTCGGGGAACGCCCGCAGAAGATTAAGGATCAGATGCAGGCGCGCGGCGAGCAGGACGCAGCCACGCCCGCCTTACGTTTCGTCGAGCCGCGCGAAGGCGCGACCGTCACGGGTTCGACCGTCAACGTCAAGCTCGCCCTCGCAGGCGAACTCAAAGGCTATAAGCCCGGCAAAGACCCCGCCACCGGGATGGGCAATCACATCCACGTCATCCTCGACAACCAGCCCTACGAGGCTTACTACAGCCTGGACGAGCCTTTCGAACTGCGCAACGTGACGGAAGGCAAACACACCCTGCGCGTCTTCGCCTCGCGCCCGTGGCACGAGAGCTACAAGAACGAAGGCTCGTTCCAGATGGTCACGTTCACCGTTAAAGGCGGGGGCGGCGACGCGTCGAAGCCGACGACCACCGCCACCGGCCAGACGATGGCCGACAACAAGAACGCGAACAGCACGAACGCCAACGCCGCCAATACGAACACCGGCGCGAACGCCAACGCCGCGAATGCCAACGCCGCGAACGCGAACGCCGCCGCAACGCCCGCGCGCGAAGGCAAAGAGATGGCGTCGAGTCAGGCCGGGGAGATTGACCGTGCGAAGCCGCTCCTGACCTACAGCCGCCCGAAGGGCGACTACAAGGGCGCGGACGCCGACGCCATCATGATTGATTTCTGGCTCTCGAACGCCAAGCTGCAAGGCGACGGCGGCAACTATCGCGTGCGCTATACGGTGAACGGCGGCGAGCCGAAGTTCATAGACAAGTGGGAGCCGATCTGGCTGACGGATTGGACGGCGGGGAAACACACCGTCAAAGTCGAACTCGTGGATCGTGACGGCAACGTCGTCGAAAACGGCGGCTACAATTCCACCTCGCGCGACATCAACGTCACCAAATAGCGAGAAACGATGAAGGAGGAGCGATGAACGATGGATGAGAAGACAGAAAACAGAATTCAGAATTCAGAAGGAAACCTAAGAAGTCCTGACTTCTGTTTTCTGAATTCTGTTTTCTGTCTCCTGCTTCCGTGCATCGTTCCGCGTTCCTCCTTCATCGTTCCTGCCAACTGCTTTCGATGAACTCGACCGGAGAAAAGCGTGGCCTCTTCGACGCGCTCGTCGCGGAGACCGCCGCGTGCCGCCGCTGCGAGACGATGTGCGGGCGCACGGCCGTCCTGAGCGAGCGGAACGGCAACGTCGCGGCGCGCGTGATGTTCATCGGCGAAGCGCCGGGGCGGCAGGGAGGCGACCGCACGCGTGTGCCCTTTTCGGGCGACCAGTCGGGGCATAACTTCGGCCGTTACATCGCCTCGATCAACCTCGCGCGAGAAGAAATCTTTATCACCAACTCGGTGCTCTGCAACCCGCGCAAAGAGTCGGGCGCGAACCGCAAGCCGAGCACGAAAGAGTCTCTGAACTGCGCCGCGTTTCTCGAACGGCAGATCGAACTCGTCGCGCCGCGAGTCGTCGTCACGCTCGGGGCGGTCGCGCTTGCCGCCCTCGGTCGCATTGAGTATCATCAATTCACACTGAAAGATTCGGCCGGTCGCGTGTGTGAATGGGGCGGGCGTCTGCTCGTGCCGCTTTATCATCCGAGTCCGCAGGTGCTCGCCTCGCACCGCCGCGAAGAGGCGCAACTGCGAGATTACGCCGCCGTCGCACGCGCCATCCGCCGGAGCGCGGAGACGGCGCGCGCCGCGGGGCAGGCGCACCGGAAATTTGCCGGGAGAGCTTTCGGAGAAGCATGAACGAGACTGTCGAAGAATTAACGATTCAGCAACTGACGCTCGAAGACTTGCACCGGACGCACGGCGCGACGTTCGCGGAGCGCGACGGCTTCATGCTCCCCTCGGGTTACGGCGACGCTCGCGCGGAGTATGAAGCTGTGCGCGGCGCAGCGACCACCGGGCTGATTGATCTCTCCGCGCGAGGCCGCATCGAGGTGAGCGGCGCGGAAGCGGTGCAGTTTTTAAACGGCCTTATCACCAACGACGTGAAGACGCTCGGCGCGCGCCGTTGGATGCGCGCCGCGTTTCCCAACGTGCAGGGACGCCTGCTCGCCAGCGTGCGCGTCGCTCGACCGGGCGATGAAGTCAGTTTTCTCATTGACACCGAACCCGCCACGCACCGGAAAGTTTTCCAGACGCTCGAACGCTTCACGCTCGCAGGGGATTTTCGCGTCAAAGACGTGAGCGCGGAGACGGTTCAGTTGTCCCTGCAAGGCGGCGGCGCGCGAGACGCGATCAAACTCGTGTGCGACAGTTCGTTCGGACAAACGAACGAGGGGGAGGCGGTCGTCGTCAACTGGCGGGGGCGTCATCCGGTCACGGTCATCTGTGACTCACACATGGGCGATACCGGTTTCGATCTCGTCTGCCCGGCAGGCGGAGCGGCGGAGTTGTGGGAGGCGTTGACGGAGTCGGGCGCGCGCCCGGTCGGCTTCGAGGCGTTCGAGGTGCTGCGCGTCGAGGCGGGCGTTCCGCGCTACGGCGTGGACGTGGACGAGACGAACGTGGTGCTCGAAGCCGTGCGCGAGGCCGAAACGGTCAGCTACACCAAAGGCTGCTACATCGGGCAGGAGATCATCGCGCGCATACACTGGCGCGGCCACGTCGCCAAACAACTCGCCGGACTCATCCTCGAAGATGAACGCGAACCCGGCGCGTCTGCGAAGGTCAGGACGACGGACGGCAAGGAGATCGGGCGCGTCACTTCACACGTCTTCTCGCCGCGACTCGCACGCCGCATCGCCCTCGCCATCATCAAGTACGATTACCTGCGACCGGGCACACAGGTCTCGGTCGTCGCGGGCGAAGAAGAACGCACGGCGCGCGTCGCGGAGTTGCCTTTCGTCGGCGGCGGCAGGCACGAGACGGCGGGCGCGTCCGGCGACGCGGAAGAGACGACGCCGTGAGCGAGCAGACGCCAGCAGACGCTAACGCTTCCGCCGCCGGAGAAGATGCCGCCGCCGGGGCGCGCGATCTGGATTTCGCGCAGGCGCGGCTCGCCTATTCGATCATCCAGACGCTCCTCGAACACACGGCGGTCGTGAGCGATCTCGTCGCACTCATGGCACAGGTCATTGACGAAGACACCACGCGCGCCCTCACGCAGACACCCAACTGGACTGCCTACCTCGAAAGCCGCCGACGCATGGAAGCGACGCGCGCCGACGTGGAGAAGTTCGCCGAGATCATGAAGAGGCTCGGCGAGGGCGAGTAGCGGATGGGTCGGTCAGCAATCCTTCGCCGTCCAACCTCATGGACTCGGCTTCAATACCGTTGCCGGTAAGAAATTCAACTGTTCTGTCGGTCAATGCATGCCGGGACACGCCGATCACTGTCAAAACAGCGAAGGCTGTTTTTCAAAGTCGGCGGGTGAGGCCGTGGGCTGGCCGAGCAGTTGTTTGAGTTTGTTGGCGGAGGCGGGCGCGTAGCCTTCGTAGTAGTTGCTGAAGTAGGCGAGGACGCGGGGCACGCGCGCGCAGAGGCGAGTGATGGCTTCGTGCCAGAGTCGGAGGTTGGAATCCTGCGGGCGTTGGATGCGGTCGAATCGCGTGAGATCGCGCGCGCCCATGAAACGTATGTAAGCGAAGCCGGCGTTCGCCTGTTCGACGGTGCGAAAGAGTGTGCGGCGCGCGATCCATTGGCCTTCGACGAGAGCGACGGGAACGCCATGCGAAGCGAGCACGCCGAGCGTCTCGTCCGTGATCCAACCCGGGTGGCGGAATTCGATGGTGAAGGGCAGATCGCGGGGCAGACGCGGGAGGAAGGTTTCGAGGGCACGCAGGTTTTCGGGCGCGGCTTCAAATTGCGGGGGAAGTTGGATGAGGATAGCGGCGAGTTTGTCGTGCAGAAGCCGCGCGTGGTCGCAGAACTCTGCGAGGACTTCACGGCTGCCTTTGCGCAAATCGAACTCGTGCGTGATCTGGCGTGGGAGTTTGAGGGCGAAAGTGAAACGGGGCGGCGTGCGTTTGTGCCAGCCGTCCACGGTGGCGGCGGAAGGGACGGCGTAGAAGGTAGAGTCAATTTCGACGGTCGTAAACGCGCGCGCGTAAAGGTCGAGCATCGCGGCGGGACGTGTGCCGCGCGGGTAGAAGACCGTCTCGTCCGAGGCAGGGCCGGCCACCCAGTCTTCGTAGTTCCAGCCCTGACATCCGACGTGCGCGCAAGCAGGAGCGTCGGCGCGTAGTGTGTTCATCTTTTCGTCTATCGTCATGCGTCAAAGTCCTCCGCTCGCATGCGGATAACTTAAACGCATTTCCGCGTCGCATCAAACCTCGCAGACGATGAGTTGGATGATGCCGAGTGCGTGCGGCTCGATACGGATGATGCGAAGCCCGGCGCGGCGCGCCGCCTCGGCGGTGCGCCGGTTGAAGTGGTCGTCGCAGAGTCGGACGGTGAGACAGCTTATGGCGTCGAAGACGGGGCCGAGCAGACCGGGGGGACGGACGTGTTCGAGGAGCACGATGCGACCTCCCGCGCGCACGACGCGGCGTAGTTCCGCGAACGCCCGCGGCGGCGAGGCGACCGAGCAGAAGACGAGCGTGGCGAAAGCCGCATCGAAGGTGTCTTCGGCGAAGGGCAGAGTTTCCGCGCTCGTTTGCACGAGGCGGACGCCCGAAGGGCGCGGCTTCGTCTGTGCGAGACGGAGCATCTCGCGACTGGGTTCGGTGGCCGCGCCGTCCGCGCTTGCCGGATAGTATGGGAAGTTGAGGCCGGTGCCCGCGCCGATTTCGAGGAGGCGAACGCCGCCGCCGCTACCGCTGTCGCCCTCGTTCAACGCGCGGAGCGTGGCGGCGCGCAGGCGCGTCAGGATGAGGCGTTCGAGCGGTCTGAGAGCGCGTTCATAGTGCGGCGCGAACGCGTCGTAAACCGGCGGCCGAGAGGGTGGCGTCTGCGTCGTCAAGCGTCTGCTGCCTTGCGGTTTCATTCCGGCGGCGATTCAGCCGCGCGCCGCAAAAGTCGCGTCATTGTGCATAAAATTGAAGGTCGGTCTTCAAAAATATGGATCACGCGGGCGTCGCGCAACCCCGTTTGGTTAAATAATCCGCATTAATGCGCACCCACCGGGCGCAGGCATACTGCTTGCCTAAAAATATCGTGCTAGACGTGCCCGCAAGGGGCTTACCGCCCGATTGTTAAGAGTAACAGAAGAATTTACGCCGCGACCCCGTCGGAAGAACTTCAGGCCTCGCCGAAGTTTGACCGTCGAGCGGCCATGCCGGATGTTCGGATGACGTTGCCCGGCGGTCTACGTCCAACGCCACGATGGCGGCCAGTTTAAATCAACCTTCAAACGCTTCTTCGTAACCTTATCAAAAAGGAGTAAAGAAATGTCGAGAGTAGTCGGACAGTTTCTTGTGACGCTCGTCTTGCTGTTGGGCGTCGTGGTGTCTGCGTCGGCGCAGACCACCGGCTCGATTGCCGGCTTTGTGCAAGACGAGAAAGAGGCCGCGTTGCCGAACGCCACCGTGACGGCGCGCAACGTTGGAACGAATATCTCGCGCACCGTCCAGACCAACGATGAAGGACGCTACAGCTTCGCCAACCTGCCCGTCGGCAGCTACGAAGTGTCGGTCGAAGCGCCCAACTTCTCGAAGTACGTGCAGACGGGCATCACGCTCCTGTTGAACCAGACGGCCGTCGTTGACGTGACGATGAAACTCGGCGGTGTGAGCGAGATCGTCACCGTGACGGAGAACGCCGCGCTGCTCAACACGACGAACGCGGAAGTCAGCACGCGCTTCGACTCGCGCCGCCTCTCCGAACTGCCCATCGCCACCAATCGCAGCGTCTATAACATCGCGCTCTCGGCGCCGGGCGTCAGCCAGACCGTCACCGGCCAGTCGCAGTTTGCGAGCGGCATCGGCTTCTCCGCCAACGGCGGGCGCACACGCTCCAACAACTTCATGATCGACGGGCAGGACAACAACGACTTCGGCGTCGCCGGCGCGACCGTCGGCCTCAACAACCCCGACCTCATTCAAGAGGTGCGCCTCGTCACCAACCAGTTCTCCGCCGAATACGGGCGCAACGGTTCGGCCGTCTTCAACGCGATCACGAAAAGCGGGACGAACGAGTATCACGGCAGCGCATTCCTCTTCCACAACGACAACGCTTTGAACGCGTGCAGCAACCTCGACAAGGCGGGCGGCTTTTGCAGCACGCCGGGCACGCCCGGTTTCAAGACCGAGAAGCGTCCCTTCCGCGTCGAGAATCAGGCGGGCTTCACGCTCGGCGGCCCGCTCCACCTCCCGCGCTTCGGCGAAGGCGGCCCCGCCATTATCAGCGGACGCGACCGCACCTTCTTCTTCTTCTCGCTTCAACGCTGGTGGGATCGCCAACTCGGTTCGGGCTTCACCATCAACGGCGCGCCGAACGAGGCCGGCCGCGCCGCGCTGCTGGCGGGCGCGGGCAACCGCCCGCAGGTCGCCGCGCTGCTCAAGTTCCTCCCCGTCGGCAGCGGCGCCTGCACCGGCTCGGCCGCCGTCTGCGCCCCCTCGACCTTCGTCGTGAACGGGCAGACGTTCACCGTGCCGAAAGGGTCGCTCACCGGTTCTACTTCCGGCGCGCTCAACGACTGGCAACAGTCAATTCGCATTGACCATAACATCTCCGACAAGCACACGCTCTTTGGTCGCTACATCTTCCAGGATCAGGATCAGACCGGCTCGGGACAGGCGACGCCGCCGGGCCTCAGCCAGAACTCCCTGATCCGCAGTCAGGCCGTCAACATCTCGCTCAACAGCCTGCTCTCTTCGCGCATCGTCAACGAACTGCGCGGCGCGTATCTGCGGCAGGGTCAACTGTTCACCGGCGCAGACCCGGCCGCGGCGGAGATTCCCTCCATCGAAATCAGCGCGCTCGGTCTCTCCGGCTTCAACGCGGCGGCCAACCGCACGGCCATTGGCCTTGCCGTCAACTTCCCGCAGTTCGCCACGCGTCAGACCTATCAACTGCAAGACAACCTCTCGATCTCGCGCGGCGTTCACAACTGGAAGTTCGGCGTTGACATTCGCCGCAATCAACTGAAGCAGTTCTTCGTCCCGACGATTCGCGGCCGGTTGGCCTACGGCTCGCTGCAACGCTTCATTGACGACATCGCCGATTCGGCCTCGATCAATAAACCGCTCAAAGGCGGGCAGGAGATCACTTACTACGACTGGCACGACTTCTTCGCCTACGGCATGGACGAGTGGAAGGTGCGCCCGAACTTCACGCTGACGCTCGGCCTGCGCTACGAATCGCCGGGACAGCCCATCGCCGATCTCACCAATATCAACGACCGCATCGTGCAGGCGGCAGGCAACGACGAGCGTTTCCGCTTCACGCCCGTCCCCAAACGCGACAAAAACAACTTCCAGCCGCGCGTCGGCTTCAACTGGAATCCGCGCACGAGCGAGAACGGCGTCCTCGGCTTTATCACGGGCGGCGACAAGATGGTAGTTCGCGGCGGCTACGCCGTGACGCACGACTACGCGTTCACCAACATCGCGTCGAACATCGCGAGCGCCTTCCCGTTCCTCGCCGCCGTTGACCTGCCGACCACCCCGCAGGCGGGCGGCCCCGGCGTCGCCAACGCCTTCACCACGCTCCCGACCATCCAGGGCGCAACGGGTCTCAACCCGAACCGGCTGGTGCGCACCGTCGTCGCCGAAGACTTCCGCTCGCCCTACTACCAGCAGTTCAGTCTGGAGACGCAGCGCGAGTTGACGCGCGACCTCGTGATGCGCATCGGTTATGTCGGCACGAAAGGCACGGGGCTGTTCCAATCCATTGACGGCAACCCGCGTCGTCTCAACACGACCACCTGCGCCGAGTCGGACGCCGACACCTGCCGCGTCAATCAAATTCAGGGGCCGATTCGCCTGCGCGGCAACGCGGCCTCTTCCATCTACCACTCGATGCAACTCAGCCTTGAGAAACGCCTCAATCGCGGCTTCAGCGCGGGCGCGCACTACACCTGGAGTTCATTCATTGACACGGCCTCGGAAATCTTCAACCCGTCGGGTGCGGAAGTCGCCGTTTCGCAAGACTCCTTCAACCGCAGCATCGAGCGCGCGCGTTCGAGCTTCGACCGCCCGCATCGCTTCACCGGCAACGTCGTCTACGAGTTGCCCTTCTATCGCGACCAGGACGGCTTCGTCGGCCACGTTCTCGGCGGCTGGCAGGTGAACTCGTTCTTCACCTTCCAGAGCGGCTCGCCGTTCACCGTGCTGCAAGGCACCGATCCGGCGGGCGCGCTCTCCGGTATCTCCGGCCTCGTCGGCAACTCCATCCGCCCGAACCTGAACACGACGCTCCCGCTCGGCCAGATGTCCATCGAGGAGATTCGCGTGGCGGCGGGCGGGGCCACCTGCGGGGCGAGCGCGGGCGCGGCCTGCTTCTTTACGCCCGTCACGGCGGCGCAGCGCGTCGGCAACGCGGGACGCAACATCCTGCGCACCGACGGTATCAACCGCGTGGACTTCGGCATCCTGAAGAACACGCGCATCACCGAGACCCAGCGCGTGCAAATCCGCGCCGACTTCTTCAACGTCTCGAACACGCGCGACTTCGGCGTCCCCGAAGGCCGCATCAACAACGCGAACTTCCTGAACCAGTGGGGCACGAACGGCGGCAATCGCCGCATCATCGTCGGCCTGCGCTACGTCTTTTAACTCGCCCTTGCGCGAACATTCCGTCGGGGCTGGCGAGCTAACATTTCGCCAGCCCCGTCTGTTTCCACCCGGCGGCGGGCGCGGACTTTCTTTCCCGTCGCGGCAACGGTATTCTGCCTCCATCACACAAACTGCGACGCCGGACACATCTTCGGCTTACGAGAGGGGAAATATGAAACCTCTGGCTTTGGCGTTCCTGCTCATCACGGCGGCAACCTTCGGCGCACGCGCGCAGACGACCGCCGCCGCCGCTGCCTCCACGGCGTCTGAGAATCCGCCCGACCTTCAGGTCGTTAAATTTAGCTGGTCGAAGGAACGACTCGGCTGGGAGGGTAATCCGTTCAGCGGCCCCGTCGAAAATTTCGACCAGATGCGCGTGCGCACGCGCAACGAAAGGCGCATCAACGAAGCGAAACGCGAGGGCAACACGATTGAACTGGATCGGGTCACGCGTGAGGCGAAGGCGGACGCGGCGAACGTCGAAGAACTCCGCCGCCAGCAACAACCGCCGCGCTACGGCTTCATGTATAAAGTCTCGGTCAAAAACACCGGCACGAAAGCGATCAAGTCGCTCGACTGGGATCACGTCTTCTTCGATACCGACACGAAGGCCGAGAGCGGCAGGCATCAATTCACCGGCGACGAGAAGATCGCCCCCGGCAAACAAAAAGAGTTCACGGTCTTCACCCCGTCGCCGCCGTCGCGCACCGTCAGCGTGTATAAGTTGCAGAAGCGCGAGCGCGACACCCTCGGCGAGTCAATCGTCGTCGTGCGCATCGTGTACGAGGACGGCTCCGTGTGGCAGCGCCCCTAAGCGTCCGCGCCGCCCGCACGGCCTCGGGGCAATTCCCGCGCGGGAACAAATACACGCCTTGCGCGTCTAACTCTGCGTCGGTTGATCGCGGCGGCGTCTAGCGGGCGTCGTTCACTTCGGACGCGAGGGGTGTGGTGATGCGCTTTGTCTGCAAGACCGGGATCGAGAAGGCGTGGCTCGTGGCGGCCGTGGGCATCTTCGTCATGCACCGACTGCTGGAAGGCTCTTCGTTCGGCTATTATCCCTCCAGCCCGCTCAGGCTGTGGCTCGAACTGGCGATGATCGTGCTCTCCTTCCCGTCCGGCGGGCTGGCGCTGTTCGCGCTCCACATCGCCGCTGTCTGGTGCAACGATTGCCGGAATTTAGAGTTCCTGTTCGATTGGTCAACGCTTCTCTTCGCCGGTTACATTCAATGGTTCTGGCTGCTGCCCGAATTTCTGCGCAATAGAAAACTGACCCTCCTCAATCTCGAACGACCGCCGGAAATCGTCTCGCTGAATGCCTCTCCGGCCGTCAACGAATCCGCGGTGACTGCGGCCACGTTCGACGCGACACCAGCAGCAGCCGCTGTTACGCCCGACGACGCCAAGCCCCGTATTTTCGACGCCGCGCCGCTCCCCGCCTTTGAGACAGCCGCCTTCGCGCCCGCGCTCGCGGAGTTCGACGAAGGGGGGCTTACCGCTCTCGACAGGGTTTTTCAAGCGCGGGTGCCGCCGCCCGCGCAGGCGTCGCCGTCTCACGTCGAAGCGATTTTTCCGCGAGTGAGTTGACGCGTGTGAAAACCGGCCGCGCAGCCGTGCGCGCCGGGGTGAAATCGCGCGCGGCGGCCGTGCCCCGCTTGACCTTGTTCGCCGCTGATGCTAGGTTGTTTGTCCGCGCTGCGCATAATCTAAAAGACTGGGAGATGAACAGCAGCACGCGGCGCGAAGTCGCGGGTTAAGTCCCGCGTCTCGATCTTTGTTACCCGAATAATTTGTATCGCTATTCAATCAGGGCGCACGGCTCGGCTTCGGTCGGGTCGCGCGCGTCCGGGTTGACCGTCGCAGGTGTGACCCGCGCTAGTTCGCGCGCGGGCGACAAGGGAAGTCGGGTGCAAAGCCCGCACGGTTCCCGCCACTGTAGACCGGCGATTGTGTCGCACGCCACTGCGGAAGTTTTAGGTCACTCGTCCCGACGCGGGGCGGGGAAGGCCGCGCGAGCGACGCGTCTGAGCCGGGAGTCAGGAAACCTTGCCTGCATCAAGAGACGGAGGCGACCGCTGACGCTCCGGGAAAGGGCGAGTGGCTTGGCTCAAAAGTACGTGCGACGATCAAACTCCGCGCTCCCTCTTCGGTTGTTCTTAAACTTAGAGGTCGCCCGGATTTGATCCGGTGCAGATTTTGACGCGCCCTCGATCTTGCCACGGCAGGATCGAGGGCGCGTCTTTTTTTTGCACCGGCTCCGGGGGCGCGCCGCGCTTTGTCGGTCTCTCAATGTTCCCCGCCCGCGGCGTCCGTGCGGCGCGGCCTCCGCCATTCCAGGAAGAGGATGCGAGAGGAAATGACTAACACACAAACCGATAAAAATTCGCTCACTAATAAATTTTCGCAGGCCGGTAGATTTACGCCCGCACGTAAATTTTTACTCGTCTTTGCCTTCGTCGCCCTGTGCGTGCCGGTCTCGCTCGCGCAGGCGACTGGTGCGGCGTCTGCGGCTGCCATCGGCGGGCGCGTGACCGACGCGGCGGGCGCGGGGGTCGCGGGCGCAATCATCACGCTCTACGCGCGTGCGCCGCAGTTGCAGCGTCTCAACGCCGTCTCGGACGCGGGCGGCGCGTATCGCTTCGAGAGCCTCGCCGCCGGTGAGTATTTGATCGAGGCCGACGCGCGCGGGTTCGCGCCCGCCATTGCGCAAAAAATCCGTGTCGAACGCGGGCAGACTTTGACGCTCGACCTCGCTCTGGAAGTTCGGGGCGTGCGCGCGGAGGTCGTCGTGACGGCGGCTGACACTCCGCAGCCCGTGGATGAAGTCTCGAAGGCCGTCACGAGCATTGTCGCGCGCGAGTTGGACGAGCGCGACGAGCATTCGATTCCGGAAGCCCTGCGCGTCGTGCCCGGCCTGCGCGTGCAGCAACTCGGTGGCCCCGGCGCGTTCGTCACGATCAAGACGCGCGGCCTGCGCAATCAGGACACGGCGATCCTGATTGACGGCCTGCGCTTCCGCGATCCTTCCTCGGAGCGGGGCGACGCTTCCAGCTACCTGAGCGATCTCAACACGACGAACGTGAGCCGCGTCGAAGTGCTGCGCGGCTCGGGGTCGTCGCTCTACGGGACGAACGCCATCGGCGGCGTCGTCAACATCATCACGGACGAAGGCGGCACGCCCCTGCGCGGCAGCCTGCTCGCGGAGGGCGGCGGCCTCGGACTCTTTCGCGGGCGCGCGCAAATCGCGGGCGGCACGCCTGCGAACCGCGTCGCCTACAGCGCGGGCGTCTCACATTTGAACGTCACGCGCGGCATAGACGGCGACGACGCGGCGCGCACGACGGGCGGGCAGGGGCGCGTCCTCTTCCGCCTGACGCCGACCGCGACGCTCGGCGCGCGTCTCTACGCGGCCGACTCATTCGCCCAACTCAACGAAGACGCGCGCCCCGTCTCCGGCGCGCTGCCGGCAGGCATCATCTCCGCCGTGCCGCTCTCGCGCGCCGAACTGCGCCGCTTTGAAACAGGCACGCCCGACTTTCAGTTGACGAACGGCGCGGCCACTTTCATTCCCTCGACGAACGACCCTGATGCCGCGCGCGCCACGCGCTTTTTCTCCGGCGCGCTCATCTTCACACACCGCCCGACGGACAGCTTCGGCTACACGCTCTCTTATCAGGGCAACCGGACGGACGGCGCGTATTACGACGGCCCGGCGGGCACGGGCTTCGAGCCGTTCGGCACGACGCGCGCCGATTTCGACGGGCGCGCCCACACCTTGAACGCGCGAGTTGATTTTCGTCTGGGGCGTGCCAACCTCGTCACCGCCGGTTACGAATTCGAGCGCGAACGTTTCCTCAACCGCTCGCTCACCTCGTTTGCGCCCGCCGACGACTATTCCGTTGACGTGGCCGAGCGCAGCCACGCGTTCTTCATACAGGATCAGGTGCGCCTCCTCGACGACCGCCTGCAACTCTCCGCCGCCTTCCGCACGCAACGCTTCGCGCTCTCGCGCCCCGACCTCGCACCCGCCGCCACTTCGCCCTTCGCCAATTTCGACTTCGACGCCCCGGCCAATGCCTACACCGGCGACGGCTCTATCGCCTACTCTTTCCGCACGACCGGCACGAAATTGCGCGCGCACGTCGGCAACGGCTATCGCGCCCCCTCGCTCTACGAACGCTTCGGCAGCTTCTACGACCCGCGCCCCTTCGGCGGCGGCTCGCCCCGGTTTTCCGCCTTCGGCGACCCGCGCCTGCGGCCTGAACGCTCCGTCGCATTCGACGCCGGACTCGACCAAAATTTCGCGGGCACGCGCGCCCGCGCGTCCGTCACCTACTTTTACACGCGCTTGCAGGAAGTCATCGCGTTCGACTTCGCCGGCCTCGTCGTGCAGCCCGACCCGTTCGGGCGTTTCGGCGGCTACGTCAACACGCGCGGCGGACTCGCGCGCGGCCTAGAGTTGAGCTTCGATGCCGCGCCCGCTCGCACGCTCGACCTGCGCGCCTCTTACACCTATACGAACGCCGACGAGCGCACGCCGCGCGTCGGCGACGTGCTGCGCTCATTCGCGATTCCCGATCATCAATTCAGCCTGACGGCGACGCAACGCCTCGGCCGCCGCCTGTTGTTCAACTTCGATCTCACGGCGTCGAGCGATTACCTCGCGCCCGTGTACAACCCCGCGACCTTCGGCAGCGTCGTCTATCGCTTCGACGGAAATGCCAAAGCCGACGCGGGCGCGAATTACACTTTGCCGCTCGGCGAGTCGCGCAGTTTGCGCTTCTTCGGCTACGTCGAGAATCTTTTCGGGCGCGAATATTTCGAGAACGGATTTCGCACACCGGGGCGGACGGGCAAGGCGGGCGCGCAGTTCAGCTTTTAGCTCGCGCCGCGAGAAAGCGTATGACTGTCGAACCGAACGAGCGAACGCTCGTCGAAGGCGAGGATTTTTATCTGGAGGGCGCTTGCGTGGTCTTCACGGCGCGTTACCTCGCGCGTCGCGGTTATTGCTGCCAAAATGGGTGTCGCCATATATATCAAGTAATAAAACACTGTCAACCTGTCTCAGCGTAAACTGTTAATACTTATGTAGTTAGTAAGTTTTCAGGGCTGATATTTATCAGCCCTCTTGATTTAGTTGAGTTACGTTTATTGCATAAGCTCAATTGTCAATTTACACATGTAAAACTAAGAGCTTGAAATAGATAGGAGATGTCAATATAATGTCAATGTGATTGAGAGATATATCATATACAGAACAGTATTTTCATCGGGTGAAAGGTTCCCCGTACTCCTGTATAGAGATACATATCAACCCGTATTACTACCGACTCGTTATGTTATTGATCAGCGTAGAGAATCCAAACAGTCGGGCACGATAGACAGAGATTTACGTGTGTTAGGCTGGTTTTATGAATGGGGTGATAAAAGAGGGATAGATATAGAGGCTAGGCTTAGAGAGGGAAAGTTATTTACACAGGCCGAGATTACCGGCTTTTGTCGCTACCTTCGAGCCCGCCGCACAGACAATCTCATCGGCTCAATCGGAACGCAGAACGAGAAACAGCTTGGAGAAAAAGATACTAAAGAGATTACATCCATCCTAGCACCCGCAACTTTTAATTCTTACACAGGAGTGATTAAAGATTTTCTAATATGGGCGGCCTACGAGTTTATTCCCAGAGCGACACCTTCTTCAGAAATAGAAGATACCGTTGGCACGGCACTAAATCGCCTCACAGGTGCTTTCCGTAGTAATCACAAAAGTGGCAAAGGACACGCTAATCGGAAAGGGCTTACGCGCGAAGAAATCGACGAAATACGTAAAATCATCACTCCTGGGTCAAAGCTTAACCCTTTCAAAAAAAGTGTTCAGTTCCGTAATCAGTTGATATTCGATTTGAAGATCGCCACAGGGATTCGGCGCGGCGAGTTACTTAAAATCAAACTGAAACACTTGCCCTCAGGACCAAAGACTACATTACATATAGAAAGAGCACCGGACGACAAGGAGGACTCACGAAAACGAGAGCCGCAGGTTAAAACTAACGAGCGGGATATCCCTTTGCCGAAGCATTTGCGAGTCAATTTATGGAAGTATGTTCAAAAGCACCGAAAGCGTGGAAATCATACGTATCTCATTACCAGCAACCGAACTGGTGCACCTTTGGATGCCGCCGGAGTAAATTGGATATTTAGTTTTCTAGTTGAAAAGTGCCTTCCTCATCTCAAGGGGAAGTTGTATCCGCACGCATTGAGACACACATTCAATAATGGTTTCCTTGAACAGGCTGAGAGCTTAGGGCTGAAGGAGGATTTGATAAAAGAAGTTCAGCGCTATATCAACGGTTGGTCAGAGGAATCGAAGATGCCTGAATTATATAGTCGTAGGTTGATTGAGGCACAAGCTCTCCAAGTTGCCGAAAAATTCCAGGATAACTTGTATGTTTTTTGAGGTGCAGATATGTCTAACCACATCCGCATCCCTACCTCACCAGCAATTAAACCTCTTTATGTTTGGCAGAACTCGGGAAAAGTAATCGATAGAAACGGTCGCCCAGTTGATACGACAGGAAGCGTCTGGGAACCACAGGACCCGTCGGACAACATAAGTCTCAACTGGGACACGCTAGAGGCCGCCCCGGATATAAAGGATGCTATACGAGCCTTTGTCGCTTACAACATTGAAACTTACGCTCCAAAAACAGCCCATCAAGTTTTCAAACAATTAAAATATTGTTTGAACCTATTACCCGGTTTTAACTCTGCGTGGGAGATAGACTTTTACATCTTAGAAAGCGCGCTGGTGAAATTACGCCAAGAGCGTAAAGATTGGCATTTTCATTACCTTAGAAAATGGTATCAGTGGTGTGATGATCAGGGGTTTTCCGGATTTAGTGGGGATATTGCCAGTCGCTTATACGAGTTAAAAATTTCCGTTAATCCACGTGGCGAACGGGTCATGACCCGTGACGTAGATGATGGACCATTAACCAACGATGAGCATTTTCTTGTACGCCAAGCTGTCAAAGAAGATGCCTATTCTCTTTTGAAGCGCGTTATTGTGGCGCTTTTGCTCGAACTCGGAGCACGCCCAGTCCAACTTGTGATGCTCGAAGAGCAAGACTTCAAAATAATCACCGGACCAACGGGTCAACCCTTTTACTCGTTAGATGTTCCTCGGGCAAAACAGCGCACGGTTGGAGCTCCAGAAAAGAAGAGACGACGAATCTCGCCGTTATTAGGCAAACTAATCACGGAGTTGATTGAAAGTAATCATCAGAAGTACGGTGACCGTGGCCCGGAAATGCCATTGCTATGCGCCACACGAATAACGCAAAAGAAATTAACCGATGAGTTGAAAGGTAAATACGAGCTTCACGTAAAGGTGGTAGCATTTAATTATCACGTGCAGAGTTTCGCCAAAGCCGCAAAAATCATTTCTCCACGCACTGGAAAAACCGTCAACTTGACTCCCATGCGTTTACGGTACACCTTCTTCACGCTTCTGGCAGAACAAGGTACGGCAACAAATCAATTGGCAGAATTAGCCGATCATTCAAACACCGAGAGTATCGGGATTTACGTCGGGAGTACCAGTAACGTAGTTGACCGACTGAACGCTGCATTAGCTAAAGATGAGCACTATTCTAGTATTGTTAAGCGTTTCCTTGGCGAGGTGATCAAACACAGTGAGAATGAAAGTGAAGATGCAGTTATCTTCGGAGCAACACCCACACTAAAGAATCTTGGAGGGATTGGTGTTTGTGGGGCAAGCTTCTTATGTGATCTTTACCCGCCATTATCCTGTTATATCTGCCCAAAGTTCCAAGCATGGTTAGACGGTCCACACGAACTACTACTCTTGGAGTTAGAAACTTATGTCGAAAGCTTGATCAAGAAGAGTGCGAATCCCAGCGATCGAATTCCACATCAACTCTCAGATGTGATCATAGCAATCCGCCAACTATTAAACAGGATAAGGCAAATGAAGAATGGAGAGGGGACATCTGGTGAATAAATCTGAAGAGCATGTACAACTTGAGCAAATTATCGAGAGGGCTAAACAGTTAAACACCTACCCCGGCATAGAATGGAATGCTATGTCATGGGACATAACAGACTATGGAATCCCTCTAGTACATGAAAAAAGTCGTAGAACACTATATTTCACAGCCATTAGAGATAGGGGTAACCCTCATGTCCCATTCGAACAACCGTACGGTGATTTTGCGAAATCCATAGTGCGTACGCGGGCAAGCGCACGTGGACTGTCCTCACGAGGGCAAGCTCACATAATGATCGCCTTGCGACATCTATATGAGACCCTGAAACATACAGTAAAGACTGACCCGACCCGGCTAACTCGAAAACACTTTAGAGACGCACTGGCTTTAGCTCAAAAGCGAACCAAGGGTTGGACTCCGTTCCACGTCGGCAGATCTCTTCAAGAGATCGCTATGTGGGTTGACGAGCATAAAATTGTACGAGCCCGTATTAACTTCAGAAATCCTCTGCCACCTCCTAGAAGGTCTGACGCCTTAGACCCTGAATCGCAGGCTAAAGGGCTGGAGAAAATGCCGTCACCACGGGCATTGGAAGCTTTGGCTGATATCTCTAATGATCCTTTGGATGACAACGAGAGAATTCTACTGCGGATTATTGATCTTCTTGCAGTAGGGGGATTTCGTATTGGTGAAGCCCTGAGACTGCCTCTTGATTGTTGGGTAGAAGACGCAGCATTAGACCGAAATGGCAAGATAATGTTAGACCCTAATTCTGGGAAGATAATTAAGCGCTGCGGTATACGGTATTGGCCAGAGAAGGGGGGGGAACCCTATGTTAAGTGGCTTTCGGATATTGCTGTGCCCTTGGCTAAAAGAGCTGTTGATGATCTTACACGACTTTGTGCTGAGGCAAGATCTGTAGCGGCTAGGATTGAACATGACCCGAGTCGTGTACCTCTTTCTTCCCAATATAAGGAAGATAAGATTGTTGATTTAGGTCAGCTAGCTAAGATATTTGGATTACATGATCGCCGTGGCGCACGAGTATTCACGCTTAGATTGTTAGTAAAGCCTGTAGGAACCAAAGACAAAGTTTATTTTAATCTCCCTACGCAACTGTTTCGAATCGGTGATATTGAGAAAGCGTTGGCACTAAAACTTAAAGGACTTGAGGTGATAAGAAAGCCTGGTGGTAGAGTGCAGATGCTCTCTCAGTCATTATGCGTCATGTTCCGAAACCAGTTTGCGGCCAAGATGGCAACGTTGCGTTTTTTACCTGAGTTGATCGGTGTAACCCAAATTTCAACTGCGCTGGGAGGTCATAATGGTAAGTACTCGATCTTCTCTCGCCGCGGCCTGACGGAGCCTGACAGCTCCCCAATGAAAATTAGTACGCACGCCTTCCGTCACTGGCTTAATACTTTACTGGCGCGTGGCGGGCTCTCTGATTTAGAACTCGCTAGGTGGAGCGGGCGGCGTGATGAAAGACAAAATGCTGCATACAAACACGGAACGGTAGAGCAGCGCGTCGCATGGGCACGTGAAATGATTAAAAACGGAGGGCTACAGGGAGACGTTGCCGATACTTACCACGCGATTGATGACCCTGTAGAGAAGGAGAATTTTCTTGAAACATTCGTCAATGTTGCCCACTTCACCCCTTACGGGCTTTGTCTGCATGACTATTCCATCGAGCCCTGTGGATATCACCTAAACTGCCTTCGCGGTTGCTCAGAGTACCTGCGAACAAAAGGGGACGAAACAGAAGCTTCAAACATTAAATCTATGCTTGGTTTTCACTTAGTGCAGCTACAACATTCGACGCGGGCATCTGAGGAGGGAGTTGCTGGGGCAAATAACTATACCAGACACAATAGACTCATTGTGGAAGGAGCCCGAGCTGCGTTGGCTGTAGATGGTCTAGAAAGTTCTGACAGAAAATTGCTAAAAGTGTTCCCGAATGGCAGGGTGCTTGGCCAACCTCTTTGATATGAGTAGGAGGCAGATGGATAACGACACAACGAAACTCGTTCTGGATCAAGATTACTATATGGAAGGCGGTTTGATGGTAATGACATCTGCATTTCATGAGAAACGAGGATTGTGCTGCGGTAGCTTCTGTAGACATTGTCCGTTCCTGCCCAGACATGAGGCCGGGGCGACAAATATCGTGGGAACGATTGAGTCCCATGATGACATGACGCATGCTGCTCACTACCAAGACTAGCCTTAGTGTTAGGTCAAACTCAACTATGCCGGAAAACACTAATTCAGAACCGCCAGAACCACAGCGTAAGACTATCAATAAGAAAAGACGCCGTGGTCGGCCCAGAGCACGTCCGTTGAGGGGTGAGTTGCTCGTAAAAGCGGCTAAGGCAGAACTGGGGCGCATGACGAATTTATCCCCCAAAACCGATCCCATCAATATATCCAACTTAGCTAAGCGACTTCGGGTAACCCGACAAGCGATTTATAACAATGGCCTAGACAAGATTATTGCCGAATACGTCGAGCTTCAGCGGACGAACTTCTCTACGAGTGTTGAGGCCGTTGCTCTTCGCCGTCCGTTAGAGGAGCGCGTCGCTAATTTAGAAGAGCAAAATGCAGACTTGTACCGAAAACTTGACGGGTGGATTGAGAGATGGGTTACCGTCGAATATAACGCGAAAATGCTGGGAATTGACGCAGATCAACTCTTTGCGCCCATGCCGCCACTAGAAAGACGTTAGCTTTGGGGAGAAGGAGGATGAGTGAATCAACAAACAATAATGTGAAACCCGGACGTCCATCGAAGAGCGGGCAGCAAGTAGGTGCCGAAAACGCTGAAAGATTGCGGGCTTACATAAGTGAGCTCAGGACGAAGGGCGCGCTAATACCAGCTCGTAACGGGAAGCCGGATAAGAGTGCCATCGCTATTGCGTGCGGATTTAACAGGCAAACTTTATATAACAATCCCGAAGCGGTGGCACTACTTGAGAAAGCTGCCATTGAAATCGGCTTAGATAACGGAACCCCTCTTGCTGACGGAAAAGCTTTACATCTACAACAGCAAATGGATTTGCGCGATAGACGCATTCAGCGACTTGAACAAGCGCTCGCAACGCGAAATGCCGAAAACTCTGCCCTCCGACAGGAGAATAAGGAGCTTAAAGAACAGTTGCGCCAGTACAAAACTCTGGAGGAAGCGATTTCAACTAACGGTCGAACTTATCACCCATGAGCAGCTATACGTTCACCGTGGCGGTGTCCACCGTTTATCCGGGACCGTTCGGTGGCTCCGTGTTCAGCGGAAAAGATTCATCTGGAAGATTGATTCGGGCAGTGGCGGATAGCAGTCGCATGCTTCGGATTCCGCTGAGAGGCGAAGTTTGGGAATTAACAGGCACATTCGTTCAGCATCCTCAATATGGCGAGCAGCTGCTCATTGAGCAATCCAAATTACTCCCGCCCAAGGGTCATCTGCTCATTCAATATTTGATTAACCACCCGTCTTTTCGTGGCATCGGGATTGGTCAAGCCAAAGTAGCACGACTCTATCAACAATTTGATGAGCAGTTGTCAGTGATCTTAGATGAAGGCCGTGTTGAACCCCTCTCTGACGTTTTAGGTGAAGAGACTGCACAGAAACTTATTGC
>DATHAZ010000049.1:0-14584 GCA_035296445.1 Pyrinomonadaceae bacterium | reverse complement strand
CGCCCGACGGGCTTCTGGCGGACGCGCGCCGACGCGTAGCCGAGCGCGAACTGCTCGTCGTCCACGTAGCCGTATTCGCTGAGCTTGGCGATGGCGTAATCGGCGGCCTCTTCGGTCGTCCACTCTTTTTCGAGGAGTCGCCCGCGCAGTTCGGCGACCGAGCGCGGCTTGGCGGCGAGCAGTTTGACGGCGCGTTGCAGCGTGCGCGTGCGCGAGCGTTCCGGGTCAATGGGGCGTTTCGGCTTGGCCTCCGCCTCGTTGATGTCTCTCACATAAGCTCTCCGTTTTGGCCTGCGCATGAAAGGATTAAAACATAGGGGAGAGGGAAAACGGAGTGGGGGAAAGGGCAGAGGTCAGGCGGCAGGCAAGGGGAAAGGGTAGAGGGTAAGGGAAGAAAACTGCCGCCCGCCTCGACCCGGTAGTTGCCGCGGCGATGCGAGACGCGCCGCCGTGCCTTTCCCCTTTCCCCTTTTCCCCTTACCCTTACGCGCATGGACGGCGCGCTCATCATAGACAAGCCCGTGGGCTGGACTTCGCACGACGTGGTGGCGCGCGTGAGGCGCGTGCTCGGGGAGCGGCGCGTCGGGCACACGGGCACGCTCGACCCGTTCGCGACCGGCGTGCTGGTCGTGCTCGTCGGTCGCGCGACGCGGCTCGCGCAATTCCTCGCCGGGGCGGAGAAGGAGTATGACGCCACGGTGCGTTTCGGCTACGCGACGGAGACCGGCGACCTGACGGGCGCGCGGCGCGAGTCGCGGCAGACGGGCGACACGCCGCACGCCGCGCGGCCTTGCGCTGAGTGGGACAGGGAAGAGGTCGAGCGCGCGCTCGAAAGTTTACGCGGGGAGATCGAACAAGTGCCGCCGATGTATTCGGCGAAGAAGGTGCAGGGGCAAAAGTTGTATGAACTGGCGCGACGCGGCATCCGTGTGGAACGCGCGGCGGTGCGCATCCGTGTCAGCGAGTTGGAAATGCTGGAGACGGACGGGGCGTGGCGGCGCGCGAACGCGGACGAGACTTGCGACGTGCGCATGCGCGTCGTCTGTTCGGCGGGGACATACGTCCGCGTGCTGGCCGAAGACCTCGGCGCGCGACTCGGCACGGGCGCGCACCTCGCTGCGCTGCGCCGCACGCGCGCGGGCGCGTTTCGCATCGCGGAGGCCGTCACGTTGGAAGGTCTGGCGGAACGCGTGGAGACCGGAGACGGCGCGGGCGAGCTTCTTATTACGCCGGACGCAGCCCTCCCTGATCTGCCTTTCAAGCATCTAACGGCCGAAGACGCGCGGCGCGCGCGTCACGGGGCGGCGGTGCGAATCTCGCGTGAATCCGGCTCGCTCTGGCAGGAAGGCGAGCGCGTGCGGATGCGCGACGGGGCGGGAAACCTGATCGCCGTCGGCGTCTACGACGCGGCGCGCGGCCTGTTGCAGCCGAGGGTGATGCTCGACGCGGGCGGCGAAAATAACCTTTGATTTGTCGTCACCCGCGCTGTGTTATAATCGCGGCAAGCGGCGGCAGTAGGGGTCGCGAAAAGTCGCTCGTCCCGCCCGTCGCTCTCTTTTGACAATCAAGTCCTAACAGGATTCCCGTAGACTCGACGGCGCAGAGATCGGGCACGCACCCGCGCACGTCCCCACCTGTCGCATCGAGACTTGTCCTAAAGCAAACGCGACTCGCCGGCGCGGTCAAGCAGTTAACCTGCCCCGCAGAAGCGACGAAGCCCGCCGCTTGCGAGCCGCCCGGAATAAAGAAGGAAGGGCGTGAACTTCCCCACGCCGTCCATGCGCGCGAAGCCCTTATAGAGGTATCAAGGCTATGCACGAAGAGCAGGATGGCAAACACAAATTCAACATCAGCGAGCGGCTCGAAGACTTGCGCCGCGAGCGCGAAGCCCTCCACTGGGAAGGGTCTTTCCGCGATTACTTCGAGCTGGTTTCACAAAACCCCAGACTCGCCCAACTCTCCCACGCGCGCGTCAACGACATGATCCACGCCGCCGGGATCGAGAAACTCAACGAGGGCACGCGCGACGAGGTGGCGCGCTACAAGTTCTTCGCGCAGGAACTCTACGGCATCGAAGAACCGCTCGCGCGCATCGTCGAATACTTCAAGTCGGCGGCGCAGCGTCTGGAAGTGCGCAAGCGCATCCTGCTTTTGATGGGGCCGGTCGGCGGCGGCAAGTCAACCATCGTCACGATGCTCAAGCGCGGCCTCGAAGACTACACGCGCACCGACGCGGGCGCGCTCTACGCGATCAAAGACTGCCCGATGCACGAGGAGCCGCTGCACCTCATCCCGCACGAACTCCGCGCCGAAATCGAAAAGCATTACGGCATCTACATCGAAGGCGACCTCTGCCCGCAGTGCCGCTACGCGCTCGAACACACTTACGGCGGCAAGCACGAGGACGTGCGCGTGCAGCGCGTCCAGTTCTCGGAAAAGGAGCGCGTCGGCATTGGCACGTTCTCACCCTCCGACCCAAAATCTCAGGACATCACGGAACTGACCGGCTCGATTGATCTCTCGACCATCGGCGAGGTCGGCGTCGAATCAGACCCGCGCGCCTATCGCTTCGACGGCGAACTCAACATCGCCAACCGCGGCGTGATGGAGTTCATCGAGATGCTCAAGTGCGACGAGAAGTTTCTCTACTCACTGCTGACGCTCTCGCAGGAGCAGAACATCAAGACCGGCCGCTTCGCCATGATCTACGCCGACGAAGTGATCCTCTCACACTCGAACGAAAACGAGTACGTCAGTTTCGCGGGCAACCGTAAGTCGGAAGCCTTGCAGGATCGCATCATCCTCGTGCGCGTGCCCTACAACCTGCGTGTCTCGCAGGAGGAACGCATCTACGGCAAACTCCTCAACCAGTCGGAAGTTTTGCGCAGCGTCCACATCGCGCCGAACACGCTCAGGGTCGCGGCGATGTTCGCCGTCATGACGCGCCTCGAAGACCCGAAGCGCGCGGGCGTGGATGTCGTCAAGAAGATGAAGCTGTACGACGGCGAGGACGTTGAAGGCTACAAGTCGAAGGACGTGCGCGAACTGAAAGAGGAGACCGTGCGCGAAGGCATGGACGGCATCTCTCCGCGCTACATCATCAACCGCCTGTCGGGCGCGCTCGTGCGCGACGGCGTCACCTGCATCAACCCGATTGACGCCCTGCGCGCCATCAAAGACGGCTTCGAGCAGCACACCGGCATCAACTCGGAGCAACGCGAACGCTACCTCAATCTCATCTCCGCTTCGCGCAAGGAATATGACGAACTGGCGAAGATCGAGGTGCAGCGCGCCTTCGTCTATTCGTTCGAGGAGATGGCGCGCACGATCTGCAACAACTATCTCGACAACGTCGAAGCCTACTGCAACAAGGAACGCATCAAAGACCCCATCACCGAGGAAGAGATGGAGCCGGACGAAGGGTTGATGCGCTCCATCGAAGAACAGATCGGCGTCTCCGACAATGCGAAGAACACTTTCCGGCAGGAGATACTGATTCGCATCTCGTCTTTCAGCCGCAAGGGCAAGCAGTTCGAGTACACTTCGCACGAGCGTCTGAAAGAGGCCATCGAGAAGAAGATTTTCGCCGACCTCAAAGACGTGGTGAAGATCACGACCTCTTCCCGCACGCCCGACCCAGACCAGTTGCGCCGCATCAACGAAGTCGTGGATCGTCTCGTCAAAGACGGCGGCTACTGCCCGGTCTGCGCGAACGAACTTTTGACCTACGTCGGCACGCTGCTCTCGCGCTGATCACCGGGGGCGCGGGGACAGACAGAGAAATTTTCATGCCCGCGCTTTTCGGTTCCGATAGGCGCGGGCGTTGCACTTGCTCGTCAGGAATAAAAATCCTCACCGGAAGGACGGTCTATTAAATGAGTCGAGAAGATGACGAATCCCGGCGAAGGGATGAAGAGAATCAGCGCACCATGAAGTTCATTCTGGAGCAGCAGGCGCAGTTTACCGCCGACATGCAGCAAATGCGCGAGGCGCATGCCGAGGCCGACGAGAAATGGGAGCGTAGGTGGGGGCGCACGGAAGAAGGTATCCGTGCGCTGCTCGCGATAGCCGAACTCCACGAAGGGGAGATCAAGGCACTGGCCGAAGCGCAGGTGGCGCAGGCGCAGGCGCAGGCAGCGCAGGCGCACGCGCACGCGGAGGCACAAGCGCGGACTGACAAACAGATGGCTGAGACCGACGAGCGGCTCAACGCTCTGGTTAATGTCGTAGAGCGGATCATTAGTGAGAGACGCAACAACGGCGGCGGCGCGGCGGGCGAGACGAAACAATGACGATGAAGATGCGTTACTGGATCGGCGGGGCGACGGCGTTGGCGGGCGGCGCGCTGGCGTTGAAGTTGTTGACGCGCCCACAGGACGTGGAGTGGGGCGAGCACCGCGAGCGTCTGCATCATGCGGAGCGTTCGCGCTTCGTCGAGATCGAGGGCGTGCGCATGCATTACCAGGAGGCGGGCGACGGGGACGCGCCCGCCGTGCTGTTGATTCACGGTTTCTGCGCGTCGAACTTCGTGTGGAACGACGCGCTCGTGCCTCTGGCGGAAGCGGGATTCCGCGTCGTCGCGCCCGACCTCGTGGGCTTCGGATTTTCGGGGAAGCCCGTGGGCGGCGAGTACACGATTGAGGCGCAGGCGCGCATCGTCGTCGGGCTGTTGGACGCGCTCGGCATCGGGCGCGCGACGCTCGTCGGCAGTTCCTACGGCGGTGCGGTCGCGGCCGTGTGCGCGTTGGACTACGCGGCGCGCGTCGAACGTCTGGTGCTGGTCGGCTCGGTGTCGAACGACGAAATTATCCGGCGGCCTTTGCTGCGCCTCGCCGCCACACCCTTGATGGGCGAACTGCTCGCGCCCGTGTTGCTCGACGCGCGACGGTTCGTGAAAAACCACCTGCGGAAGACTTACGCGGCCGAGAACGGCTACATGCTCGACCCCGCCCGGATCATGGCGCACCAGCGACCTTTGCGCGCGGCGGCCACGCATCGCGCCATCCTGCGCACACTGCGCCGCTGGCGCGCGGCGCGGATCGAACGTGA
Source organism: Pyrinomonadaceae bacterium (assembly GCA_035296445.1). Classification (GTDB taxonomy): domain Bacteria; phylum Acidobacteriota; class Blastocatellia; order Pyrinomonadales; family Pyrinomonadaceae; genus JAIVJZ01. The sequence goes on along the minus strand of DATHAZ010000049.1, from coordinate 9,535 downwards.
AGCCGCGCGCATCACACAGCCGACCCTGCTCGTCTGGGGCGCGCACGACCGCGACGTGCCGCTGCGCTACGGAGAGCGACTGCACGAGTTGATCGCGCACTCGCGCCTGTTCGTCTTCCCCGACTGCGGCCACCTCCCGCAGGAGGAACGGCCGCGGGAATTCGTCTCACTCGTCGCCGAGTTTTGCCGGGGCGCAGAGACGACGGCCGCCGCTTGAGCGGGCAACTCGCTTCGAGAGGAGTTTTATTAATCATGTCTGTACAGCGCAACGATTGGTCTTTGCAGCGCAAAGGCATCATCGATCAGGAGCGGCACAAGGATCGCGTCAAAGAGGCGATCAAAAAGAACCTCGGCTCAATCGTCTCGAACGAGGCGATCATCCTGTCCGACGGCAAGCGCAGCGTGAAAGTTCCCATCCGCTCGCTCGACGAGTACAAGTTTCGTTTCGACCACCACAAGCGCAAGCACGTCGGGCAGGGCGACGGCAAGACGCGCGTGGGCGACGTGCTCGGGCGCGAGCAGGGGCAGGGCAAGGGACAGGGACAGGGCAAGGGACAGGGGCCGGCCGGGGAGGAGGCGGGCGCGGAATATTACGAGGCCGAAGTCAACATAGACGAACTCGCCGCGCTCATCTTTGAAGACCTCCAACTGCCCTTCCTCGAAGAGAAGGCCAAAAAGGCCGTGCCCGCCAAGACGACGCGCTTCAACGAAATCCGACGCACGGGCGTGATGGCGAATCTAGACAAGCGGCGGCTCATCCTTGAGAACATCAAACGCAACGCGCGCTCGTCTTCGGGCGCGAAGTTCGGCAACGTCAAAAAAGAGGATTTGCGTTTCAAAAGTTGGGAAGAGGACAACCGCTACGAGTCGAACGCCGTCGTGCTCGCCCTCATGGACGTGTCGGGTTCGATGGGCGAGTTCAAAAAGTACATCGCGCGCTCGTTCTTCTTCTGGATGGTGCGCTTCCTGCGCACGAAGTACGACAACGTGGAGATCGTCTTCATCTCGCACCACACGGAGGCCAAAGAGGTGACGGAGGAGCAGTTCTTCACGCAGGGCGAATCGGGCGGCACGGTCGTCTCGTCCGCCTATCAACTGGCGTTGGAGATCATCGCGTCGCGTTACAACCCGCGCGACTGGAACGTCTACCCGTTTCACTTCTCCGACGGCGACAACTACTACTCGGACAACGAAGAGGCCGTGCGGCTGGCAGACGAGTTGATCAAGACGTGCAATTTGTTCGGCTACGGCGAGATCGGAGAGGAAGGCACGTCCGGCTACCGGCGTTCGTCGGGCGCGCTCTTATCCATTTTTAAGGATCGCCTGCACCGCAAGGAACGCTTCGTCGGCGTGCGCATAGACGAACGCGAGGACGTGTATCCCGCGCTCAAGCAATTCTTCGGGCAACGCGGCGTCGAGGCGTAAGCGGCGCGCGTGCGCCGTCTTTTCCTAACGCTTCGTTGCGGCATACACGGCGGCGTACCCGGCGGGTGTATACACCTTGCCAGCGTCCTCGGCGACCCTTCAATTTTTTGGAGAATAATTCAGAAACAACAGCTTTCGCTTCTCGCCCCGTCACGCCCGCCCGCCCTCGCCCATTTCTCTAAACGCAAGTGGAATGTTGGTTTAAGTTTTCCGCGAAGGATTCAAACTTCGATTGGAATGTAGTTTGCATTGGGAGTGATCAGTCTCCTCCTAGTAGTGTTCAGCGACAAGCGGTTCTCGGACAGGCAGAGGGTGGAAGCGACGTTGCGAAAGCGGCGGCGCGAAACTCTATGGCGGAGCTTCGCCCGGCGTCTTCGGTTTATCTGAACCATGCCCTCGGAAATCGGAAACGATTTTACGTACAAGCTCTCGCGCGAAGAAGCTCAAGCAGCTTCTCCATACCGACACGCAAGCGCATCACGCCCAAGCCTTGCGCGCCGTAAGACCCGAGAACTAATTCACGCGGCGAACACATTCAGACATGAACCGGCTACAAAGGAATACCATCATGAAGAACACATGTAAGAAATGGTTGGCGAGTTTCCTCTCGCTGACGATGATTATGTTGAGCCTCTCCGTGTCCGCGCGGGCGCAAGAGCCGACGGGCGCAATCGAAGGCACGGTAACTGATCCGCAGAGCGCCGTCGTGGTTAATGCCACCGTCACCGCGCGCAACACCGACACCAATTTAAGTCGCACCGTGACGACGGGCGACGATGGCAATTTCTCCATTCGCCAACTCCCTCCGGGCAACTACGAGGTCACGGTCACGGCCGCGAGCTTTAAGAAGACGATCTACAAAGACGTGCAGGTTGCCGTCGGCCAGAATGCCGCGCTCGACGCGCAGTTGCAGATCGGCGGCGCGGCCGAAGAAGTGACGATCATCGGCAGCAGCGAAGCGCAGATTGATCGCGTGGATCACAACGTCTCGGGCGTCGTCGGCACGGTGCAGATTCAAAACCTGCCGCTCAACGGCCGCAACTTCCTCGATCTGGCGCAACTCCAGCCCGGCGTCGAAACCGTCGCGGGCGGCAGCTTCGACCCCACGAAGGCCAACTACACCGGCATCTCCATCGCGGGGCAGGCCGGCCGCTCGACGCAGATCACCGTGGACGGCGGCTCGGTGGTTGATAACGTCGTCGGCACGACCACGCAAAACTTCTCGCAGGAGATCGTGCAGGAGTTTCAACTCGGCATCTCCAACGTGGATGTCTCGACGGGCGCGTCGGGCACAGGCTCGGTCAACGTCGTCACGCGTTCCGGCACGAACGAGTATCACGGCAACGCTTACATCTACTATCGCGACGATAAGTTCGCGGCCTTCCCCGGCCTCAGCCGCCTCGACGCGGCCAACGGCATCCCGGCGGATGTGCAGACCGACCGCGTGCCCTTCGACCGCCAGCAGTACGGCTTCACCTTTGGCGGCCCCATCAAGCGCGACAAGCTGTTCTTCTTCGCCAACTACGAGCAGAACAATCAGGACGCCGTCGCGCTCCATCTCGTGCCCGCCGCCCTGAGCTTCAGCGGCTTCACCCCCAACCCGTTCGACGAACGCCTGCTGACGACCAAGGTTGACTGGAACGTCAACAACACTAACAACGCGTTCTTCCGTTATTCGTTCAACGACAACAACCAGCAAGTGCCGTTCGCCCCCGGCACGGGCATCGTGCCGCGAGCCTCGACGAGCAACATTTTCAGCTCGAACGATCAGATCGTCATCAACGACACGCACGGGTTCGTCACCGGCCTGACGACGATCTTCACGCCGAAGCTGACGAACCAGTTCATCTACAATTTCAACGACTTCGGCAACGTCATCAACGCGGCGACCGTGGGCGTGCCGGAGATTCGCGATTTCCCCGGCCAGATTTTCCGTTCCGGCCAAAACGCCATCGCGCCGCAAACCACCTTCCAGAACCGCAACCAGTTTCGCGACGACATGACCTATTCGACGGGCGCGCACACCATCCGCTTCGGCGGCAACTACGAACGCTCGTCTCTGACCGGCCTCTTCGTTTTCGCCAGCCCCGGCCGCATCCGCATCTTCGAGCCGGAGGGCGGTTTGAACACGGAAGAGGATTTCCTGAACGCTCCCGTGCGCGACATCTCGATGGGCATCGGTAATGCCGTCCTGCCCTTCAACACGCCCGAGGGCAAGACCATCAACCACCGCTTCCAGTTCTACGGCAACGACAACTGGAAACTCACCAATCGCTTCACGCTCAACTACGGGCTGGCCTACCGCTACGACAACAACCTCTGGAATCACGACCAGACGCGCCCGGCGTTCCTCGCCCCGCTCTTCGGCAAGGGAACGCAGGCTCCGCCGCCCGACAAGAACAATCTCAGCCCGCGCGCAGGCTTCGCCTGGGACGTGGCCGGCAACGGCAAGACCGTCTTGCGCGGCGGCATCGGCATGTACTACGACACGACGATTGACAACCTGCGCCTGTTCGAGCGCGCCGACCTCGGCCCGGCCGGCTCGCAACTGTTCCTCGTCGGCAACGACCTCCAGAGCAGCCTGTTCCCCGGCGGCAACGGTCGCTTCGGCACCGACCCGACGGGCGCAACCGGCTACCTGACGCTGCGCGACGCGCTCGCCCTCCTGCCCGCGGCGCGCGCCGACATCGAATCGCGCACGTTCAACTGTTCGCTCCCGACTTCAATCGAGTGCTTCCAGGCCATCTCCGGCCCGCTCTTCTCCACCGAGTATGAAGTGCCTTACTCGATCCAGTACGCCTTCGGCGTGCAGCGCGAACTGCCCTGGAACATGCTCCTCCAGGCGGACTTCAACTACCGCAAGGGACTGCACGAAGTTCTCACCTACGACATCAACCAGCACGACAACGCCGTCACGGGGCCGCGCATTGACCCGAGCATCTTCGACAACTCCGTGCCCTATGCAGACTCGTCGGGCTTCTCGACCTACAAGGCTCTGCTGCTTCGCTTAGACCGCCGCTTCAATCGCGGCTTCCAGATGACGGCCAGCTACAGCCTCTCGCGCTTCAAGGCTTTCGGCGGCGACACGCTCGGCCTCGGCGCCATCGGCACTGACTTGAACGATCTGCGCAAAGAGTTCGGCCCCGCCGGTCTCGACCGCACGCATCGTTTCGTCCTGAGCGCGGTGTGGGACATGCCGTTCTTCCGCGACAGCAGTTCGGCCTTCAAGCGCAACGTGCTCGGCGGCTGGAACGTGTCGTTCATCTCGACGGCTTTCAGCGGCGTGCCCTTCAGCGCGTTCCTGCCGAACGACGTGGACTTGTCCGGCACGGGCACGTTCCTGACCTACCTGCCCGGCACAGGCCCCGGCAGCATCGGGCGCGACATCCGCTCGGTCGGCGATTTGAACGCGCTCATCCGCGCTTACAACCAGAGCATCCCAAGCCTTGCGACCACGAGCGAAGACGGCCACTTCTTCGACGTGTTCGGCGACGAGCTTTCGCCCCTCGCGGAGATACCCGCGGGCACGCGCCTCGGCGGCGACTCGCTGATCTCGCAGGACGTGCGTCTGACGAAGCGGATTCGCTTCAACGAGCGTCTGAGCCTCGACCTCATCGGCGAGGTCTTCAACCTCTTCAACGTCGCCAACTACAGGGACGAGGCCAACGTCACGCAGGTGCTCGATGCGGAGGGCACGGGGAACAGTTTCCTCGCCCCGGTCTCGCGCGCCACGAGCGTGTTCGGCACGGGCGGCCCGCGCGCCTTCCAGTTCGCGGCCAAGTTCCGCTTCTAACAGGAGCGGGAACGCACGCCTGTTTCCTTCCGGTGGAGCCTCGCAAAGGCTCCACCGTTTTCTTTAACTTAACGCGTGCCGGGGCGTCACACCGCGAAGACCGTCCGGGGCGCAAGACGCGCTTGCCGTGGGCGCATCAACGGGAGTAACGATCATGAATTTCCGCATCTCTGCTCCGGCCGCGTGTGTCATCCTCCTGCTCTCTTTCGCCTGCGCGGCCGACGCGTCGGCGCAGGGCCACAGCATCCGCGGCAAAATTCGCACCCCGTCGGGGGCGGGCGTGGCGCGCGTCACCGTCACCCTTGAGAGCGGCAACGGCGCGCTCGTGGATCAGACGGTCGCCAACAACGAAGGCGATTTCTTTTTCGGCAATTTGAGCGACCCCAGTTATCAGGTGACGATCTCCGCGCCCGACTATAACCCTGTGTCGGAGCGCGTGGAGTTCGTCCGCAGCATCGGCCCCGGCGAACAGGGCGAAACGCGCGTCATCGAAATTACGCTGACCGGCCGAGGCGGCGTGCGCCCGCCTCGCCCCGGCCTCAACTTCGCCCAGAATGTTCCGCAGGCCGCGCGCGACGCCTACGAGTCGAGTCTGAAATTGTCGAAAGAAGGGCGCGCGGCCGACGCGCTCGCCGCTCTGCGCGAGGCCGTCAAAATTTTCCCGGACTACTTCGACGCGCGTTTCCTCCTTGCCGCCGAGTATCTCAGACAGGGCAAACTGCCGGAGGCGATCACGGAGCTTAACGAGGCGCAGCGGATTAACCCGAAAGATGATCGCGTGTGGCACGCGTTCGGCGGGGTGTTGATGCGGCAGCGCAAATTCGCGGTGGCGGCGCGCGTCTTCGCCGAAGCCGCGCGCCTGAGTCCGGCCGACGCGCAGTACCCGCTTTTGGCCGGTACAGCCTTGATCGAACAGGCCATGACGATTGACCCCGCTAAAACGGAGGAGCGCGACTACGCCTTCGCCGAAGCGGAAAAATCGCTCGCCCGCGCTTATCAATTGAGTGGCAGCAAACTCGCCGCCGTCCATCTCCAACTCGCGCGCCTGCACGAGCGGCGCGGCAACCGCGCGCGCGCCGCCGACGAACTCGAACAATATCTGCGCCAGTCGCCCGACCCCAAAAACGCCGCCGCCATCCGCGAAGCCATCAAGACCCTGCGCTCCGCGCCCGCAGCAGGCGATAAGAAAACTCCATAAGCCGGATTAAGAATTCGCCACGGAGACACAGAGAGCACAGAGGGGGCACGGAGAAAGGCAAATTCATATCTCGAATCTGAGATCATCCAATCTCAAATCTGAGATCATCTAGTCTCAAATCTGAGATCATCTAATCTCAAATCCGAGATCGTCCGATGCTTTCTCCCGCGCCTCATCCGTGTCTTCGTGTGTCTGCGCGGTGAATGTTTTGGATGTCTGGCCGTCGAGCCTTGCCGGGTCGTTTAAAACTTGCGGTTGTGAGCGGTTCGAGAGGAAAATACGTGCATGGCAGACGACCGCGAAATCAAAGACCTCGAACGAGTTCTTGAACAAATCTGGGAGATCGCACGCAGGTTCGGCCTCGACCCGTTTCCCACGCGCTTCGAGATCGTGCCGGCAACCGTGATGTACGAGGTGGGTTCCTACGCCCTGCCCGGTCGCTACTCGCACTGGACGTTCGGCAAAGCCTACCATCGCATGAAGACCATGTACGACTTCGGCCTCTCGAAGATTTACGAAGTGGTCATCAACACCAACCCGTCTTACGGCTTTCTGCTTGAAACCAACAGCCCCATCCAGAACAAACTCGTGATGGCGCACGTCCTCGGCCACGTGGACTTCTTCAAAAACAACGCCTACTTCTCGAAGACCAACCGGCGCATGGTCGAATCCGTCTCGTCGCACGCCGGGCGTATGGGCGACTACGAATTCAAGTATGGGCGCAAGACCGTGGAGGAGTTCCTCGATGCCGTCCTCTCCATCGAGGAACACATTGATCCGAACTTTTTCATCAAACAGGATCGCCCGCAGCAGACCGAAGCGCAGGAACGCGCCGGACAGCCGAAGGAAGGCCGCTACGACGACCTCTGGCGGATCGGCGAACCGCCCGCGCCGCCGCGCGCGGTCGCGCGCGAACTCCCGCGCGGCGAACGCCTCCCCGAAAAAGACCTCGTCTATTACATCATGCGCAACTCGCCCACCCTCACCGACTGGCAGCGCGATGCGATGGCGATGATTCACGAAGAGATGGAATACTTCGTCCCGCAGATGCAGACGAAGGTGATGAACGAAGGATGGGCCAGTTTCTGGCACTCGCGCATCATGCGCGAGCTTGAATTGACCGACACGGAATCCATCGAGTTTGCCGAACTGCACGCGGGCGTGGTGTCGCCCCAGAAGGGGCAGTTGAATCCTTATTATCTCGGCTACAAAATTTTTGAGGACATCGAGCGGCGCTGGGATAACCCGACCGCCGAGGAGCGCGAGAAGTTGGGTCGCGGCGGCGGCGAGGGGCGCGAGAAGATTTTCGAGGTGCGCGAACTGGACAACGACGTGTCGTTCCTGCGCAATTATCTGACCGAAGAGTTGTGCGAGGAGTTGGACTTGTTCGTCTACGAACTCGTGGATGAAGAGGAGTGGACGGTGACGGAGAAGCGTTGGGAGCGCGTGCGCGATCAACTCGTCTCGAACATGACCAACTTCGGCTTCCCCTACATCGTCGTCGCCGACGGCGACTACAACGGCAACCGCGAACTCTATCTCAAGCACCAGTATGAAGGCGCGGAACTCGATTCAAACTACGCGCGCAAAGTCCTCGAATACGTCCAACGCCTGTGGGGACGCCCCGTCCACCTCGAAACCACCGCCGACGGCGAACCCCTTGTCCTGCACTACAACGGCCAGGAGCACGACGAAGATTAAAAGGCTGCCGGTAGTCAGTTGTCAGTTGCATGTGGCTTTCATGCAAGTTGCTAAAGATGTGTTTTGAACAACTGACAACTGACAGTTTTGCTACCTGTTCAATTTCCAGATCGCCAGATTGAGAAAACCGGCGAAAGTTACCCAGAGCAGGTAGGGCCACATGAGCCACGCGGCGAATTGCGAGATGCGCCAGAACGCGAGCATCGTGGCGAAGATGGCCGCCCAGAGGAAAAAGATTTCGACCAGCGCGAGGTCTGGCCGTCGCCAGCCGAAGAAGATAACCGACCAGAAGGCGTTGAGGATGAGTTGGACGGCGAAGAGCGTGAGCGCCACGCCCGCCGTTAGACCGCGCTCGCGCCAGACGAGCCAGACGGCGACGGCCATCATCAGGTAGAGCAGCGTCCAGGCGGGGCCGAACACCCAGTTGGGCGGATTCCACGCCGGCTTTTGCAACGACGCGTACCACGTGGGGATGGCCGGTGTGGTGTAGAGTGAGCCGACGACAGCGGCGGCGAAGCAGACGCCGACGGCGCACGCTAAAGCGATCCACTGCGACGCGCCCTGCGGCAAGTAAGTTTGCGTGTTCATTTCGGTTGACCTTCTCAATCGTCGCGCGAATTGTTTGCGCAGAGATGAGCCGCGTCTAACTTTTTTGTGCGGAGCTTGGAGGCTCGGGGGAGAGAACGCGATGAGTGGTCAACGGAGCACGTTCGTCAGGGAGAGCATCATCGCCGCCGCGCCGGAGCGCGTCTTCGCGTTTCACGAACTGCCGGACGCGCTCGCGCGCCTCACGCCGCCGTGGGAATCCTCGCGCGTTATTCGGATGGCAAAGATTTCCGAAGTCGGCTCCGAGGCCATCATCGAGACGCGCATCCTCGGCGTGCTCCCCGTGCGCTGGGTGGCGCGCCACACGGCCTACGACCCGCCGCGCATGTTTGAAGACGTGCAGGTCACGGGGCCTTTCCGCTTCTGGCGTCACCGCCACCTTGTCGAGCCGCACGCCGACGGCGCGCTCCTGAGAGACGAGATCGAGTATGAACCGCCCCTCCGTCTCTTAGGCCGACTCGCCGCGCCCTTCCTCATCATCCCGCGCCTCGAAAAACTGTTCGACTATCGCCACGCGGCGACGCGCAAATGGTGTGAAAAAGACAGTGACGAGTGACAAGTGACGAGCAAGAATTCAAAACAAGTTTTTAGTGCTTAACTTATCACTCGTCACTTGTCACTCGTCACTGTTCTTATTGCTCCATCCGCAGAGCTTTGCCGACGGAAGGGTCGCGGCGGACGCGCCAGATTTTCGAGTCGAGGTAGTAGTGGATGAAGGCGTAGCCCCAGAAGAAGGCGGCGACGAGTTGCGTGAGTTGCGCGCCCTGCCCGCTCGTCTGTGCGACGTACTGGCGCGGCACTTGATACCAGAG
>DATHAZ010000048.1:0-5723 GCA_035296445.1 Pyrinomonadaceae bacterium | reverse complement strand
CACCGAAGAGATGGTGCAAGAATATCTTGAGCATCATCGAGACAAATCGAATAAGGAAACCGAGTCATTCATCTTGGAATAGCATGGACTTTCAGTCCGTGCTGAAATCTATGCACTTTCAGTGCATAGTGGTTTAGTTTTACCTTTTTACTTTATAAGTAAGTTTCAAGTTCAAGACAATGAGCCGTTGAACCTCAGTCCTGAAATTTGAAACCTGAAACTCGAACCTATTCCGTGTTGAAGATGAAAGAGAAGATACGCATCGCGAGCGGGCAGGGCTTCTGGGGCGACATGCTCGACGCGCCCGTGCAGCAGGTCAAAGGCGGGCCGGTTGATTACTTGATGCTCGACTATCTGGCCGAGGTCACGATGTCCATCATGCAGAAGCAGCGCGCACGCGACCCGCGCGCCGGTTACGCGCGCGACTTCGTGCCGCTCATGCGCGAGATACTGCCCGACTGCGTCGAGCGAAACATACGCGTCACGGCGAACGCCGGAGGCGTCAACCCCACAGGCTGCGCCGAAGCCGTGCGCGACGTGGCGCGCGAACTTGGCCTGGGCGGTCGCCTGCGCATCGGCACGGTGACGGGCGACGACATCATGAGTCGCCTCGACGATTTTCTCGCGCGAGGGCTGGAACTGCGCAACATGGACACGGGCGAGCCGCTCTCCACCGTGCGCGATGCGATTCAGAGCGCGAACGTCTATCTCGGCGCGTGGCCGATGGTCGAGGCTTTGAACGGCGGCGCGCAGGTCGTCATCACCGGGCGCGCGACCGACACGGGGCTGACGCTCGCGCCCGTCATACACGAGTTTGGCTGGCGCGCAGACGACTGGGACAGGCTCTCGGCCGGAACTATCGCGGGGCACATCATCGAATGCGGCGCGCAGGCGTCGGGCGGCAATTGCCAGTACGACTGGCAGTCAATCCCCGACCTCGCCAATGTCGGTTTCCCCATCGTCGAGGCCGCGCCCGACGGCACGTTCGTCGTCACGAAGCACGACGGCACGGGCGGCATCGTCTCGATTCCTTCCATCAAGGAGCAACTCGTCTACGAGATGGGCGACCCGCACGAATACATCACGCCCGATTGCGTCGCGGACTTCACTTCGATCAGGCTCGAAGACGCCGGGCGGAATCGCGTGCGCGTCCACGGCATCAAGGGGCGACCGGCGACGGAGTTTTTGAAAGTCTCGATCAGTTATTCGGCGGGCTACAAAGCCGTCGGCACGCTCGTCTATTCGTGGCCTGACGCCTACGCGAAGGCGCGCGCGGCGGATCAAATTTTGCGGGCGCGGCTCGAACGCCTCGGCCTGCGCTTCGATCAGATTCTGACGGAGTTCGTCGGCGCGAACGCGACGCACGGGCGGCTGGCCGGCGAGCCTTCGGCCGACCTGCCCGAAGTGCAACTGCGCGTCGGCGTGCGCGGCACGGATCGCGCGTCGGTCGAACGCTTCACGAAAGAGATCGCGCCGCTCATCCTGACGGGGCCGCCCGGCGTGACGGGTTTTGCCGGTGGCCGCCCGAAGGTCGAAGAGATCGTCGCCTACTGGCCTGCGCTAATCCCGAAGACGGAGATCGAAGCCCGCGTCGAGGTGACGGAAGCGTGAGCGCGAATACCGACGCCACGGACGACGATGCGACGCGCGGCGAAGCGCACGCTCTTTCGTGGCGGCGACTGAGTTCCGAGATCATCGCCGACTGCCGCGTCTTTCAGGTGCGGCGCGACGTGAGCGTCAGCCCGCACAAGGGGAGCGAGCACGACTTCTTCGTCCTTGAATCCAGCGACTGGATCAACATCATCCCGCTGACGGCGAACGAAGAGGTGGTGATGATCGAACAATACCGGCACGGCTCGGAAGAGGTGACGCTCGAAATTCCGGGCGGGATGGTGGATGCGGGCGAGTCGCCGCCGGACGCCGCCGCGCGTGAGATGTTGGAAGAGACGGGCTACGCAGCCACGCGCGAAGTCGTCAGTCTGGGTAAAGTTCGCCCCAACCCCGCGATTCACAACAACTGGATACACACGTTTCTCGCGCGCGATGTGAGCTTGCGCCAAAAGCCCGTGATCGAAAGCACGGAGCACACCGTCGTCAGGCTCGTGCCGCTCGCGGACATCCCCCGGCTCATTGCGGACGGCTCGATCAACCACGCGCTCGTCGTGGTGGGATTCCACTGGCTCGCGCTGTCCGGGCAGCATCTGACGAAATAGGGGTTTCGCTTCTGATGGAACAGAACTATTCGGTTCTCATCATAGATATGAGCTACGACGACGAAAAGAATTTCGTCGTGCAAGGTTTCCCGACCGTTCAGTTGGCGAATGAGTTCGCGCGGCGGTGGGTGCGCGACTCGGTGGAGGAGTTGCGCGAGCCTAATCAGATTAAGGAAGACTTGCGCCGCTTGTGGCACATGTTCGGACAAGACGCCTCGGTGCTCGGCGGCGAGCCACACTATGCCGGCTCTCACGAACTGGATTACTTTATCGAGCATCCGGCCACCGCCGAGGAACGTGATTGGCAGGCGATCAAAAAACTGGCGGGGCTTGAGTAAGGACAGAAGGGTTTACTTGATCATGCGTGTTCAACTAATCAAACTCGCGCACGCGCGCTCCGGCGACAAGGGCGACACGGCCAACGTCGGCCTCATCGCCCTCCGTGAAGACTACTACCCGCTGCTCGTGCGCGAAGTGACGGCGGCGCGCGTCAGAGAACATTTCGAGGGCATCTGCCGGGGCGAGGTCGAACGCTTCGAGCTGGCGAACCTCGGCGCGCTCAATTTCCTGCTGCACGAATCTCTCGGCGGCGGCGGCACGCTCTCTCTAATGACCGACGCACAGGGCAAGACCTTCTCCACCGCCCTGCTCCGCATGTTCATAGACGTGCCCGACGCGGAAGCCCGCGCGCTCGGACTGGAAAAGTAATGAGTGATGAGTGATGGGTGATGAGTTAAAGACAAAGCGGGTGTTTTAACTCATCACTCATCACCCATCACTCATCACTTTAAAAAAATGAGTCGCGAACCCGACAGCAACGTGCCCGGCGTGCGCCACGACTACGCGCAACTGGCCGACGTGCGTCTGCATTACGCGGAGAGTGGGCGGCGGGGCGCGCGGCTGGCGCTGTTGCTGCACGGGTTTCCCGAATGCTGGTATTCGTGGCGGCATCAATTAACCGCGCTCGGCGAACGTTTCCACGTCGTCGCGCCCGACCTGCGCGGCTACAACCTGAGCGACAAGCCCGCGCGGGTGGAAGACTACCGTTTGGAGAAGTTGGCCGGCGACGTGCTCGGCCTCATGGATCATTTCGGGGCGCGCGAGGCCGCCGTGGTCGGGCACGACTGGGGCGCGGCTGTCGCGTGGGAGGTGGCCGCGCGTCACCCGGAACGCGTGTGGAAAGTGGCTTCGCTGCAAGTGCCCCCGCTACCCGTCTGGTTCGCCAACCTGACCGTCAGGCAAGCCCTGAGCAGTTGGTACATGCTCTTCTTCCAACTCCCTTTCCTGCCCGAGTGGCTGACCGGCGCGAACGATTTCGCGAGTCTCTCGCGCATGTTCAAAAAGACCTCGCGCCCCGGCACGTTCACGGACACGGACATCGCCGTCTACAAAAACGCGCTCCGGCAAAGAAGCGAACGGACGAACACGACCGCGCTCACCGCCGCCCTCAATTACTACCGCGCCAACGCCTTTGCAAATCTCTCTCTCTCTCCCGGCGCGCCGAAGACCGGACAGGCGCGCATCCGCGTGCCCACTCTCTTCATTTACGGCGAGCGCGATTTCGCCATCGTGCCGGAGACCGTGCGCGATGTCGGCAAACACGTTGACGCGCCCTACCGCGAACTCCGGCTCGCCAACAGCAACCACTGGGTGCAACAGGAATCGCCCGCGGAAGTTAATGCCGCGCTCCTCAATTTCCTCGAATCGTAAAAGCCGGAGAGCGTACAATGTCCGTGCGTCACCCGGGCGGAACTTTGAAGCCGGCAGAGCCGGTCGTCTGCGCTGAAAGAATATGAACGAGCAGTCACAACTGATCTACATGGTGGAAGGCGCGGTCGCGCTGTTGACCCTCAACCGCCCGGAGAAGCGCAACGCCCTGAACGACGCGCTCATCAGTGAACTCAAAGACGCACTACGGCGCGCCGACGCGAGCGACGCCGTGCGCGTCGTCGTCCTGACGGGCGCGGGGGCGGACTTCTGTTCCGGCGCAGACCTCTCCGCGCTGCAAAAAATTTCCGAAAGTTCCATCACGGAAAACCTCGAAGACGCACAGTCGCTCGCGGAATTGTTCGCGCTCATCCGGCGCGTGCGCGTGCCGGTGGTGGCCGCCGTGCGCGGTCGCGCTCTGGCGGGCGGGTGCGGTCTGGCGACGGCCTGCGATCTCGTCGTCGCCACGCGTTCGGCGCGCTTCGGCTACCCGGAAGTGAAGATCGGTTTCGTGCCCGCGATGGTGATGGCGATTTTGCGCCGCAACGTCTCGGAGAAACGCGCCTTTGAACTCATCACGCGCGGCGCGGAGATCGGCGCGGAAGAGGCTATGTCGTTCGGCCTCGTCAATCACGTCTTCGACGACGAGAGTTTTGAGACGGAAGTGGAAAAGTACATCGCGGGCTTCGAGCGCGTGAGTCGCTCCGCCGTGATGCTCACCAAACGCCTGCTCTATCACATGGACGGCATGACCTTCGACGCCGCGCTGCAATCCGGCGCAGACATGAACGCCATCGCCCGCATGACCGAAGACTGCCGGCAGGGCATCGCGCGCTTCCTCAAAAAGTAGATCGCCCAAGCGGGCGCTGTGTCTGCCCGGAGTCTATTCATTTATTCCATGACGAATTCAAAAAAATGTATAGGGGCTTTTGCCCTCTTAAATTTTTGAGGTTTTTAGTTAGCCTGTTAACAGCAAATGAGGCGTGGAAATTTGATAAATAAGCGGAATAATAATTGCTTCATATAAAATTCAGTTGTACATTATGGACTCTTCATGTCCGGGTCATCTCTAAACGAACAACTAATCAAGGAGTTTCTCGAATGAATAAGCCTCTCAGAGCATCGCTGAATAGCTTCTTCAGTTTCCTTCTCTTGAGTATCGCGCTAACTATTCCTGCCCTGGCACAAGTCACGACCGCTGATATAACGGGACGTGTTACCGACCAGAGCGGGGCAGCAGTGGTTAACGCGACCGTGACCATCCGCAATGCCGGGACGGGACAGACGCGCTCCGTGCAGACGGATGAGGAAGGCGCTTACACCGTGACGCAGTTGCCGCCGGGCAACTATGAGCTCGCGGTGGAAGCCGCCAGCTTCAGCAAGGCTGTAAGCAAAGACTTGCAGTTGAATATCGGCACGAAACAAACGGTGAATATCACTCTCAGCCCCGGACAGATCACCGAAACCGTCGAGGTCTCGACCGCGGGCGCAGTGGTCGAAACGACCCGCTCGGATTTGGGCGGAGTGGTAACACCGGTTGAGGTGGATAATCTTCCGCTTATCAATCGCACCTTCGCCAACCTTTCGGTCATCATGCCGGAGGCGCGTCCCGCCGGTAACTTCGACCCGACCAAGACTCGTGTCGGCAACGTTGCCTTCAGTGGCGGCGACGGGCGACAGGTTGACGTGAACGTTGACGGCGGCGATAACAAGGATAACGTCGTCGGCAGCCTGTTACAGAATTTCTCCTACGAATCAATTCAGGAGTTTCAGGTCTTGCAGCATCGCTGGACGGCGGAGCAG
>DATHAZ010000047.1:0-11712 GCA_035296445.1 Pyrinomonadaceae bacterium | reverse complement strand
AAGCGCCTGACGCGGACTGGCTCATCCCACGCATTTTCATCCTCAGCCTGGCTTATTACCAGTTCGTCAATCTCTTCCTCACTTAAAACTTTTTTCTTGCGGCTCATACGTCCCATCCGGTGATAATTCTGACGATGTTGTTCGGCTTCAGTTGGAAAATGATTTTAAGAACGCGCCCGCCCAATGTGCGCCCGATGAGTTGATAGCGGTCGCGGTAAGATTTGTTACGCCGCACTTCAAAGTCCGAGAAGAAACATTGCACCGCTTCCTCGAACGTGACGTGATGCGCGGCAAGTTCGCCTCTTTCAAAATCATACTCGAAGTCGGACGGAGTGAAGCGATGCCAGTTGACCATCACTCATTCACTTTCAGCACGGCGAGGAAAGCTTCCTGCGGGATTTCGACGCGGCCGACGCGCTTCATGCGCTTCTTGCCTTCCTTTTGCTTCTCCAGGAGTTTCCGCTTGCGCGAGATGTCGCCGCCGTAACACTTGGCGATGACGTTCTTGCCCATCGCCTTGACGGTTTCGCGCGCGATCACCTTGTTGCCGATGGCGGCCTGAATCGGCACTTCAAAGAGTTGGCGCGGGATGAGCTGGCGCATCTTCTCGGCGAGCGAGCGGCCGCGCGATTCGGAAGTGCCGCGATGCACGATGAGCGAGAGCGCGTCCACGGGTTCGCCCGCCACGAGGATGTCGAGCTTGACGAGGTCGCTCGTCCAGTAGTCGGCGAAATGATAGTCGAGCGACGCGTAGCCGCGCGAGACGGATTTCAGGCGGTCGTAGAAGTCGAGCACGATCTCGTTCAGGGGCAACTCGTAGGTGAGCATCACGCGCTTCGCCGCGATGTATTCGAACTTCTTCTGCACGCCGCGTTTCTCTTCGAGCAGCGGCAGGATGCCGCCGAGGTATTCGTCCGACGTGAGAATCGTGGCGAGGATGACGGGCTCTTCGATCTTCTGGATGCGCACGGGGTCGGGCATCTTCGCGGGCGAGTCTATTTCCAGCACCTCGTCGTCGGTCGTCGTGACGCGGTAGCGCACGCCCGGCGCGGTCGTAATGAGATCGAGGTTGAACTCGCGTTCCAGACGCTCCTGCACGATCTCCATGTGCAGGAGGCCGAGGAAGCCGCAGCGGAAACCGAAGCCGAGCGCGGTCGAAGATTCAGGCTCGTAGAAGAACGAGGCGTCGTTCAAACGCAGCTTGTCGAGCGCGTCGCGCAGTTCTTCGTACTGGTTCGCCTCGACGGGGTAGAGACCGGCGAAGACCATCGGCTTGATCTCCTGAAAGCCGGGGAAGGGCACGGTGGTCGGCCGCGCCGCCTCCGTGATCGTGTCGCCGATCTGCACGTCCGCCACCGTCTTGATCGAGGCCGTGAGGAATCCGACCTCGCCCACGCCGAGTTCGCCGATGGGCGTCGGGCGCGGGCGATTGACGCCGACGGCCTCCACCAGATAATCGCGCCCCGTGTTGAAGAAACGTATCTTCAAGCCCGGCTTGACGCGCCCGTCAATCACGCGGAACAGGACGATCACGCCGCGATAAGCGTCGTACCACGAATCGAAGATGAGCGCCTTGAGCGGCGCATCGGGGTCGCCCTTCGGGTAAGGCACGTCGCGCACGATGGCTTCCAGCACCTCGTGGACGCCCACGCCCGTCTTCGCGCTCGTCAGGACGGCGTTTCCCGTGTCCAGCCCGATGACCTGCTCGATCTGCTCGATGGCCTTGTCCGGCTCAGCCCCCGGCAAGTCAATCTTGTTGATGACCGGGATGAACTCCAGATTGTTCTCAATCGCCAGGTACGTGTTCGCCAGCGTCTGCGCCTCGACGCCCTGCGACGCGTCAACGACGAGCAACGCGCCCTCGCACGCCGACAGAGAACGCGACACCTCGTAACTGAAATCCACGTGCCCCGGCGTGTCAATCAGGTTCAGGACGTAGTCCGTGCCGTCGTCGGCGCGGTAATCGAGGCGGACGGCGTGCGCCTTGATGGTGATGCCGCGCTCGCGCTCCAAATCCATGTTGTCGAGCACCTGCGCTTCCATGTCGCGCCCCGCGACCGCGCCCGTCAATTCCAACAGGCGGTCGGCCAGCGTCGACTTCCCGTGGTCGATATGCGCGATGATCGAGAAATTTCTGATGCGTTCTGGATTCATTAACTTCTTATTTGTAGCCCCATTAATTAATGCTTGTTGATAAAAGTTCAGCAGCCTGTCGGCAATATTTCACGGCCGGGTATTCTTGCGCAGCAACTTAATAACGGCTTCAATAATCAACTCAAACGATTCGCCCTTCAATGTTCCAACTTCGGCCACGATCAAACTGCCATGAGCCGTAAACAACTTGCCCGGTCGCGCATAACTCGTGCGTTGCAATCCGCCCGTGAGAAAATCGGAGTCGGAAATTTCCAACGCATGAACGTCCGCATACGCATTACTGGTTACTTGACACAAAACCCAGTCTTCGCGCCCCGCGCTCGCCAGCACGATGGCCGGCCGCAGTTTTGCTTGTGATAAATCGGAGAACGGAAAAGGGATGAGCACTACGCTTGCGGCTGAAGGTGTAACCATGCCTCGTCTTCCTCTGGACGATTCCAGTCCTCGGCCAACGCCTGCTCGCTGAGCAAAGCAGCCTCGTTTACCATTATTTCAGCCGGTTTATCTTTCTCTCCTTTGAATGCTCGCAAATCTGGCTTAGCCTGCCAGTGTGTCGAATGATGTGGCAGGTAGAATAGTTTGGCTGACTTCTCCCAACCACCCGGTGAGAATTTAGATATTGGGGGGCAATAAAGGAAATCAAGCCCCTTGATTTTATCCGGGGGGTAATCAGACTCATCTTCAAAGGCCGCACTCAAGACCGGCAATATCTGAGACATCAAATTCTCTCTTACTTTCGAAAAGGCATAGCTTTCTCTCGCTTTGTCTCTCACGAGTTCGAGAATTTCTTCGAGCATCTCTTTTTCGGAACGCTGCGGCTTCGGGGCTTCGGGTTTACTTTCAATATTTTTAAAGCTGGCTTCCAGGTCAGGCCACCAACGTTCAAAATATTTATCAAGTTGAGGCTCAGGAAGCCTTCCGCCGTTCATCGCCCGGTTAATGGTATGGACCAGCCTCCTCGTATCCTCCTTCTGCGCCGTCGTTGCCTGGAATTGTACTAAAGGGCCTTCAAGGCTCGTCGGCTCAATATCAAAAAGATAGGGGCACACAAATGTTTTATCTAGAGTTTTAGAGAGAGCGCCAGCCTCGAAGAGTATCCACGGCGCATTCAGATTCTCTGCCGTCAGACAAATTATTCCAGCTCGCGCTTCCTGCAACTGCGCCGCCATGTCCGAACCCCAACGAACCCCTTTATCTATGTCGTTCGCAGACATCCACGGCTGCACGGCTTGAATCACGCTTGGCAACCAATCACGTAATGCTCCGGCGACAGCTTTGCTTCTCGCTCCTGACCAACTAATAAAAACCTTCATAAGCATTCTCCACAAGAATTATATGCTACGTCCGTCTTTATCGCATTATAAGGCGGGGCGTTTCGTCCAAAGTCGTCTCATCAAGGACGAGGTTTTCCCAACAGGAGGAGGCAGCTTGGCAGGCGTTTGCTGTAGGGATTGCGGCATCTGCAATCCTGCGCGGTGGCGGTTACTGCTGTCGGCCGGAGACGAGGGCGGCGCTGGCCGGTGAGAAAGATTGAGATAACAGCGCGGAGTATCATAAAACTCGCTACCGCAGGTGCTCGAAACGGCTAGGCCGCTCCCGCATGACTGGCGAGGTCGCGCGCGAGCATGGCCGCGCCGGTAGGGACGGCGTCCCCGCCGAGGGTGGCGGCGACGATCTGTGTGGCCTCGAAGCAGGGCTGGAAGGAGCGGCGTCCGGCTTCGCGGATGATGGGGTCGAGTATCAACTTGCCCGCGTCCATGACGCCGCCGCCGAGGACGATGCGCTGGATGTTGAGAAGGTTGATGACGGCGGCGATGGCCGTTCCGATGTAGCGGCCGGTGCGCTCAATCATGAGCAGGGCGAAGTCGTCGCCCTCGTTGGCGGCGTGGGCGATGTCGGCGGCGGTGAAATTTTTGTTGAGGCCGAGGCGTGTGAGCGATGAGGTGCTGTCGCGGACGAGTCGCTCGTGCGTGCGGCGGACGATGTTCGGCGCGGAGGCGACCGTCTCCAGGCAACCCGTGTTGCCGCAGGTGCATTCGATGCCTTCGCGGTCTATGGTGATGTGGCCGAACTCGCCCGCGAAACCCGAATCGCCGTACCAGAGTTTCCCGTCGAGGATGAGCGCGCCGCCGATCCCTGTGCCGAGGGTGACGTAGAACATATTGCGGCTGCCGCGCCCCGCGCCCGCGATGTACTCGCCGTAGGCGGCGGCGTTCGCGTCGTTGACGAGTGCGATGGGAAGATTCGTCGCGCGCGCGAGTTCGCTTTGCAGGTCGGCGCGCACCACCGAGGGGAGGTCTGAGGAGACGACGACGCGACCCGTCTCAGGGCTGACGAGGCCGGGCACGCCGAGGCCGAGCGCGGCCACGTTCGGCGCGGCGTCGCGCAGTTCCGAGACGAGGGCTGTAAGTTGCGCCGGCAGCTTATCGGGCGCGGCGAGAAGCGCGGCCTCGCGGCGTGCGATCACCTGGCCTTCGTGCGAGACGAGCGCGGCGCACAACGATGTGCCGGAAATATCAATGCCGATATAGTTGCTGACGGGTGTTACAGTTGACATGATCTTTGATCTCCAGACGGGAGCAACGGGCGAAAAAGTCGTTCAGGTAGGAAACGGCGAAAATGGTAGCAAAGGGGTAGGGGGCTGTCAAACCAGCCTTTCTGCGTGTAGAATGGCGAGCCGAAGAAGTGATGAGTGATGGATGATGAGTGATGAGTGAAAGCCTTTGACTTATTACTCATCACTCATCATCCATCACTCATCACTTTAGTTTTTATGATCATTCGTTCCATTCTGTTGCCGACCGATTTCAGCCGGTGCGCCGAGTCGGCTTTGCCGTATGCGACCGATCTGGCGCGGCAGATGAAGGCGCGCCTGGTGTGCCTGCACGTGGTGGAGACGAGGATGCCGCCGGTCGGCTACGCGGCGGTGGCCGAGCCGCTGCCGGCGGTGGACGTAGGCGGGCAACTGGAAGAGTCGGCCACGCGCGAGTTGCCGAAACTGGCGGCGCGCACAGAGTGTGCGGGGCTGGACATGGAAGAAGTCATCGCGCATGGCGACGCTGCGGGCGAGATCGTGCGCGTCGCGCGCGAACGCGACATTGATCTGATCGTTATCTCGTCGCACGGGCGCACCGGCCTGGGGCGCATGATCTTCGGCTCGACGGCCGAGTCGGTCGTGCGTCACGCACACTGCCCCGTGCTGGTCGTCAAACCGAAGGGAAGTGATGAGTGATGAGTGATGGGTGATGAGTTAAAGACCAAATTGTGTTTAACTCATCACCCATCACTCATCACTCATCACTGTTTCATTTCATGGAGCAACATTTCTACGAACTGGTGGGACAATACGGGCTGTACGCGATCTTCTTCCTCGCCATGATCGAAGGGGACATTACGCTGCTCCTGGCGGGCGTGCTGGCGCACGGGGCGTTCTTCGGGGAGTATAGTTTTGTGAAGGTGTTGGCGGCGGGCACGGCGGGCGGCGTGGCGGGCGATCAGGTGGCTTACGCGGTGGGGCGCGGGTTTCGTTCGAGCATCCGCGACCGGAAGTTTTACCGCGCCGCGCGCCCGCGCATCGAACGCCTGACGGAGACTTTCGGGCCGCTCTCGATCTTTCTCTCGAAGTACGTCTACGGCCTGCGCACCGCGTCGTGCGTCTTCTACGGCGTGGCGAAGATGCGTTATACCACGCGCTTCCTGCCGCTGGCCGTCGCCAGTTGTTTTCTGTGGGTGCTCGTCCTGAGCGGCGCGGGCTATTTCTTCCACGGCATCATCACGAACTTCATCGGCGACTTCGAGCACCTCGGGAAATATCTGCTCGTCATCGTCGTCCTCGGCATCGCCGCCTTCTACCTCGCGGAGCGTTACTGGCTCTCGCCGAAGGTGGAGGAGGCCGACCCGGAACGCGTCCACGAGTTTGAAGAGAACGTGCAGGAGAAACTGCAAGAGCTTGGCGAAGAGATCAAAGAACACCTCCCGCCGCCGCTCGCGCGCCGCAAAGACAAAGAGAACGTGAAGAAAATGCGCGCCGCCGGCCGTAGCGGCGACGCCGAAGGAGACTGAAAAGCAGTGACAAGTGACAAGTGACAGGTGACAAGTTAAAACCCTATAACTTGTCTTCAACTTGTCACCTGTCACTTGTCACTTGTCACTTAATTCTTATGATTATCGAAGCAAGCGCACCGACGCGTGTTGATCTGGCCGGGGGCACGATTGACATCTGGCCGCTTTATCTTTTTCACCCGAACGCGGCGACGGTCAACTTCGCCATCTCGCTCTACGCGCGCTGCCGCATCGAGACGCGCGACGACGGGCGCATCATTCTCGAATCGCGCGACCGCGGAGTGTCGTTCGAGACCGACCTTGCGGGCGTCGCCGCGCTCGTCCACGAGGAGCGGCTCGAACTCATCTCGAAACTCGTCCACTTCTTCAAACCGGAGACGGGTTTTAATCTCATCGCGGAGTCGCAGGCCCCGGCGGGCGCGGGCCTCGGCGGTTCGAGCGCGCTCTCGATTGCGTGCATCGGCGCGCTCAATCGTCTCGTCGGCAATCGTTACGAGGAGCGCCGCTTTATCACGATTGCGGCCAACGTCGAGACGACCGTGATCCGCGTGCCCGCCGGTTTTCAGGACTACTACGGCGCGTTCTACGGCGGCGCGAACTGCATCCACTTCCGCGCCGACGGCATCGAGCGCGAGGAGTTGCCCGTGGACTCGGCCGAACTCGAACGCCGCCTCGTCATCTGCTACACGGGCGAGCCGCGCCTGTCCGGCATCAACAACTGGGAGATGTTCAAAACCCACATTGACGGCGACAAAGTCATCTTCCAACTCTTCGAGGGCATACGCGACTCGGCGCAGCGGATGCGCGCCGCGCTGAAAGCATCCGACTGGCGCGAGGTGAGCGCCGTCATGAGCGCGGCTTACCCGAACCGCAAGCGGCTCGCGCCCAACATCACGACGCCGAACATGGAGCGTCTCGTCGAGAAGGCCACGCGCCACGGCGCGGAAGCGGCGAAGGTGTGCGGCGCGGGCGGCGGCGGCTGCATCGCGTTCCTCTGTGCCGAGGGCATGAAAGAGGCGGTCGCCAGCGCGCTCTCCGAAGAGGCGGACGTGCAAGTGCTCGACTGGCGTTTCGCCCCGGAAGGTTTGACGATTAAGGAAAGCTAAATCCCCTCCGCCGGCGAAGCGGTGTCGCTCGCAATCGAATTGACGTTAACGAAAAACTAAAGCGCGCGAAGGTTATCAAACAACCTTCGCGCGCTTTTTTTGTCGCTTGAAAAGACGACTGTTATCCGGCCGTGTCTTCGCCGGAGGTTCGCTCGTCTCCGGGCGCGCCGGGCGTGAGTTCGGTAGAGGCGTCGGGCGCAAGGTCGGCGGGCGTTTCCGCCCCGGCGGCGGGCGAGGCGGTGGCCGCTGCGGGACTCATGGGCGCGGCGGACGCCTGACCCGTGGCGGCCTGCGCTTCGGCGGCGGGGCGGTGCGCGTCGGCTGCTGCGGAAGAGTCCGTGCCGGAAGTGGGCGACGGCGGTTGCGCCGTGGTGGGCGGCATCGAGATGGAAGTCTCGCCCCCGGTTTTCGCGCCGCCCTGACTATTCTTGGCGGCCATCCGGGCGGCGGCCTTCGCTTTAATTTCGGCCATCTGCCGCGCACGCTTTTGCTCGGGCGTTTCGTCCGCGGGCACTTCGGCGGCAACCGCTGCGGGCGGTGCGGCAACGGTCGCCGCAGGAGGAGGCGTCGGAGTTGATGCTGCGTTGCCCGTCCCGGCTAGGCGCGCGGCGGCTTTCGCTTCGACTTCGGCTATAGCATGCAGGCGTTTCGCTTCGACTTCCGCTATCACGCGCAGGCGTTTCTCTTCCGGCGTTTCATCGGCAGCCGCGTCGCCGGTGGCAGCGCCGACCGGCGGCGCAGTCGTCGGTTGGCTCGCGGCGGGTGCGCCTCCCGCCATGCGCGCGGCGGCTTTGGCTTTGGCCTCGGCGATGATGCGCGCTCGCTTTTGTTCGGGCGTCTCGCCGTCGGGCGCGGGCGTTGTTGCCGCCGAGGCGGGGGCGGCAGGAGCAGTTTTAGGCGCGGCGGGCTTCGCGGGTGCGGGCGCGGCGGCGGGCGCGGCATGAGGCGCGGCTTCGCCGACGGGAACCCACGCGCCGGTCTCGTTCTTTTTGAAGGCGGGGAGCGTGCCGCCCGCCGCTTCGAGGATGTCTACGAGTTCGCTCTGGACGTAGCGCGCCTGCTTGCGCGGGTCGCGGACGTGGCCGAGCGGCGGCCCCATGTAGAGCGTGCCGCAGGTCTGGCAGCGGTAGAGCAGGTCGTCGCCGCGCATGTGCTGGCGCGCCTCCTCGCGAATGGGGCTGACCTGTTTGAGATGTCCGTTGTGCAGCTTGCCCTTCTCATTCTTCTCGTTGCAGACGGTCTGACCTTTCTCGAAGCGTTTCGGCACGCCCGCCTGCGACGCCTGCTGCTCGGTCGGCGCGTCTTTGGCGACGGGCGCGCCCGAATTAGCTCCCCGCGTTGCGATCTCATTTGTTGACATGATTTTTGCTTTCCGACTGTTCGCGCGCCGCTCGATGTGTGTGCCGCCGCCCGCGCGCTTCCGGCGTTTCGACGACCTGCAAAAACTTGCGCGCAATCTTACGGAGAAACGTCGAAGCGAGTCAATGAAAAGAAACGATGAACGCGGAACGATGAACGGAAGCGGCGATTTCTTCATTGATCCATTTCTTCATTGATTCAATGGATCAATGAAGAAATGGATCAATCTCTTAACTTCATCGTTCATCGTTCCGCGTTCATCGTTTATCATGTCGGCGCATGTTGAAAAAAATATTGGGGACGCTGTGGCGGGGTGCGCCGAGGCGCGTGCGGCGTTGGGGCGTGTGGCTGGCCGAGCCGCGTTTTCTGGTGACGGTGGGCGCAATCGTGTTGGACGAGGGCGGGCGCGTCCTGCTGTTGCAGCACGAGTTTCGCACGGGCAGCGGGTGGGGCATTCCGGGCGGTTTCATCGAGCGGGGCGAGCAGCCGCTCGAAGCCCTCCGGCGCGAACTGCGCGAAGAGATCGGTCTGGAATTCGACGCGGCCGAACTCGTGCGCGTGCGCACGCTTCGTCGCCCGCAGCAAGTGGAGATACACTTCCGCTGCCGCGCGCAAAAGAGCGCGAGCGCAGAGCCGCGAAGCATGGAGATCAACCGCGTCGGCTGGTTCGACGCGGGCGCACTGCCGCCCGAACTATCGCGAGATCAACGCCGGATCATCACGAATGCCCTCGCGGGTGGCGCGAACCCCGCGGAGTAGTGGTATGCTGTCGAAAACTTAAGGATGAGGGATAAAGGATGAGGGATGAAAAGGAATGCCGCGCGAACGCTTCGTGCGCACTTCTCATTCATCCCTCATCCTTTATCCCTCATCCCTTTTTCACTGGAGAAAAGAGCAATGGTGCAACTCGTTCCATCACAAGATGAAGTCATGGAGATGTTGAAGAAGACGGGCGCGTTTCGCGAAGGCCACTTCGTCTATCCTTCGGGCAAACACACGCCGAACTATTTCCAGATGCCGCTCGCCTTTCGCTATTACGACACGGCGCGCGTGCTGGCCGTCGCGCTCTCGCGCCTGCTGCGCGTCGAGCCGGACGTGTCGAGCGTGCTGCCGAAGGTGGCGATCATCTCGCCGGGGCCGGGGGGCATCCCCGTCGCCTTCGGCGTGCGCGAAGCCCTGAGCGCCGAGCAGATTTATTGGGCCGAGCGCGAAGAAGGCAAGCGCATGTTTCGCCAGTACATCAACAAGGGCGAGGTCAACCCCTGCATCATCGTGGACGACATCATCCGCAGCGGCGACGCCATCCTACAGACCGTGGAACTCGTGCGCGAACTAGGCGCGCGCGTCATCGGCTGCGGCACCATCGTCCGCTTCCGCGACGCCATAGACAAAATCAACGACGACATCCCGATCAAGTCGCTCGTCGAATTCGACTCCAAGTTCTACGACGCGGGCGAAGACTGCGGCGAGTGCAACAAAGACGCCCCGGCCGAGAACGTCAGGTTCTAAAACGAGTTTCAGGTTGCAGGTTGCAGATTTCAAGTCTGAACGTGCTTCGTTCTTTAACCTGAAACCTGCAACCTGAAACTCTTTGTATGTTCGCGCATATAACGCGAATGGCCTACACCTGCCTTTAACGGTTTAGGAGGGCTATGTGCGCATATATCCCGATATGGGTTCGCGCATATAGTCCGAACAACCCGCATTCTCACGCATAAATCCCGAACTTCCTGCAAATCTTTTGCAAGAAGATACTTAAAATGCCAGTCAAGCATCTTTGACACCTAGTCAAAGATGCTTGACATTAAGTAAATATACCTTTACCATTTCTCCGGTGACTACTTTAGCTGGAGGTTTGGCATATGAAAACGTCTGAGACCTTTTTCGATGATCGGCGCGAAATGATTTTATTCGTAGGCACGGCCAGCGTCTTCGTCCTCGCCTACTTCGTCGCGCGCGCCCTTCTGGAGAGTTTTGTTATGGAGACCTGGGTGCGGGTCGTTGTCGTGCTGGTTCCCATAGTCCCTTTCACTCTTTTCCTGTTAACGTTAATACGCGGAATCAGGCAGATGGATGAACTTGAGCGGCGTATTCAGTTGGAGGCATTAGCCGTCGCCTTTCCGTTAACTTTCTTGTTGTTGATGACACTCGGACTTCTTGAACTCGCGATCAAGCTGAAGCCTGAAGATTGGAGTTATCGCCATCTTTCGCCCTTCCTGATCATTTTCTATATCATTGGCCTGGTGGTCGCGAAGAGGCGGTACCAATGAAAAACCGGCTCAAAGTGCTGCGTGCCGAGCAGAACTGGACGCAAGAGGACTTAGCCGGCCGTGTCGGGGCTTCGCGGCAGACGATCAACTCCATCGAAACGGGGAAATATGACCCGAGTCTGCCGTTAGCATTCAAACTCGCGAGGCTCTTCGGCAGGCCCATTGAGGAGATATTCGAGGCTGACAGGGACGGCACGCCGCAGGGCGGCTATGAGCAGTAAGAGGGACTTGCCCCTCTTCTGCAAATCGAGACCTTTTGCACCCATCGGGTTCTGTAGGCCATTCGGGATATATGCGCACGAATTCGGGGTTTATGCGCGAACTTGAAACTCTTCCTACATCTCGTGGCGGTTCGCCATGGCCTTGTCCATCGTCACCTCGTCAACGTATTCGAGGTCGCTGCCGACGGGCATGCCCATCGCGATGCGCGTGACGCGGACGCCGAGCGGCTTCAAGAGGCGGCTGATGTAGCTGGCGGTGGCTTCGCCTTCGGTGTTGGGATTGGTGGCGAGTATGACTTCGCGCACTTCGACGCCGTCGTTGTTTTCGGGGCGCAGGCGCGGGAGCAGGTTTTGCAGCCGCAAATCATCGGGACTCATGCCGCGAATGGGCGAGAGACTGCCGTGCAGGACATGGTAGAGGCCGTGATAGCTGCGCGTCTTTTCCACGGCCACGAGGTTATAGGGTTCTTCCACGACGCAGATGATCGAGCGGTCGCGCGAGGTGGACGAGCAGTAGCGGCACGGGTCAACATCCGTCAG
>DATHAZ010000046.1:0-13761 GCA_035296445.1 Pyrinomonadaceae bacterium | reverse complement strand
GCTCCGGCGCGCTGTAGACTTATTCGTGCGCTGCTACAACGCACGTCAACTTCGCAAACGCAACCACCCACGTTACCCTGCGCCGCTTACTGCTATGATTTAGACACTCCCCGTTTAACACGCTATTTTAGATGGCTCTTTGATGTAGTACAGGCAGGATTGGGGGTAAGGCTTTAAGCCGCTTCTGCCCAGAACTTAGGCTTGAGGTTCAACTCGAACATGGATTGAATGAGGCAACAGATGTTGTGGCAGAGAACTTTGCAGAGGGCTTCGTTGATCTGTGGCGTCTTAGTCCTGCTACGAAGCGCATCCCCGAACTTACTCTTGATCATGTGGAACGTGGTTTTCGGGTTACTGCGCTTATGGTAGTTCCGGATGAACCGTTCTTGATTGTAGGTGTAGCAATGGAACATCTTTGCCCGTTTGCTGTTAACGGGCGGCGGGGTGTGAAGGTGGCTGTGGTGTCTATGCGCTGGCGGCGTTGAGGGAATAGCGTTGGAGTTTGAGGTAGAGGCCGCGGCGGGTGAGGCCGAGTTCGCGTGCGGCGCGTGAGATGTTGCCTTTGTGGCGACGCAGGGCATCGGCGATCATGCGGCGTTCGAGTTCGGCCATGGCGTCGGCGAGCGTGGTGTGGGGGCCGGAGAGCGTGATGGGGTTTGCGCCGAACGGGCTGACCTCTGCGGGCAGCGAGATGGGTGCGGAGATGCGTTTGAGTTCGGGCGAGAGGTGTTCGGGCGTGATCAGCGTGCCGTCTTCGGCGCGGGCGACGATGCGCTGGATTTCATTGCACAACTGGCGGACGTTGCCCGGCCAGTCGCAGACCATCAGCAGATCAATCGTCTGGGGCGTGATCTGTATGTCGCGGCGGTTGAACTTCGCGGAGTAGTGGTTGATGTAGTAGTTGACGATGGTCGGAATTTCGGAGCGGCGTTCGCACAGGGGCGGGACGCGCAGGCGGATGACGTTGAGACGATAATACAAGTCCTCGCGGAAGCGTCCTTCGGCGACCATCTTTTCGAGGTCGCTGTTGGTGGCGGCGATGATGCGCACGTCCACCTTGGCCGCCCTCTCGCCGAGCGGTTGTATCTCGCCCTCTTGCAGAAAGCGCAGAAGTTTCGGCTGCACGTCGAGCGGGAGGTCGCCGATTTCATCCAGAAAGAGTGTGCCGCCCGCCGCCGAACGTATCACGCCCGGAGAATCCGACACCGCGCCCGTGAACGCTCCGCGCCGGTAGCCGAATAGATAAGCGTCACTCAACTCTTTGGGGACGGCCGTGCAGTTGAAGGGCACGAAGACTTTGGCGCGCCGCGAGGAGAGGGCGTGGATGGCGCGGGCAACGAGTTCCTTGCCCGTGCCCGACTCGCCCGTGACCAGGACGGTCACGTCGGAGGAGCGTATTTTGTGGACTTCTTCTACGAGGCGCGTCATGGCCGGCGACGAGTGGATAAACCCCGGCATGAGACCCGTGCCGGTGTAGGTGCTTTGTTCCTGCACGTTGCGGCCGGAACTGACGCGCGCGCGCAGGGCGCAGACGTTCATGCCGAGTTCGACGACGCGCAGCAGGGAATCAATCGGCAGCCCGCCGGAGAGCGTGGCCGCGGCGCGCGGCTCGATGTAGAGCAGCGCGGGCGTGGCGTTCGTCGGGCGAAGCATGATAACGGTCGAATCGCGTTCGAGCGCCAGCTTCTCGCGCTCGGCATCGTTCTTCGCCATGCACAGCGAGTTCGCCAACTCCGCGTTCTCTTCGCTCGCGCCGCCGTGGGAGATGACGACCTTGATCGTGCCCTCTTCGTCGAGTTCGGTGATCAGCACGCGCCGTGCCTTCGTCTCCTGATCGAGCACGGCGGCGAGTTCTCGCAGGAGCAGTTCGCGGGAGGCGACGGCTTCGGCGAGGCGAAGCGTCAGCAG
This sequence comes from Pyrinomonadaceae bacterium, assembly GCA_035296445.1. GTDB lineage: Bacteria > Acidobacteriota > Blastocatellia > Pyrinomonadales > Pyrinomonadaceae > JAIVJZ01. The sequence continues at coordinate 11,853 of DATHAZ010000046.1, read as the reverse complement.
TTGCGCGAAGGCCGAAGTCTCGATGCGCTGCTCCGTCGAGTTGACTTCGATGGAGGCGAGCGCGTCTTCCGTGCGCGCGATGTCGAGTTGCGCGCCGAGTTCGCGGAAGGTGTGCAGCGCGCGGGAGAAGTGTTCGGCGGAGCGTTCGGGCTGCACGCTCTCGTAGGCGCAGCCGAGTCCGTGCAGCGCGAGCGCGGTGCGGTAGCGGTCGCCGAGGATCGAGTAGATGGAGACGCTGCGGCCGAAGTGGTGTATGGCGAGCGTGGAATCGGATTGAGCGAGGGCGAGCAGGCCGTGGATGCGTTGCGCCTCGCCGGCGACGGCCATGTCGGCGGCCGAATCGCTCGTCTGCTCGGTGACTTTTTGCAGTTCGGAAACGCACTCGCGCGGGTCGTCGCAGCGCAGGTAAACTTCGGCGAGCAGCAGATGCGCATCGCAGACGGCTTGCCGATCCGCGATGCGCTCGGCGAGCGAGAGCGCCTGCATGCTTTCATCCAGCGCGCGGCCGGGTTCCTCCATCGCCAGATGGCAGCGCGCCAGCGTGCGCAGGGCCTGACACGCGTACCACTTGTTGCCGTGATCGTGCGCGAGCCGGACGGCGCGTTGCAGGTGCTCCTGCGCCTTCAGCAAATTGCCGCGCAACATCTGTAGCTCGCCGAGCGAGTCGAGCACCATCGGCACAACTTTGTCCTTCGCGCCCTGCTCGTCAAACTCGGCGGCGAGCGCCAGAGCGCGCTCCAACGAAGTCTCGGCGCGCGCCCAGTCGCCGACGAGGATGAGGTTGATGCCGAGGTTGTTGTAGCCGAGGACGGCGTTGCCCTTGTGCTCCGTGCGCTCGTAGTAGTCAATCGCCTTTTCGAGATAGCGGATGCCGTCGTGCGGGCGTTTGAGAAACCAGCACGCGCCGGCCATGTTGGCGTAAATCTTGCCCAGCATGAAGGGTGCGGGGTGATCGCCGATGAGTTTCAGAGCCTGCTCGTAATACTCCAGCGACTGCTCGTAAGCGCCCTCAAACATACATTCGAGCGCGAGGCCGCGATAGGATTCGGCCATCCCGCGCCAGTCGCCGGTGTTGCGAAAATGGCTGAGGGCGAGTTGGGAGTTGTCGCGCGCGATGGGGTATTCGTTGATGTGGCGGTAGACGCGGGCGAGCGCGATGTAGATCGCGCCGAGTTGCGCGCTCGATGCGGTTTCCGCCGCTTCGCGCAAAGTCGCGTTCAAGAGCGCGATGGCCTTCGGGTGATCGCCCGTGTAGGTGTAGGCGAGGCCGAGTTGGACGCGGAGGAAGACGGAAGTTTCCGCGTCGAGCGCGGCGCGCCCCTGCCCGTCTTCGTACATCTGCACGGCCGCGAGCGAATCATTGTAGCGTCCCTGAGTTTCCAGAGAGACGGAGAGCATGCAGCGCGCCTGCGCCAGCAATTCCTCGTCGTCGCGCGTGGCTTTGATGATCTGCACGAGGCGCGTCTCGGCCTCGGAGTCCTGACCGCGATCAATGAGTTCGCGCGTCGCTTCGATCTCGGCCGCGAGCGCGGCGTGGGCGGCGTCAACGCGCGCACGAACGCGCTGACGCGCGTCGGACAACTGGACGACGCCCGCCGTCTTCGCGGGCTTCTCCGAGGCGCTGCCGTCGTGGTGGGGAGGAGTATTCATGAGTTCGGACGCAACAAGTGCGAGGAAGAACGTCGGCCGCTCAAATTTTGCTGTCGGTTAATAACGGGGTCGGGCGGAAAGGAATCTGTTTCAGCCTTCGAGCTACACTCTCGAAAACAGTCCTAAAGGCTTGTACATTCCAGAATTTAGCAGACAAGCTGAGAAGTAACAAGCTGAAAAAGATGAATGCCGCGCGAGCCATCCGTGAAGGGGCAGCGCCTTGTTTCTCCAGACATCATTGCCCGGGCGACGTTCGCTTTTCCGCCTCTCCACCGGCCGGCTTTTTTTGTGGCGAGGTCTTTGAGGTTTAAGTTAAAGTAACGCACTGAGCAATTTAGTTTGCAGCACGCCGGCGACGGGCGCATCGGCGTGTTGACATGTGATGAAGGGCGGGTAAAGCTTTGTCGTCCGTTGACGCCGCGGGCGCGTGCCGCCTGGCGAGGGACGAACGCTCGATTGATTCCGAGAGGCCACGATTAAGTCGCACGCGCGCCTCCGCATAGGAGTTTCCGATGGTTACTGTGACAGCCCCGCCGAAACGAAAGTTAGGCCCTTTCAAAAGTTGGTTGTTCAAAGGCGTGGAAGAGATGGAGGGGCCGCACGAGCGGGAAGGCCAACATCACACGCACCCATGGTGGAAGGTGATGTGTTTGACGGGCGTTGACTATTTCTCCACGCTCGGTTATCAGCCCGGCATCGCCTTCATCGCCGCCGGCGCGCTCGCGCCCATCGCGACGCTCGTGCTGGTGGTGCTGACGCTCTTCGGCGCGCTGCCGATGTACAACCGCGTCGCCGCCGAAAGCCCGCACGGCGACGGCTCGATCTCGATGCTGGAGAACTTGCTCTCGCGTTGGAAGGGCAAACTGTTCGTGCTCGCCCTGCTCGGCTTCGCGGCCACGAGTTTCATCATCACCATCACGCTCTCCGCGGCCGACGCCGCCGTCCACGTCATAGATAACCCTTTCGCGCCGCAATTTTTTCATCACCATCAGGTCGCCGTCACGCTCTTCATGATCGCCGCACTCGGCGCGGTGTTCCTCAAAGGGTTCAAAGAGGCCATCGGTATCGCCGTCGTGATCGTCGTCGTCTATATCCTGCTCAACGTGATCGTGCTGAGCGTCGGATTTTATCAACTGGCGACGCAGCCGCACCTTCTGGTCAACTGGAAAAACGCGCTGTTTACCGGCTACGGCAATCCTCTGGCGATGATCGCCGCCTCGCTCTTCGTCTTCCCGAAACTCGCGCTCGGCCTCTCCGGCTTCGAGACCGGCGTGGTCGTGATGCCCCTGGTCGAAGGCGAACCCGGCGACACCAAGCAGAAACCGATGGGGCGCATCAACAACACGCGGAAGCTCCTGAAGGCCGCCGCGCTCATCATGAGCGTGCTGCTCATCGCCAGCAGCATCGTCGTCACGATGCTCATCCCCGCCGACGCGTTCCGCCCGGAGACGCCCACGCAGCCGGCCGGTGAGGCGAGCGGGCGCGCTCTGGCGTATCTCGCGCACACGTTCCTCGGCGACATCTTCGGCACCGTCTACGACGTGAGCACGATCCTCATACTCTGGTTCGCCGGATCGTCCGCGCTGGCCGGACTGCTGAACATCGTGCCGCGCTACCTGCCGCGCTACGGCATGGCTCCCGACTGGGCGAAGGCGACGCGCCCGCTCGTCCTCGTCTTCACGCTCATCTGCTTCGCCGTGACGGTGCTCTTCAAGGCGAACGTAGAGGCGCAGGGCGGGGCTTACGCGACGGGCGTGCTGGCCTTGATGAGTTCGGCGGCGATTGCCGTCGCGCTCTCCGTCTGGCGCGAGGGGAGCAGGTGGCGTTGGGCGTTCCTGCTGATCGCGCTCGTCTTCGTCTACACCACGGTCATCAACATCATCGAGCAGCCGGAAGGACTCAAGATCGCCTCATTCTTTATCGGCTTCATCATCATCGTCTCGCTCATCTCCCGCGTCTCGCGCACGACCGAGTTGCGCGTGGAGCGCGTGGAACTGGACGACAAGGCGCGCGCCTTTATCGAAGAGGCCAACCGCCGCGGCGAGATACGCATCGTGACGAACCGCTGCGACCGCGGCGACGTGAGCGAGTACGAATTCAAGGAGCGCGAGAAGCGAGCCGATAACCACATCCCGACGCGCGACCCGGTGATCTTCTTCGAGGTCAAGCCGGGCGACGCTTCGGAGTTCGCGGGCGTGCTGAAAGTGACGGGCGCGGATGTGGAAGGCTATCACGTGCTGCGCGCGGAAAGCCCGGCCGTGCCGAACGCCATCGCGGCCTTGCTGCTGCACGTGCGCGACGCGACGGGGAAAGTGCCGCACGTCTATTTCGGCTGGAGCGAAGGGAATCCGCTCGCCTACCTGTTCAAGTACGTGGCGTTCGGCGAGGGCGACACCGCGCCCGTCACACACGAAGTTTTGCGGCAGGCGGAAGAAGACCCGGAGAAGCGTCCGGTCGTGCATGTGGGCGGGTGAGAGCAAGTCGTGTGGAATTCGCTCCGGCGCGCGGGCTTGACCGCACGATCCGGTAAACCGAAGAGGCAGGGAGTTGAAAGCGGGGGAGGACGAGACGCCCTAACGACTCGTCCTCCCCCGCTCTACGACGTTTGCGCCGGACAAATTTCGAAGAGGCCGCTAACGCTCCTGCGTGGCGGCAAACGTGTGGCGTGCGATCAGTGTGTCGGGAAGTGAAACTGACAGAGCCGGGGGTTGTTACCCGTCTTGCGTCTCCGCGGTGCGGCCTGCGAGAAAGCAGGAGCGGCAGAAGACGGGGCGACCCTGCGAGGGATAAAAAGGAACGGTCGTTTGTTGACCGCACTGTGCGCAGTTGACGGAAACTTCGATGCGCTGCCGGACGCCCGAAGCCTGCGCTGCGGCGATGGCCGCCAAACGCTCGTTCTTCGCCTGCTTGCAGGGCTTGCAGCGTTTCGGTTCGTTCTTCAATCCCTTGTCGTGAAAGAAAACCTGCTCGCCGCCCGTCCAGATGAAGTCTTCGTTACAGTCAACGCAAAGGATATTGCGATCCTGGAATTCGGTTTCGGCGTGCGCCCATTCGCCATTTGCCTGGCCGGTTGCCGGTGCTTGTGACATGTTACTACCCCCCACGGATGTGCTCCCCGGAGTCGAACGTTCGGTGAGAGAAGTCGCTCGAAGGAAGATGAGTTTGTTCAGTTCGGAGTCTCGCGTTAAAGACTCTTACTTAATCTATGCGTTGTTGAGATCGCGCGAGCCGTCCGTTATAACCAAGGTAGAGCCGCCCGTCACAGATCTGATTACTAAGCAAAGTATAACTATCACAAAATTGTGTCAAGGCTTCTCGGTACGCTGGGCGCACAACTGTCGCGGGTTATCTTGACAGCGCTCACGCGCCGTGCCAGCATCCGCGCGCTCAAGTGTCAATTCATTCTCGAAATCCGAGGTTGATTTTCCGGCCATGAAGATTCTCGTCATCGGATCGGGCGGGCGCGAACACGCGCTCTGCCACACGCTCAAAAGAACCTCCCGACGCCGCATCGAACTCTATTGTGCGCCCGGCAGCGACCGCATAGCCGAGATTGCGCGCGCTGTCCCTACATCGGCGACCGACGTTGCCGCACTCGCCTCGTTCGCCGAGACGGAGCGAATCGCGCTCACGATTGTCGGCGGCGAAGCCCCGCTCGCCGCCGGACTGGCCGACGAGTTCGAACGCCGCGGACTCGCCGTCGCAGGCCCGCGCGCCGAAGCCGCGCAACTGGAATCGAGCAAGGCGTTCGCGAAAGAGTTTATGGCGCGACACAAAATTCCGACGGCGCGTTTCCGCGTGGCCGCGAGCGCGCGCGAGGCGCGCGAGATTCTGCTCGGCGGCGAGTTCGGCGCGGCGGATTCACCCGTCGTCGTCAAAGCCGACGGACTCGCAGGGGGCAAAGGCGTGATCGTGGCCGCCACGCGCACGGAGGCTTTGCGGGAAGTCGCCGAATTGATGGAGGGTGGTCGCCTCGGGAGCGACGCGGCGCGCCGCATCGTCATCGAAGAAGCGCTGACCGGCCCCGAAGCCTCCCTCCTGTTTTGGACGGACGGCACCGATTACGCCCTGATGCCGCCCGCGCGCGATCACAAACGCATCGGCGAGGGCGACACCGGCCCGAACACCGGCGGCATGGGCGCGATCACTTCACCCGAAGTGCTCGACGCCGACGCGCTGAAAAGTGCCGTCCGCGAGATCGTCGAGCCGACGCTCGCCGGTCTGCGCGCCGATGGTCTGGAGTTTCGCGGCGTCATCTTCGTCGGGCTGATGCTGACGCCCGACGGCGCGCGCGTCCTTGAGTACAACGTGCGTTTCGGCGACCCGGAAGCGCAGGCCATCCTCGTGCGACTCGAAAGCGACCTCGGCGAAATCTTCGAGGCCGTCGCGCACGGGAATCTGCGGGGCGCACGGGTCGAGTGGTCTGACGACGCTTCGGCCTGTGTCGTCCTCGCCGCGCGCGGCTACCCGGAGCGACCCGAGACGGGCGCGCGCATCGAAGGGGTGGACGGCGCGCACCCGTCTTCTCCCGTCCAAATTTTCCACGCCGGAACGAAACGCGCTGCCGACGGCTCATGGCACACGGCGGGCGGGCGCGTCCTCGGCGTCACGGCGCGCGCCCCTACGCTCGACCTCGCGCTCGCACATTGCTACGAAGCCGCCGGCCGTATCCGCTGGGACGGCATCCAATATCGCCGCGACATCGGTAAGTTTAATAAGCAGTAAGCGGTGAGCAGCGAGCAGTCGAAACGAAGCAGACTGTTGTCCTTCGACCTCTTTCCCGCTTGCCGCACGCCGCGCACCGCTTACTTTCTGCCCGCTCTAGTCTGCCAACCGCGACTCCTGCTATACTCGGCTCGAAGAGCGTATCGTCGCCGAAAATGAACCGCTTGAGGCGCGCTTACGTACTATTCCGGGGGCGCGAGAAATTCGGGCGCGGAAAGTTTGGCAGCATCGCGAGGGTCGAATGCGGTGCGCCGGGTGATTTGCCGGAGGAGCAGAAGAGATGTCATCGTGGAGCAGGTTAAAGCGTACTTTGCGCGCGTTGTTCGGCGGTCTGATCGAGAAGACGGAAGACCCCGAGATGATTCTTAATCAAACCATCCGCGAGATGCGCGACCGCGTGCCCGAACTCAACAACTCCGTCGCGCAGGTGATGGCGACCGAGCGCCTGCTCGCCAAGAGCAAAGAGCGGCTCGAAGGGCAGGTCTTAGACCTCGACTCGAAGATCAAAGCATCCATCAAGCTGGGGCGCGACGACATCGCCACCGCTTACATCGGCCAACTCCAGCAAGCCCAACTCGACCTCAACAAAACCGGCCAGCAACTTCAGCATGCCGAGATGGCATCCAAGCAGGCGCTCAAGGCGCGCGACAATTACATGCTGCAAATGCAGCAGCGCACGGCCGAGGCGATGCAGTTGATCAACCAGTCGAAGCAGGCGAAGTTGCAGGAGCAACTCGCGCAGACCATGGAGACGTTCCAACTCGGCGACGACGCTTCGACCTTCAGCGAGATGCGTGAGAAAATTGATCGCCGCTCGGCCACCGCCGAAGCCAAGATGCAACTCGGCGCAGCATCCGTTGATTCGCAGATGCAGGACATCGAACGCGAGGCGTTGGACATGCAGTTGCAGGACAAGCTGCTCGCGTACAAACAGAGCATGGGTTTGCTGCCGAGTTCGACGACCAAGCAGCAGGGCGCGCTCCCGGCGGCGAGCGAGGATCAGGGACGCGCGTCGTAACGGTCGGATGGTTGAATCGTGCGGTCGGGTAAATTCTTCGGAGTCGCCGCGCCCGGATCGGGCGAAAGGTCGGCGTTAAAATTTTACGGCAGTCATTCGTTATGGCGGACATCAAAAAGGTAGACCTCCAATACTTGAAGGAAGCGGTTAAGGAGCCCGTCAATTTTTGGGGCATGGCAGGATTCGCCGTGGCCGCGGCCTACACCGGCTCGATCATTCCGCTCGGCGCGGCGCTCGTCGCCGAGGGGCTGTACCTCGCGACCGTGCCGGCCAACGCGCTCTACCGACGCCTCGTGGACACGCGCACCAAAAATCAACTCTACGCACAGCGTCAACGCCAGCGCGAGAAGTTGATTGATACCTTCGACCCGCGCGAGCGCGAAGCCGTAAACTATTTGAAGTGGCTGAAAAAGCAGATTTTCGACAACTACATGAAGTTCACCGGCGCGAAGGAAGTGCCGATGAACATCCGCAGCCTCGAACAACGCTGGGAAGATTTCGTAGACCTGCTGGACGTTTACCGCCGCCGCAAGAATCACCTGCGCTCCATCAACCGGCAGGCCGTGCAAAACCAACTGACGCAGGCCGAACGCTCTGTCGAGAGCGCGCCCGACGAACGCGCCCGGCGCATTCAGCAGGCCAACGTCGAGATTTTGAAGCGTCGCCTCGCCGCCTTCGGTGATCTCGAACGCTCCGTGAAATTGGTCGAAGGCCAGTTGCAGTCCATCGAAAACTTCTTCGGTCTCGTCAACGATCAGGTCGTGACGCTGCCGACGCCCGAACGCGTCTCCGCGCTCGATTTCGAGCAACTCAGCGACTCCATCGCCATGACCAAGCAGATGCTCGAAGAGACCTCGGACGTGCTCGGCACGCTCGACGACCACAACCGGCAGGCGGGGAACTACGACATGCTCGTCTCGAAACAGTGAGCGGCGAACGCTGAGCGGAAAAGGCGGCCGAAGATGTTTTTCTTCGGCCGCCTTTCGCTTGTTCTCTCAACTGCTTGCTGCTGCTCACCGCTCACTGCTTACTGTTAACGCCTCACCGCCAGAATATCTTCCAGCGCGGCTTCGTCCAGCCGGTAGGTCTCGTTACAGAAGTGGCAAGTCATCGCCGCGCCTCTGTCCTCGCGCAGGATCGTCTCCAACTCGACGCGATCAATCGAGGAGATCAGCGAGACGGCGCGCTCGTGCGAACACGTACAGGCGAAACTGACGGGCTTCTCCTCCAACACCTCGAAGGGAAGATCGCCGAGTGCGGCGCGCAGCATGTCAATGGGGCGCGCGCCCTCCCGGATTAACGTCGTGGTGTGCGGGCCGCGCCTGATGGCGTCTTCGACGCCTTCGATGATCCTCTCATCCGCCCCCGGCATCACCTGTATCATCAAGCCGCCCGCCGCCTCGACAAACGCTTCGCCCGTCGCCCGCGCGCGCACGTAGACGCCGAGCGTCACCGCCGAGGGAATCTGTTCCGACTTGGCGAGGTAGTAAGCGAAGTCCTCGCCGATCTCGCCCGACACGATGGGAACAGAGCCGCGGTACGGGTCTGTGTACAGCCCGATCTCGTAACCCGACTCGTGCGTGACGTAAAACATCCCGTTGCCGACAACGGAACTCACGTCGAACTTGCCGTTCCCGTTCAAGTCGGGATTCGCCGCCGGGTTGCGCGCATAACCGCGCACCTGCCCGCGCGCGTTCGCCTCCGCCGTGATGCCTCCGACCGGCCCGTCGCAAACGATCTGCACCGTCAGCCGATCCAGTTCCTTGAGTCCTGCGCCGAGCAGCAGCGTGCCCGTCAACGTGCGGCCGAGCGCGGCGGCCACTGTGGGCGAAGTCTGGTGGCGCGCAAACGCTTCTCCTACGAGGTTCGTCGTCACCGCCGCCATGCAGCGCACGCCGCCATCGGCGGCCGTCGCGCGCACGAGGGCATCCGTGTTCATGTTCTGTTCGTCGCTCAATGTTCGTTCCCTTGCGATTATTTTCTTCACCCCGCCGAGAGCCAAAACAATCTCTGTCCGCCGCTTGCGCTCGATAAAAATTTGCTCCGGGGTGAAAAGTTTTGATCCGCCCCGAAACCTTAGCGACGCCCGCTCAAAACGGGGTGAAAGGAACTGTTTTGATGCTTTAAAGCGGCCTCAAGTTGGGTTAAGGTAAACTCTTAGATTCCCCACCATATTCCGCTGAAAAGAAAAGTTGATACAATATGTTGGGGCTAGGTATTGACAGCCCCCGGCGAGCTATGTATACTCCGCTCCGCTTGATGACGAGCATGTCGAAGGCCGACACGCGGCGACTCCCGGAGCGCGTTCGGCATGGAAATCTATCGCTTAACGTTCAAGCCATCCGCAGTTTCCGAATCACACATTTTGCCCACGGCGCGCGAGTTCGTGCTGCCCGCGCCGGATTGACAGAGCACAAACAAAGGACTCGCGCGCCCAAAAATGCAGCGCGGGAAAGGCGAATTTGAAGATGAGCACAGTTGTCGAGCCGAACGCTCCCCGGGGTAATCCGATTCCCACCGCCGCCCGCCGCGCGTCAAAGCAGAGCCATGAACTCGGCCTCAACGCCCGCAAAGTGATCAGCAAACGCTATTCGCTGAAGGACGCGAAAGGGAATCCGATTGAAGAATGGCCGGACGTGGTGCGCCGCGTCGTCGGCCACGTAAGCCTGGCGGAGACCGATTCGGAGAAGCGCGACGAATTCTACAGCCACATGTCCGAGATCATGCTGCGGCGCGAGTTCGTCCCTAACACGCCCTGTCTCGTCAACGCCGGGAAGCCCAACGGTCAACTCGCCGCCTGCTTCGTCCTCGACGTGCCCGACTCTATCCCGGGTATTATGAAGACCGCCACCGACGCCGCCATTATTCACCAGACGGGCGGCGGCACGGGTTTCACGTTCGAGAAGCTGCGTCCCGTCGGCGCGATGGTGCGCTCGACGCACGGCGTCGCCTCGGGGCCGGTCTCGTTCATGAACATCTTCAACACGACGACCGACACGGTGAAGCAGGGCGGTGTGCGCCGGGGCGCGAACATGGGCATCATGCGCGTGGATCATCCAGACCTCCTGCGCTTCATCCACGCGAAGAACGATCAGACCAGCCTGACCAACTTCAATATCTCCGTCACCGTCACGGATCGCTTCTTCGAGGCGGTGGAGCGGAAGGAATGGTATCAACTCAGCTTCGACGGCGAGGCGTGGACTGAGCCGATCTTCGACCCGGTGGCAAGCGGCGACTACGCCGTCTACCGCCGCCCGGACGGTTCAACCGTCACCTTCCGCGACAAGGCCGCGTTCACGGCCACAGACCTCTCGGACACGACGCCCGAAGAGCCGCCGCGCCCCGGCATGGTCTATGCGCCCGACATCTGGAATCGCATCGTCGCCTCGGCGCATCGCTACGCCGAGCCGGGCGTCATCTTCATTGATGAAGTGAATCGCCACAACCACATGATCAAAAGCATGGGCCCGATCTACGCGACGAACCCCTGCGCGGAGCAAGCCCTGCACTTCAACAACTCGTGCAACCTCGGCTCGGTTGACGTGGCGAAATTTTACGACCCCGCGGAGCGCGTTGACTGGGAAGCCCTCGGCGAGACGATTCGCTGGAGCACGCGCTTTCTCGACAACGTGATTGACGTGTGCGCGTGGCCGCTCCCCGAAATAGACGACGTGGTGAAGCGCACGCGCCCCGTCGGCCTCGGCGTGATGGGCTTCGCAGACCTCTGCCTGCAACTTGAAATCTCCTACGGAGCGCCCGAATCAATTGACTTCATGGACGAGTTGATGAGTTTCGTGAGGCGCGAGGCGTGGATGGAATCGTGCCGTCTCGGTGCGGAGCGCGGCGTGTTTGCGGAGTATGAACCGAACAAAGAGACTTACGACAAGTTCCTCAGCGAAGAGATCGGCGTGCCCGCCGGCATGCTGACGCCGCGCAATTACGAAACGACCACGATTGCGCCGACCGGCACGATCTCGCTTGTCGCCGAAACTTCTTCGGGCATCGAGCCGAACTTCTCCTGGGCCTACGTCCGGCAGGACACGCTCGGCAAGCGCACGTACGTGCACACGCTCGCGGCCGAGGCGCTCGGGATGACGGTCGACCAGACCGACCAGGAGTCCATCGACCGCGCGGCCGAGCACGTCTGCGCGCACGAGGCGGAGCTGCCCGACTACTTCGTCCACGCCATGTCCATCGGCGCCGAGCAGCACATCTACGTGCTGGCGGCCGCGCAGCGTCACGTGGACAACGGCGTGTCGAAGACCTGCAACGGCTCGCGCGAGGACACCATCGAGAGCGTGGACAAGCTCTATCGCCTCGGGCGCGAGCTGGGCTGCAAGGCCGTGAGCTACTACCGCGACGGGAGCCGCGACTCGCAGGTGCTCTCGGCCGTGAAGGGCGCGGAGCCGAAGGGCGAGGTCGCGTGCGACGCGCCCGTCGTGGCCGAGGCCGCGGCGGCC
>DATHAZ010000045.1:0-31470 GCA_035296445.1 Pyrinomonadaceae bacterium | reverse complement strand
GCGCGGCCTCGGAAAAACTCTCGGCGGGCGGGAAGACGCGCTCCTCGTGCAGCACCGATTCGATGTTCGTCGTCGAGGAAGACATAAACTCTGGCTCGTATCTCCTGTCGGAAAAGTCGGCGGCTCGGGCGCGCGCGCCGCAAAACTAAAATTGCGTGCTGGAGAGTGTCCTTGTGTATCACAAAATCGCTCGACGCGACAATGACTCTGAGACGCGCACGCCGACCTCGCGCTCGTCGGCGGGTGGCGACTTCCGTCAAAGTGTGACTTGTCTGCCGCAAGTCTCTCCGGTAAAGTACGCTCCATCCTGTTTATCTCCGAAGTGACCTGAAGCCGACACACCATGAACCAGACGAAAACTTTCCTGCGCGCCGCGTTGACTTCACTTTTACTCGTCGCCTCGGCCGCCCCCGCGCTCACGCAAAGCAAGGAAACGTCGAAGACCGTGCCCGTCACGGACACCCTGCGCGCCACGAACGCCGCGCCGCCAACTATTAACGGGCGCGACGAACGCCTGTGGCAGAAGACGCTTAAACTGCAACGCTCCGCAATCGTCGTGGACTCGCACAACGACATCCTCTCGATCATGCTCGACGAGAACTACGACCTCGGCCAATCTTCCGTCGGTAAGTATCACACAGACCTCGCGCGCATGAAGCAGGGCGGGCTTTCGGCCGAGTTCTTTTCCGTCTACGTGGATCGCAGCTACGCGACCAAAGGCGGGTCGGCGCGGCGCGCCATGGATTTAATAGACATGGTTTATCGCGCGGCGGAAAAATACCCGAACGACCTTGCGATGTCCTACAGCGTCGCGGACATCCGGCGCGCGAAGAAGCAGAAGAAGATCGCCGCGTTGATGGGCATCGAGGGCGGCCACGCCATTGAGAATTCGTTGATGGCGCTGCGCGATTTCTACCGCCTCGGCGTCCGCTACATGACCCTGACGCACAACAACACGAACGATTGGGCCGACGCCTGCTGCGATACGGCGAAGCACAACGGCCTGTCGGATTTCGGCAAAGAGGTCGTGCGCGAGATGAACCGCATCGGCATGCTCATTGACATCTCTCACGTCTCGGACAAGACCATGTCCGACGTGCTCGACATCTCGACCGCGCCCGTCATCGCCTCACACTCTTCGGCGCGCGCCCTGGCCTCCCGCCCGCGCAACATCCCGGACGACCTGCTGCGCCGCATCGCCAAAAACGGCGGCGTCGTCATGATCAACTTCTACCCCGTCTTCATTGACCAGAAAGCGATTGAGGCGAGCGAGGCGCGCAACGTGCGTCTCAAGCCGCAGCGCGACGCGCTGAACGAGAGATACAAAAACGATCCGAAGCGGCTCGAAGAAGAGTTGACGAAACTCAATGAAGCGAACCCGCTGCCGCCGACGCCCCTCTCCGTCCTCGTGGATCATTTCGACCACGTTGCGCGCGTCGCCGGGATCGATCACGTCGGCATCGGCTCGGACTTCGACGGCGTGCCCTACCTGCCCGAAGGCATGAAAGACATCGCGCAACTGCCGAATCTCACCTATGAACTGCTGCGGCGCGGCTACAGCGAGCGCGACGTGCGCAAGGTGCTCGGCGAGAATTTCCTGCGCGCCTTCGCGGAGGCCGAACGCGTCGCGGCGCGCGCCTCCGGCGGGCATATCAGCCGCGACGGCAGCGTGCGGCGCATAAATTAAGGGATGAGGGATGAAGAAGAATTGATTCATTGAATCATCGGTTCATTGATTCAATGAAGAAATGGATCAATGATTCAATTCTTAAATTATTCATTCATCATCCTTCCGCCTTCATCCCTTAATAGCGCGTGCTATAATTTTCCCTTCCAATGAAGCGCGCCGGAATTTACATTCATATACCCTTCTGTCGTTCGCGTTGTTCATATTGCGACTTCGCCACCAGCGCATACGAAGGCCAACTCGCGGAACGCTACGTCTCCGCGCTGGTGACGGAGATTTCAACTTTCAACTTTGCGCCCGCCCCGCCCGTCTCGCGCGACGCGGCGACGGGCGACGTTCGCGCAAACGCCTCGCGCGCGGATATAGTTTCCGACATTGACACGATCTACTTCGGCGGCGGCACGCCCTCGCTGCTCTCACCCGCGCAGATCGAGCGCATCCTCGACGCGGTAGGCGAGCGTTTCCGCGTCGCCGACGGTGCGGAAGTGACTCTGGAGATGAACCCCGGCACGGTGACGTTGGAGTTGGCCGAAGAATTTCGCGCGTGCGGCATCAATCGCGCGAGTTTCGGGCTGCAAACCTTCGACGACGAGCAACTGCGCAGGCTCGGGCGCACGCACACCGCCGACGACGCGCGGCGCACGCTCTCAGTCCTCGGCGAGGCCGGGTTCGACAACGTGAGTTTCGATCTCATCGCGGGGCTGCCCGGCCAGACGCTCTCGCAGTGGGCGCGAAACATGGACGAGGCGCTCGCCCTGCGCCCCGCGCACCTCTCGCTCTACCTGCTCGAAGTCCACGAAGGCACGCCCCTCGCCGTGCAACTCCGACAGGGACGCTGGCCGCAGCCCGACCCGGACGTGGCCGCCGAGATGTATCAACTGCTCGTCGAACGCACGCGCGCCGACGGTTACGAGCACTACGAGATTTCCAACTTCTGCCTGCCCGGCCGGGAGGCGCGCCACAACTTGAAATACTGGACGAACGCGCCCTACTACGGCTTTGGCTCGTCGGCGCATTCCTACGACGGCGCACGCCTGCGCTGGTCGAACGAGCGCGACGCCGCGCGCTACGTCGAACTCGTCGAAGAGGGCGGCTCGGCCGTCGTCGAAACCAGTGAACTGAGCGCGCGCGACGCGGGCGCGGAAGCCCTCTTTCTCGGCCTGCGCCTGTTGCGGGGCGTTGACCTCGAAGCGCACCGCGCCCAATTCGGGACGGACGTGCGGAGCGAATACGCCGCCGACCTCTCGCGCTTCCGCGAGGCCGACCTCGTCGAACTCGACGGCGACCTGCTGCGCCTCACGCGCTCCGGCGTCTTGCTCTCGAATGAAGTCTTCGCCGCCTTCGTCTGAAAGGATGTCCGAAACACGAATGAAAATAATGGCGAGATGCGTGAGTCTCCCGTTGCTGCCGGTCATCGTCGCGGCGGTTTTAACTTCAGGCTGCGCGGCGCATCGAGAGGAAGCGACGGGCAGACAGGAGGCGATGAGTAAATCGGAACTCGTCGCCGGCGGGCTTTATTCGGTGGAGGACGGCGAAGGCTCTTTCCGGGTCATCAAAATACTGGTGCTGGATGATGAGGCCGCCCACATCGCCGTCTACGCGAATAAATTTTCCGCGCCTCCCACGACGGCCGATCTGTCCTCTCTGTCCTTCAACAGCATTTATGACGGGGATGAGGATGTCGGGATCATGCACCTGCCTCTGTCGCGCGAAGCCGTCGCGCAAGATCGGCCGGTGCTCATCGCCCGCGCGCCCGTGACCGAAGCGGAACTCGAAGGCTATCGCATGTGGGAAGAGGCGGGCGCGAAGCCCCTCCCCTAGAGAATGATGACGAGAACGAGGACGGCAGCGGTTTAAGAGAACGACTGATAAATTCTTTATGATCGATCTACGCAGCGACACCGTGACGAAACCGACGCCCGCGATGCGGCGTGCGATGAGCGAGGCCGAAGTGGGCGACGACGTGTATGGCGAAGACCCGACAGTCAATCGCTTGCAGGAACGCGCGGCCGAGATGTTCGACAAAGAGGCCGCGCTCTTCGTGCCGACGGGTTCGATGGGCAACCAGATCGCCGTCAAGTTGCACACGCGGCCGGGCACGGAAGTCGTCATAGAGGAGCGCGGCCACATCTACAACTACGAGATGGCGGCGATGGCGGCCGTCGCCGGCACGCTCGCGCGCCCCGTCAAGAGCGCGGACGCGAGCGGCATCCTCCGTTGGGAAGACATACGCGCTGCCATCCACGCCAACGACGCCCCCTACTACGTCGCGCCCACCGGACTCGTCGCCCTGGAGAACTCGCACAACCTCGCGGGCGGCACGCTCCTCACCAGAGAGCGCACCGTGGAGATTTGCGCGGGCGCGCACGCGCTCGACATCCCCGTCCACCTCGACGGCGCGCGCATCTTCAATGCCGCCGTCGCGCTCTCTGAGACGGTGGCCGCGCTCGCCGCGCCCTGCGATTCGGTGATGTTCTGCCTGTCGAAGGGACTCGGCGCGCCCGTCGGCTCGATGTTGCTCGGCAGCCGCGCGTTCATCGGCGAGGCGCGCGCGTGGCGCAAACTACTCGGCGGCGGGATGCGACAGGCGGGCGTCATCGCCGCCGCCGGACTCGTCGCGCTCGAAGAGTCGCCGCAACTCTTACACAAGGATCACGCGAACGCGCGTCGTCTGGCCGAAGGCGTCGCCGAACTGCCGGGCGTGCGGATTGACCCGGAACGCGTCGTCACCAACATCGTCATCTTCGACATCGAGGGCACCGGGCTGGCGGCCGATGCGATCTGCGCGCGCCTGCACGCTCGCGGCGTCCTCGCCTCCGGCTTCGGCTCGTCCATCCGCATGGTCACGCACTACGACGTGTCTGCGGCCGACATAGACGCGGCAGTCTATGCCCTGCGCGACGTGCTGCTCGAAGAATAGTCAGTAGTCCGTTGTCAGTTGCATGTGGCTGATGAGTGCGTCGCTGAAGATTGAATTGAATAACCGACAACGGACGAAGAACAACTGACAACTGACAACTGACAACTGACTGCTTCTTTATGACACCTTTGATCATCGCCATTGACGGCCCTTCGGGCGCGGGCAAGTCAACGCTCGGGCGCAGGCTCGCGCGCGAACTCGGTCTGCTCTACGTGGACACGGGCGCGATGTACCGCGCCGCCGCTCTGGCCGTCGTCGGGGCGGGCGTGAGCGCGACGGACGCGGACGAAGTGGCGCGCGTCGCCGCGCTCGCGCGCATCGAACTCGCGGGCGACCCGGATTCTTTGCGCGTCATGCTCGAAGGGCGCGACGTGTCCGCGGAGATTCGCACGGAGCAGATCACGCGCCTCGCTTCCGTCATCTCCGCCATCCCGGCGGTGCGTCGCGACCTCGTGCGCCGCCAGCGCGAGATGGGCGCGCGCGGCGGCGGCGTCGTGCTCGACGGGCGCGACATCGGCACGGTCGTCTTCCCCTCGGCCGACGTGAAATTCTTCCTCACCGCCGTCCCCGAAGAACGCGCCAAGCGGCGTTTCGACGAAGACCACGCCAAAGAACCCGACCTCACTTTTCAGGAAACCCTCGCCGATATCAACACGCGCGACGAACGCGACTCGACGCGCGCCGACTCCCCTTTGCGCATCGCCGAAGACGCCATCGTCATAGACACCACCGAACTCTCCGTCGAGGAGGTCTTCGCGCGCATGCTCGAAGTCGTCCGCGAGCGGCGCGCGGGCATCACATAAACACATTTATGTTCACAGGCATCATCGAAGAGTTGGGGCGCGTGCGCGCTCTGGAGCGGCGCGGCGAGGGCGTGCGCATGACGGTCGAGGCGCGCACGGTGACGGAAGGGACGCGCGAGGGCGATTCCATCTCGGTCAACGGCGTGTGCCTGACCGCGCTCGAAGTGGGGCGCGACAGTTTCGCGGCCGACGGGTCGCGCGAGACTTTGCAGCGTTCGACGCTGGGGAGTTTGCGCGCCGGATCGCCCGTCAACCTCGAACGCGCCGTGACGCCCGAAACGCGCCTCGGCGGCCACATCGTGCAGGGGCACGTTGACGGGCGCGGGCGTTTTCTCTCGGCCGAGGAGCACGGCGGCTCGTGGACGGTGCGGATCGGTTATCCAACGGAACTCGCGCGCTATCTGGTCTTCAAAGGGTCAATCACGGTCGAGGGCATCAGCCTGACGGTGGCCGCGCTCGCAGACGACTATTTCGAGATCGCCGTCATCCCGAAGACCTGGGCGGTGACGAACCTCTCGCATTTGCGCACGGGCGACGCCGTGAACCTTGAGGCCGACATCATCGCCAAGTATGTCGAGCGCATCCTCTCGGTCGGCGCGCGGCAAGACGGGGCGACGCAAACGCCGGGGCTGACCGTAGAGAAACTGGCCGACCTCGGTTACAAGTAACGCGAGGCGTCTATGCCCCGTTTAACTACGGGTCGCCGTGCCGCAGAGCTGCCGGAAATTTCTATCAAGTGACGCGGTCTCGTCGGTGCGCCGGCGGCCGTCCTCTCTCCCTTTACAAAGATTCCCGTGGGCATGAGGCTTGCAATAGAATTGCGAGTCGCAAAAATGACGGCTTTCGGGTAACATAAACGACGGTACAACGCTCCCCCCGATAATTCAGTTGCCGAATAGAACTACGATGCCTTTTTCCTCCATTGAAGAAGCCGCCGCCGACATCCGCGATGGCCGCATGGTCATCATCGTGGACGACGAGGATCGAGAGAACGAGGGCGACCTCGTTTGCGCCGCCGAATGTGTGACGCCCGAGATCATCAACTTCATGGCGACGCACGCGCGCGGCCTTATCTGCATGCCCCTGACCGAGGAACGCTGCGACGAACTGCACCTCACGATGCAGGTCGCCGACAACACCTCTTTCCTCGGCACGGCCTTCACCGTCTCAATCGAGGCGCGCAGAGGCGTGACCACCGGCATCTCCGCCGCCGACCGCGCGACCACCATCCTGACCGCCGTAGACCCGAAGACCCGGCCGTCAGACCTCGCGCGCCCCGGCCACATCTTTCCGCTGCGCGCGCGAAAGGGCGGCGTGCTCGTGCGCCCCGGCCAGACCGAGGCGAGCGTTGACCTGGCGCGCATCGCGGGACTTTACCCGGCGGGCGTCATCTGCGAGATCATGAACGCCGACGGGACGATGGCGCGCCTGCCCGAACTGCGCGAGTTCGCGCGCGAGCACGATTTGAAGATCATCTCCGTGGCCGACCTCGTGCGCTACCGCATGCGCAAGGAGACGCTCGTGCGCCGCGCGGCCGAGGCCGAGATCAAGACCGTCTACGGACGCTTCCGCGCCGTCGCCTTCGAGAACGTGATGAACTCGGAAGTGCATCTCGCGATGGCGATGGGCGAAGTCGGGACGGACGAGCCGGTGCTGGTGCGCGTCCACACGGCGAACATCACGGGCGACGTGTTCGGCTCGCTCATGGACGACACGAATTTCCAGTTGCACACGGCCCTTGAGAAGATCGCCGCCGAAGGGCGCGGCGTCGTGCTCTATTTGAAACAGCACCAGCACGGCCTCGACCTCATGCACCAACTACGCACCTACGCCCTGATGCACGAACGCGGGCTTACTTTTGAAGAGGCGAGCATCGAGACCGGCTACGGCGCAAATCGCGACTACGGCGTCGGCGCGCAAATCCTGCACGAGTTGGGTCTGCGACGCATCAATCTCCTGACGAACCATCCGCCCAAAGTGACCGCGCTCGAAGGCTTCGAGCTGGAGGTCGTCGGTCACATACCGCTCGGTTCGCCGGCGAAAGAAACGTCGAACGCGGGACGATGAACGAAAGCCTGTTCGTCGCCCGCGCTCAGTACTCCGTTGTTTAGTGATTCACGCGCCAGTTATCAAGGAAAGGGTTTGAACAGCGTCCGGCGGGCCACTCCCAGCAGCCCATTTCATCGTTCCGCGTTCACACTTCAACTTTAAAGCGAGAGTTTCAGGTTTCAGGTTTCAGGTTTCAAGTTAAGAAACAAAGAACCTCAGTCCTGAAACTTGCAACCTGAAACCTGAAACTTTCATTATGCCTGTTGACGACAGGAACGAACGTTCCACCGGGTCATCACCTGAGACAGACGAGGCTGCCGCGCCCCCGCCGCAAGGCGTGGAAGGCGTTGCGACCGAAGGCGCGTCCGCGCCGGGCGGCGAGGGCGACGGCGAGCCGTCCACACCCGCCGCGCGCGCCGAGCGTCGCCGCTGGCGTCGCTACGTCAACCGGCGCAACGCCGTGATTGCGGCCGTCGCGATAGTTGCGCTCGTCGTGCTCATCGTCGTCCTCGCCTTCCTCCTCTATCGCACGGGTCGCGTAGATAATTTGATCGCGCGGCAGATCGTCTCGACGCTCGACGAGTACAACATACGCGCCGAGATCAGGGAATTTCACACGAAGTTCGGGCCGCGCACGGTCGAGATGCAGGGGCTTGATCTTTACGATAAGACGACGGGCGAGAAACTCGGCCGCGTCGAACGCCTCCTCGCCACCATCCGCGTCGAAGACATGTTCGCGCTCAACCTGCGGCGCAACATCAATCTCGAATCGTTGCAGATCGAAGGACTCGAAGCGTGGGTCAAGTTCGACGAGGAGGGGCGTTCTAACTTCCGCAACATCACGCTCCCGCCGCCCGCCGAAAACCAGCGCATCAACTTCTCTTATTCAACCGCGCGCATCGAACTCCGCAACGGCGTCATACACTACGGCGACGAGCGGCACGAGATTGCGGGCGAGGCGCGAAATTTGCGCGCCACCATCGAGCCGGACGACCCGAACGCGCCCGCCGAGAGCCGCATGAATCGCGTCTGGGTCGCGCTCTCCGATTCCACTTTCACTTACGACGGCAAGCCCATAGACAAAATTGACATCGAAGCGCGCGCGCGCATCAACCAGACGCGCGCCGAGATTCAGGAACTGACCCTGCGCTCGCCCGTCGCCGAAGCGCGCCTCGAAGGCACGATGGATGACTGGCGCAACCTGCGCTACCAAATGAAGGTCGCCTCCACGGTTGACCTCACGCAGGTCTCGAACACTTTGCAGACGGCCACCCCTTTGCGCGGCGCGGGCAAGTTCGAGGGAACGCTCACGGGCGAGGGCGACAAGTTTCAGGTTGACGGCCAGATTCAATCAGACGCGCTGGCCGCCGGAAACATCCGACTGAAGGGTTTGAACGCGACCGCGCGCGGCACGGCGCAGGGCGTGGAGAACTACGAGGCGCAGGGGCGCGCCGTCGCCGAGATGCTCACGGCCGGCGACTTCACTCTGAATCTCATACAGATTCGCGGCGGCGTGATGGGCACGGGCAGCGACTTCCGTTTCCTCGGCGAACTGCGCGCCGCCGCCGCACGCTCCGGCGCGACCTCAATCGCCAATCTGATCCTGAGCGACGCCGCCGCCGAATATCGCGACGGCCGCATCAACGGCAACCTGCCGCGCGTTTCGGCGGGCAACATCAAAACGCCCGACGTGAGCGTGGCGGGGGCGCAAGCCTCGGACGTGCGCTTCAACGCGTCGGAGGATGGGCGTGAGTTCAACGCCTCGGCGGCGACCGTCAACGCGGGCACGCTCACGGCGAACGGCACGCGCGTGGGCGGCGTCACGGCGAGCGGCATCACCGCGACGGGACAGAACGGCGTGACGAACGTTCTCGCGCGCAGCGTCGTCGTGCGCGGCGCGACGACGGCGGGCGCGACGCTCGGCAGTATCAACGTCGCGGGCGTGCGTCTCTCCATCCAGGACAACGGGCGCGTCGAGGGGTCTTCGGGCGACATCAACGTCGGCACGGTCGCATTCAGAAACGGCGCGAACGCGGGGCGCGCCGAGCGTGTGCGTGTGGCGCGACCCACGTTCGTGCTCGAACCTTCGGGACGTTATCGCGCGAGCGCGGATTTGAGTCTCGGCGGCGGCGTGCTCGGCGACATCGCGCTCGGCGCGGCGCGCAGCAGCGTGGTGGCGACTAATAGCGAAATCCGACTCGACAATTTCACCGCCGAAGCCCTGAACGGCCGCGCGAGCGGCAACGCCGTGATCAGCACTGCGCGAGGCGGCGCGTCGCGCGTCAACGCCGCCTTCGAGGGTCTGGACGTGGGCGGGCTGCTCGCGGTCGTGACCGGGCGCGCCGTGCCGATTTCGGGCGCGGCCACCGGCACTGTCAATCTCTCGATGCCGGGGACGAATTTC
Organism: Pyrinomonadaceae bacterium; assembly: GCA_035296445.1. GTDB lineage: Bacteria > Acidobacteriota > Blastocatellia > Pyrinomonadales > Pyrinomonadaceae > JAIVJZ01. The sequence continues at coordinate 21,607 of DATHAZ010000045.1, read as the reverse complement.
GAGGCCGCGAGCGGCACGCTCAACGCACAGTTCGCGGGCGAGACGGGCAACGAGGCCAACGGGCGCACGCCCCTGACGGGCGACCTCGCCCTCGTCGCCAATCGCGGGCAGTTCCGGCTCGACCGCGCTAACCTGCGCACGGGCGCGAGCGAGTTGACGGCCACCGGCGACTTCTCTTTCAAAGGCGACTCGAATTTGAACGTGAGCCTTGCCTCGTCCGACGCGGCGGAACTACAGCGCGTGCTCGTCGCCTCGAACCTGATTCCCGCGCTTGAAGAGAGCTTGACGAATAGCGGCGCCGGCCTCGCCGGTCAACTCGATTTCAAAGGCACGATCCGCGGCGCGCTCGATGCTCCGCTCGTCTCCGGCCGCGCCTCGCTCGCCACGCTCCTCGTCAACGGCCGCGATCTCGGCACGCTCACCGCTTCCGTCGAATCCACGCCCACGGAGGTGCGCGTGCCCGACGGGCGGCTCACGCAGCGGGACGGCGGCAACGCGCAGTTCGCGCTCGTCTACCCGCTCGACAACTCGAACAACGGCACGCTCGAAGCGACGCTCGAACGCATTAACATCGGCAGCCTGCTGGCCGCGCTGCCGTCATCCCAACAGTCTAGTTTCAGTTCGCAACTCGCCACGGTCGGCCCCACTTCCGGGCGCGTCAGCGTGCGCGGCATCCCCGCAGCCCTCAGCGGCAGCGCGGACATGCGTTCCGGCCCCGGCCAGATCAACGGCGAACCCTTCGACGAGATCGTCGCACGCGCAACTTTCAGCGGCACGACCGTCACGCTCGAAAATCTGGATGCGCGTTTCCGCGCCGGTCGCCTGACGGCCAAAGGCACGATTGACACCGGGACGCAGGCGTTCGATTTGCAGGCCGAAGGGAAGGGCGTCAATCTCGGCGCGCTCGCCGGCCTCTCGGGCGGCGCGTCGCCGCAGGTTTCCGGCATGGCGGATTTCACCGCGACGGCCAGAGGGAATTTCAGCGACCCGCGCAGTTTCGACGTGCGGATTGACGGGCAGGGGCGCGACGTGATGATCAACGGGCAGAGCGCGGGCACGCTCGCGCTCGTCGGGCGCACCGAGAATCAGAAGTTCAATTTACAACTGACGACCGGCATCCTCGGCCAGCCGCAGGTCGTCAACGCCACGGTTGACCTCGCCAGCGAAGGCTTGACCACGACCGTGGAGACCGCCCTGACGAATCAGGATTTGACGCAACTCTTCGCCACGCTCTTGCCGAACTCGAACGTTCGCGTGACGGGGCGCGCCACGGGCACGCTGCGCGCGTCGGGCGAACTGTTCGGCGAGAACGCGGAAGGGGAACGCGCTTTCTCCGTCGCGGGTTTGCGCGGCACGGCGCAGTTCTCGCAGTTGGTCTTGCAGATCGCGGACGTGCAACTCGCCGCCGCCGACCCGCTCATCGTGCAGTTTTCGCCGAACGAGATCGTCTTCGACAAGACGCAGTTCACGGGGCCGGGCACGAACGTCGTCTTCGGCGGTTCGGCCGCGCTCGGCGCGGGCGGTCGCCAGAATTTCACCGTCGTCGGCGATCTCAACCTGCGCGTGTTGAACGGCTTCTCGCCCGACATCTTCCTCGCGGGCACATCGCACCTGGAGGTGCGTGTCGCCGGGACGTTTGAAGACCCGCGCCTGACGGGCACGGCGTCGCTGGCGGGCGCGTCCTTCTCCACGCTCCTGACGGACGAACGCGTGACCGTGCAGAACATCAACGGGAGCGTGCGCTTCACGGCCGACCGCGCGCAGATAGACTCGCTGACGGGCACGCTCGGTGGCGGGCGCATCAACGTCACGGGCGGCGGCTTGCTGGTCGGTTTCACGCCCACGGATTTCCGTTTCAACGTGCGCGCCGAGAACGTCACCGTGCCGCTGCCGCAGGACATTCGCGCGACCGCCGACGCCAACCTCGTCCTGCAAGGCAGGGCGCAGGCGCAGTTGCTCTCGCTCTCCGGCCTCGTCAATTTGCGCCGCGCCGAATACACCGAAGACATCGAACTCGCGGACTTCATTAACCGCCGCCGCGAGGCGACGATCAGCGAGGGCGGCGGGGGCGAGGGTGGCGGCTTCGGCGCGAACCTACGGCTCGACCTGCGCGTCGAAGGACGCGACGCGCTCGTGGTTCGCAACAACCTCGCGGACATCGTCGGCTCGGTCAACTTGCAGGTGCGCGGCTCGGCCGAAGAGCCGATCATCGGCGGGCGCGTCACGGTCTCGCGCGGCACGCTCAACTTCCGCAACGACCGCTACGAGTTGACGCGCGCCTTCATAGACCTGCCCGCGCGCGCCGACGCCGATCCCATCCTGAGCATTCAGGCGGAAGCCGAGATCAAAGGCTACCGCGTGATCGTGAGCCTGACCGGGCCGCTCTCTTCGCCGAACGCCGTCGTCAGAAGCGACCCCGCGCTCCCGCAGTCGGACGTGGTCGCGCTCATCACGACCGGCGACCTGAACCGCAGCGAGGAAGGCGGCGCGACGCTCGCGCAGACCGGATTCGGCACGGCGACGAGTTTGCTGACCGACACGCTCATCAACAACCCGGTGCAAAAGGCCACGGACAAATTGTTCGGCCTCAACCGCTTCGAGATCGACCCGCTCATCGCCGGTCGCGGCGGCGCGTCGCCGACGGCGCGGCTCACCGTCGGGCGGCAGATCAACCGCAACCTCAGTCTCACGTATTCGACCAACGTGACGACGGATCAGAACCAGGTGCTCGCGCTCGAATACCGCGTCTCCGACCGGCTCTCCTTCATCGCGCAGTACGAGCAGGGCGCGACCAACACGCTGCGCGCGGCGAACGACAATTTTAGTTTCGAGATTCGATTCAGGAAGAGATTTTAACCCTGACCGTTGTCAGTGGTCAGTTGTCCGTTGTTCGTGACTTTGTAAGCGGCGGGCTGAAGATGAAAGTTTCAAATTAAGTGAGAGTAAAACAACTGACTGCGGACAACTGACAACTGACAAGGAACAACGGACAAATTAGTGCTTCAACGTTTTTTCATCCTCGTCTTACTTCTGCTCGTCGCGTGCTGCGGGCATGTGAGCGGCGCTACGCCCGCCGCCGTCGAAAGCGTGTCCGATTTGAGCCGTTTCGAGGGGCGCACGGTGGCGTCTGTCGAAGTGGTGTATGAGGGCGCGGCGCGCAATGCGGCGGGCGAGGGCGAGTTGCGCCAACTGTTGACCGTTGCGCCGAACACGCCTTTCTCGGCCGTGCGCGTGCGCGAGTCTCTACAGGCGTTGTTTGAATCGGGGCGCGTGGAGAACGCGCGCGTCGAGGCGACCGAGGCGCGTGCGGCGGCGGGCACGGGCGGCGAGGCCGTGCCGGTGGTCTTGCGCTTCATCGTCAGGCCGCAGGTGCGCGTCACCGACGTGCGTCTCGATCTCGTGGGCGTCGCGCCGGGCGCGCCCGTCACGGCCGACGAACTGCGCGCGCGTCTCAACCTGCTCGACCCCGGCGCGCGCGTCTCCGATCAGGCTCTGCGCTCGGGAGCCGACGCCATTCAGGTTTACCTGCGTGACCGCGGTTTTTTCCGCGCCGACGTGACGTTCACGCGCTCGCTCGACGCCGCTGGCACGGGCGCGGTCGTCTCGTACACGGTCAACCCCGGCGAGCAGGCGCGCGTTGATGCTTTCAATATCCAGATCAACGGCTTCGACCCGGCGACGGTGCGCCCCGAATTGCGTCTCGCGCCCGGCACGGCCTTCACGCGCACCGCGCTCGGTGAAGACGTGGGGCGCATCCGCCGCGCGATCATGGACCTGGGTTTTCTCGCGCCGCAACTCGGCGAGGCGCAGACGATCATTGACTCGGCGCGCAACACCATCACGGTGAACCTGACGGGCGGAATCGGCCCGCGCGTCAACGTGGAGGTGACGGGCTTCGAAATTGACGACAAGAAGCGGCGGGAACTGATGCCCGTCGAGCGCGAGGGCAGCATTGATCAGGCGGCCATCACGGAGGGCGAGCGGCGGCTGGAAAATCACCTTCAACAGCAGGGTTATTTCTTCGCCGACGTAACCTCGACCTGCGCCGTTGACCGCCCCGCGCCGCCCGCCTCGACAACTAACGGCGCGACCGCGCCCGTTGCGGCCGATGCGAACGCTCCGGCGGCAGGGAATCCGGGCGCGGCCGTCGCCCCGCCGACGGCGAACCCGAACGCGGTCGCCGGAACGCCCGCGCCATCCCCGACTTCAACCCCGACTTCAACCGAGACTCCCGCCGCAACTTCAACCGCGACGACGGGGAATGCGAACGTCGTCACGTCCGACCCGCTGGCGCAGGCAGTCGTCGCCCCGCCCGTCGCCGGGGGCGCGTGCGACAATTTGAACGCGCGCGAGTTGAGCGGTCGCACCGTCAACATCAACTACACGGTCGAACTCGGCCGCCGCTTCCGCCTCTCCGAGATTCGCATCGAGGGCACGGAGAAACTGACTTACGACGACCTCGCCGACGTGCTCGGCTCGGAACCCTCAAGCGGCCTCCTCGGCATCATCCCTTTCCTCGGCTCGCGGCGCGGCTACACGAGCCGCGAGTTGTTGTTGCGCGACCAGCGCACGGTCAGGGCGCGCATGGTTGATCTCGGTTATCGCAGGGCGGCGGTCGAGGTTCGTCAGGGCGTCGCCATTGACAGCGAGGATTTGATTATCACCTTCGCCGTCACCGAAGGCCCGCTGACGCGCGTGGCCGGGCTGGACTTTCGCGGCAACCAGCTTTACACGACCGAGCGTCTGCGCGAGGAGCCGTGCCGTGCCGCCGCCTTCCGCAGCGAACCCTGCACCATCGTCGAAGGGGCATACGCGCGCACGCTCGCCCGCGCCGACGGCGAGCGCATACGCAATCTCTACGCGCGCAACGGTTACATTGACGCCGAGGTGCGCGTGGACATCGTCGAACTCCCCCGGCGCGGAGACGACGAACAGGTGCGCCTCGTCTACAACGTCACTGAGGGCGGCAAGGTCTTCATCAATCGCATCATCATCAACGGCAACGAGGGCACGACGCCCGACGCCGCGATGCGCACGAAGCGCGAGGCCATCCTCGAAGCCATCCCGCTCAGAGAGGGCGAGGTCTTGCGCTCCGACCGTCTCGCCGAAGCCGAGCGCGTGCTCTACGAGACGAACGCCTTCCGGCAAGTCATCATCCGCACCGAGGCGGCGGGTGAAACGGCCGCCGGCTTTCGTCGCCGCGACGTGATCATAGACATCGAGGAACTCAAGCCGCGCCGCATGGATTACGGCGGCGGCTACTCGACCGACAGCGGGCCGCTCGGACTCTTCGAACTGCGCAACAACAACCTCTTCGGCCAACTGCGACAGGGCGCGCTGCGCACGCGCGCCAGCCGCCGCCAGCAACTCCTGCGCCTCGAATATTTCGACCCGCGCTTCCGCACCTACGGCCGCTCGCGCTTCTCGCCGCTCAACATCTCGGCGCAGTACCAGCGCGACGTGAACGTCACGCGCTTCTTCCGCTCGACGATTGATCGCGGCAACTTCGGCGTCGTCCAGCGGCTCGACGAGGAAGGAAATCCCGTTGACGAGTTCGGCATGCGCACGGGCGAGCCGACCATCAACCGCTTTACCTTCAACATCGAGACGCAGCGCGTCTTCCAGCAGCGTTCGCGCACCATCCTCTTCCTGCGCTACAACTACGAGGACGTGCGCCTCTTCCAGATTAAGAGCCTGCTCGTCGCACCCATCCTTCAACCCGATCAGGCCGTGCGCCTCTCGCGCTTCGGCGCGACGCTCACGCGCGACACGCGCGACCGCCAGTTCGACCCCTCGCGCGGCGAGTTCCTGACCGTTGACTATGCCGTCGCCATCAAACAACTCGGCGGCAATCTTTCGTTCACGAAGTTGCTCGCCACCTATCGCCGCTATTTCCGTTTCGGCGGCGGCCCGGACACTTTGCTGCTCGCAACGGAGCGCGGCGGCCTGCTCGGCGGCTTGCAGAGCCGTGTGCGCGGCACGGTCTTCGCCGTCAACCTCAACCTCGGTGTTGCCAGCCTCTTCAACCCGACCGACCGCAACGGCGACGGCGTGATCGACGACGTTGACCAGACGCTCCCCATCAGCGAAAGATTCTTTACCGGCGGCTCGACGACTTTGCGCGGCTTCGCCTTCGAGGAGGCCGGCCCGCGCCTCGCCATCTGCCCGACCGGCTCGGACGTGGGCAGCCAGATCAACGTCCCCAACTGCGCGGGCGGCGTCTTTCGCAACTCGAACGGCGACCCCGTGACGCTCAACCCCTTCACCGTGCCCGTCGGCGGCAACGCGATGGCGGTCGCAAACTTCGAGGCGCGCGTGCCCCTGACCAAGACTTTCCAGATCGTGCCGTTCTACGACGGCGGCAACGTCTTCCGACGCATCGGCGACATCTTCGGGCGCAACGACCGGCGACCCGGCGACACCATCAACACGCGCAACCTGCGCGTCCAGTGGACACACACCGTCGGACTCGGCCTGCGCGTCCGCACGCCCATCGGCGCGCTCGGCATAGACTATGGCTTCCTGCTCAACCCGCCGGAGTTTGAACTGCCGCAGTTCGCCGGGCCGCCCGCGACCGTGCGCCTGCGTCGCGCGCAGTTGCACTTCCGTTTCGGGCAGGCGTTCTAAGGCATATGGGAAAAGGGTAGGGAGTAAGGGTAAAGGAAATGACTAAGAGACAAATTCAGAAAGGGAAGTTGCGCACGGCGACGGGCGCTCTGCTGCTCGCCCTTACCCTCTACCCTTCACCCTTTACCCTTCTTGCCCCCTCCGTCTCCGCTCAGGAAATAGTTGATCGCTGGGTGGCGACGATCAACAACCGCGAGTTGATCACTTACACGGACTTGCTCTGGCAGTTGGCCTTGCAGCCCGACACGCCGATTGACCAGCCGCGCTCCGAAGATTTGCAGCGCGTCCTCAATCTCCTGATTGACCAGCGACTCATCTCGCAGGAGGCCGGAAAACTCCCGAGCATCACGCCCTCCGACGCCGATGTTGACAAGGCCACGAACGAACTCGTCAAACGCTTTCCCTCGCAGGCGGCCTTTTACGAACGCCTCGCTCGCGTCGGACTTACCGGCGAGGGCTTGCGCGAGATCGTCCGCCAGCGCGTCGAGATCGAAAACTATCTCAACTTCCGCTTTCGCTCCTTCACCATCATCTCCACGCAGGAGATCGCCGACTACTACCGAGACGTGTACGTGCCGCGCCACCGGCGCCAGTCGCCCGGCCGCATCGTCCCCACGCTCGAACAGGCCACCCCCGACATCGAACGCACGCTCACCGAAGACAAGATCGAATCCGACACCGACGCCTTCCTCGAAGAAGCCCGCACCCGCGCCGAGATCGTCATCCTCAATCAAGTGTGATAAAAAAAGTGATGAGTGATGAGTAATGAGTAAAAACATCCGTCTTCAACTCATCACTCATCACTCATCACTTCCTAATTCATGCGTCGCAAAGATACGGAACAACCGAAGAGATTGCGCGTGGGGCTGGCGTTGTCGGGTGGCGCGGCGCGCGGCGCGGCGCACGTCGGCGTGTTGAAGGTGCTGACGGATGCGGGCGTCCCTGTCGACTCGGTGGCGGGCACGTCGGCGGGCGCGCTCGTCGGAGGGGCGTTCGCCGCCGGGATGACGATAGCGGAACTCGAATGTCTGGGGCACGAGATGCGCTGGCGCAACTTCGGGCGGATGACGCTCTCGCGGCTCGGCGTGCAGTCGAACGCGCGCATGGAGGAATACATCCGCGCGCGCTTCCCCGTCACGCGCTTTGAAGAGATGCCGATCCCCTTCGCCGCCGTCGCCACAGACCTGCACACGGGGCAGGCGGTCGTGATGCGCGGCGAAGGCGACGCGGCGTTCGCGATTCGCGCCAGTTGCGCCGTGCCCGGCTGGTACGTGCCCGTCACGGATGCAGAGGGGCGACAACTCGTGGACGGCGGACTCGTCGCCAATCTGCCCGCTGCCGCCGCGCGCGCGCTCGGCCCCGACATCGTGATCGCCGTGGACGTGAATTTCGAGGGAGCGAAATTCTTAGGGCCGCCGCAGTCGGCCATCGGCGTGCTCTTCCAGTCAATAATGGTGGTGCAGCGCACCGTCTCGACGCACGAGGGGCGCAACGCCGACATCGTCATCTGCCCGAAGGTCGGACACATCCGCTGGGACGAGATGTCGCGCGCCGCCGAACTGATCGCGGCGGGCGAAGAGGCCGCCCGCGACGCGCTCGCCGCAATCAAATCGCTGCTCGCGCCGCCCTCCGTAGAACACCCGACGTGGATACAACGCCTTCTCCAACGCACGCCCGCGCCCTCGCCCGAACGCCGCCCCACGCCCGAAACGCGCCTCACGCACACGCACGAAGACGGCAAACACCGCACGTCGCCGCGCTAAACGAATCGTTTCGAGACAGCGACTCTCGCCGCGTCTCTTCCGACAGTGTACCGAAAAATTACGCGACCCGCTTCGACCGAGTTTAAAACCCCCTGCCCGAATCGCCGCCTCAAACTTCTAAACTCTTCGCAAAGCAGAGCATACCGGGCGCGTGCGTCTGTGGCCGCTCACGTTTTGCCTGCTGGCACAAACATTGCTCAACAGTGGTGGCCGAAGACTTCCGAGGGAGGTGTAGCGGGCATGAAAGAACTGGGAAACAATCTCGCACAACTAATTTTCGTCATCATGTTAATGATCACGCTCGCCATCTCGACGGCGACTCTCTCCCAGTGGGCAGGTTCGGACACGGGCGCGGACGGCAGCAGGATCGAGCAGGGCACGACGAACGCGCCTACCCTGAGCGCATCTGCCGCGCCCTGAAGCAGCCACGCTCCGCCCCGACGGCGAACTCGTTCAAAGAATTCTCCGCCGATTAGTCGTTTACTCAACACATCACAAAGTCGCGAACTCGAAGGTACGGGCGAGACAGTCCCGAAGGCGGGGCTACGTGTGTCTGAAAAACGTGTCAGTGGTCAGTAGTCAGTGGTCAGTTGTTCAAATCAATCTTGAGCAGCGTGTGATGACCACGAACAACTGACTAAGCTGACAGCGAACTAAGAACAAAATTTCATCATGGCAATTGAAATCACATCGGAGCGGCGGGAAGCGCGTAGACTACCGCGCCTGTCGAAGACGCGGCGGGGCGCGAAAGTAGCGCGCGAGACGAAAACGCGCGACTGGCCGCGACGCTTGCGCCTCATCGGTGTGGCCGCGCTCGTCCTGTGCGCCGCGGTTGTCGCGTCGGTCGTCTATTGCTACAGCAGCGCGGCCGAGACGATTGACCGACGCCTCGCCTCCGGCTACCTGACGAGCCGCGCCGGAATCTACGCCGCGCCGCGCGTGCTGCGCGCCGGGCAAAACTTTTCGCGCGAGCGTCTCGTCGAAACTCTGCGCCGCGCCGGTTACGTCGAACAGAGCGCGAGCGACGTGTGGAGCGGCGCGTTTCGCGTCAACGCCGAGGAGGGCGCGGTCGAGATCAGCCCGCGTCGCACGTCGCGCGCGGAGGAATACGCCACGGCGACGACGGAAGGGTTCACGCCCGAGGTCGTGCGCGTCGCGTTTGATCGAAGGGGACGCATCCACGAGATCACTGGCGACGGCGTCACGCTCGATGTGTTCGAGCTTGAGCCGGAAGCCTTGACGAACGATGCCGCGACGAAGACCGGCACGCGTGCCACGCTCGCTTACGGCGACATCCCGCCCGTGCTCACGAACGCCATCCGCGCCATCGAAGACAGACGCTTTTTCGAGCACCACGGCCTCGACGTGACGGGCATCGGCCGCGCGCTCCTGAGTTGGACGGGCGAGGCCACGCGCGGCGCGAGCGCGCCGGAGCGTCAGGGCGGCTCGACCATCACGCAGCAACTCGTCAAGAACACTTATCTCACGCCCGAGCGCACGCTCCGGCGCAAGTTCAACGAAGCCCTGCTCGCCGCCGCACTCGAACGCCGCCTGTCGAAAGAGGACATCTTCGCGCTCTACTGCAACGAGATTTATCTGGGACAGCGCGGCGCATTCGCCGTGCGCGGTGTCAAACAGGCGGCGCGCGTCTATTTCGGCAAAGAGTTGCGCGACCTCTCGCTCGGCGAGGCCGCGACCATCGCCGGGATGATTCAAAGCCCCGCGCGCTACGCGCCCGACCGCCACCCGGAAGAGTCGCGCGCGCGCCGCGATGCCGTGCTCGCCGCGATGCTCCGCGACAATTCGATCAACGCCGAAGAGGCGCGCGCCGCCTCCGGCGAACCCGTCGGCGTCGCTCCCGTTGACCCGGCCGCCCGCGCCACCGCGCCCTACTTCGTTGATTACGTCAACCGCGCCGTCGAAGCGCAACTGCACACCGGCGGCGAGGGCGCGGACGAGCGATCATTGCGCGTCTACACCACCATTGATCTCGACTTGCAACAACTGGCGGAACAAGCCGTCGCGCGCGGGCTTGCGCAACTCGAACGAGTTTACAAACAGGGCGACGCCCGACCGCAGGCCGCCCTCGTCGCGCTCGACCCGGAGACCGGCCACGTGCTCGCGATGGTCGGCGGTAAAAACTACGCCGCCTCGCAACTCAACCGCGCCACGGACGCGCGACGGCAACCGGGTTCGGTCTTCAAACCCATCGTCTACGCGGCGGCGCTGGAGAAGGGCATCCCGCCCCTGCGCCTGTTTGCCGACGCGCCGCGCGCCTTCACCTTCGACCGTTACAGCCCCGCCTACCGCCCGGCCAACTACGGCGGCGGCTACTCGATGCGCGACGTGACGATGCGCGACGCGCTCACGAAATCTCTGAACGTCGTCACGGTTGATCTCGCCATGCAGACGGGCTTGCCGCGCGTCGCCGCGCTGGCTGAGACCTTCGGGCTGCCGAAAGCTCCCGCTTACCCGTCGCTCGCGCTCGGCACGACGGAGGCCACGCCGCTTGAGATCGCTTCGGCTTATACCGCCTTCGCTAACGGCGGCACGCGCACCCGCCCCTCGTCCGTCACGCGCGCGGTTGACGGCAACGGTGTGAAACTTTTTGAAGAATTTCTCCCTTCGTCCGCACAGGTCGTTCAGCCTTCGACGGCTTACATGATCACGGACATGCTGACGAACGTCGTCGCAGAAGGCACGGCGCGCGCGGCGCGCGGGATGTTGAAACTGTCTGCGGTCGCGGGCAAGACCGGAACCTCCCGCGACGGCTGGTTCGTCGGCTATACGCCGCGCCTCGTCTGCGTCGTCTGGGTCGGCTTCGACGACAACCGCCAACTCGGACTGACGGGCGCGGACAGCGCGCTGCCCGTCTGGACGGAGTTTGTGCGCGGCGCGCTCGAACTCAGGCCGGAACTCGGCGGCGCGGCCTTTCTGCGTCCGGCGGGCATCATGTCCATCGAGGTTGATCCCGCGACCGGCCAACTCGCCTCGCCCTCCTGCCCCGAGCGCGAACGCATCGCCGTCACACACGCGCTCGCCCCTACCTCCGAGTGCCTGACGCATCAACCGCCCTTGCCCCTCTTCGCCGCCACCGACATACAGCAACCCGCGCCTCAAACAACAGTCGTCGCCACGGACGATTCCAGGCGCGGCGTCGCTTCTTCGCGGGCGCACGCGTCGCACGGAAACGGCGCGTCGGTAGTGCTCCCCGCGCCTTCGATTCAAACCACGCGGATCGAGCAGAGTCGCAGCGGGCGCGCACGGCTCACAAACGAGCCACAAGTCGTCTCCGCACGCGCCGCCGGGCACTGAGCGCCGGGGATGTGCGACGCGCCAATGCGTTAAGGATGCCAGCAGACGCTCATCCCCAACTTCTCGTCCTCGAAACAGCAGGGCTTCTCTGCCGTACAACGCGCGCCGCCGCCGGCGGCGACTCGGCTGCTGCCGCCAGCGGGTTTTGAACGGGCGGCAGGCTCCCTGATTGTCTGAACCGCGGGCAGCAGGATTCCGATCAATATAGCGTTGCAGGCTTTAACCTTGACGACCTGCCCGTCCTCAAGCGTGAGCGACTTCTCGGTCTGCCCATCCGCGCCGCACGGCTGCGACTGCTGCGCGAGCCGCACATCCCCTTTGACGGGCTTCAGAGTGCGCCTGCCGGATGCGTCGGTGGCCGTCACTTTCTTCACCGCGCCGCGTTCGGCAATTAACTCGACTTTAGTATCCCCGTCGTTGCGCCTGATGACGTAGTTGAGCGTCAGCGTGCCGGGGCCGACTTTGGTGATGCCGACGCCGGGCTGTTCGTCATTCGATTTCATTGACTGATCTTGCCCGTCCTGTGTCCGGCTCGTATTGTCGCGGCGCGGCGCTGACGACGAGTAGGCGAGGGGCGACAGCGACAGGGCGGCGAGCGTCAGAAGGCAATAGATAGTTTGTCGTCTCATGGTCTCGATCTCCTTCATGCGTGCTACTGAAAATCAAACACCGGCGGTGCTGATACATAATGCGGAGTTGCGGCGCGAAAAGTATCATTAACGGCGTGAAAAAATTTCATTCACCGCCGCCGCTCCGGTCTGTGATTTAATTGCGTTGCGGCTTTAACTTGTCGTCGTCTGCGTTACAATTCCCGTGTCGCCCGCGGGTCTTGCGTCGCGGCGTTCGAGGACGACCTGAGCGATGGCGTGTTCGGTGGTGTGAGAGATGGAGAGGTGTGCGGTCGTCGCGCCGGAGCGTGTGAAGAGTTCGCGCGCGAGGTTGTGAAAGACGACGGAGGGCGCGCCCGCAGCGTTCGAGACGACTTCAACGTCCTGCCACGCGAGGCCGCCGCTCCAGCCCGTGCCGAGCGCTTTGAGCGCGGCCTCTTTCGCGGCGAATCGCGCGGCGTAGTGCTGCGGCGCAACCACGCCGCGCCGCTCGCAGTAGTCGCGCTCGCCGGGAGTGAAGACGCGCTCGGCAAAACGGGGCGTGCGCCGCAACACTTGTCTGACGCGCGCCACTTCGATGATGTCTATGCCGATTGAAATGATCACGACGGATTCCGAACTGCTTAAGCGCGCCGGATTCCACTGGCGCGAGCAGGGCGGCGTGCGCGTCCTCGCGGGCGCGCAATTGGAAGCGGAGGGCTTCGCCAACGGCTTCTCGACACGCGCCGGAGGTTGCAGCCCCATGCCGCAAGAGGGCGCGCTCAATCTCGCGGGCTTCGACGAGGACGACGCGGCCAACATCCAGGAAAACCGCCGACGCTTCCTCCGACTCTTTCGCGGGAGTTGGCGACTCGCCACCTGCTGGCAGGTTCACGGCGCGGACGTGCGCGTCGTTCACGCCGGAACGGAGGGCGCGCTCGATGCCAACAATGAACGCTGCGACGCCCTCGTCACGAACGCCCCCCACATCCTCGTCGGCGTCCAGACCGCCGACTGCGTGCCCGTCCTTTTAGGCGACCCGCGGAGCGGGGCTTGCGCCGCCGTCCATGCGGGCTGGCGCGGCACTGCGGCGGAGGTCGTCCCGGCCGCGCTCGCGCGGATGCGCGCCGAGTATGGCACGCGCCCGGCGGACGTGTGCGCCTCTATCGGCCCGGCCGCGCTTCAATGCTGCTACGAAGTCGGCGCGGAAGTGATCCACACCTTTAGCGCGCGTTTCCGGTATGCGGACGAACTTCTCGCTCGCACGCGCGAGGGACATGCGCGCATTGATTTGCAAAGAGCCAACCGCCGCCAGCTAACCGACGCCGGCGTCTCACCCGAGCGCATCCACGCCGCGCCCCTCTGCACCATCTGCCGCGACGATCTCTTCTTCTCCTACCGCCGCGACAAAAAGCTCCACGGCCGCACCGGCCGGCTGCTCGCAGTCATCGGGAGGCAGTGACGAGTGACAAGTGACAAGTGACGAGTTAAAACAGAAAAACTTCTTCTTTAACTTATCTTAGTTCTTGCTCGTCACTTGTCACTTGTCACTCATCACTATCTAAAGTATTGCCCGTTGATGCGCTTGACGGATTCGTTTGCGCCGACGATGTTGATGCCGAGTTTGACTTCGCGCGTGGTGGGCGGGAAGCACACTTCGTCGTTGCAGCTTTGGTAGGTCACTTTCGCGCGCAGTTCCGCCAGCCCCGTCTGGTAGTTGGCCGGGACGACGATGTTGAAGCGCATCACGGCGCGGCCTTCATAGAGCGACAGAGGCTCTTTCGAGAAAGCGAGACGGCGCACGATGGCGCGCGGGTAGGCAACCGCGCCGACGCGCAAGCCCTTCGGTGCGTCAATCCTGACCACGGTCGGGATGGAGAATTTGGCGGCCTTGTTCGCGTTGACGTGAAAGCCGTGCGGGATGTCGAGCACGACGGCAGCCTGTATGCTGCGCCCGCGCTGCGCTTTGTCGGCGGCGAAGAAACCGTTGACGCCGATGTTGCTCTGCGCGCCCGGCGAGGCGAAGTTGGTCGTCTCCGCCGACGCGCGACGCGCAGTCGCCGCGGGGGCGACGAGCAGTGAAGCACAAATGAGCGACAGCGTGATGCGCGTGGTGAATGTTTTTCGGATCATTTCGGATTTCGTTTATGGTTCGACTCAAGGCTCGGGCGATCAACCCGTTAGTTGATGCACGGTCTCGGGGTTCAGGTTGTTCGCGGGGCGGCGGGCGGCGAGTTGGCCGCAGGCGGCATAGATGTCGCGCCCGCGCGGGCGGCGCACGTAGGCGCGGACGCCCTTCGCTTCGAGGATGCTCTTGAAACGTTCGACCTGCTCCACGGGCGTCGGGCGATAAGGCAGCGGGTCGGCCGGGTTGTGCGGGATCAGGTTGACCTTCGCGCGCAGTTGATGCCGATTGAGCAGGTTCGCCAACTGCCGGGCGTGTTCGTCCGAGTCGTTCACGCCGTCGAGCATCACATACTCGAACGTGAAACGCTCGCCCGGCTTCAAAGACGACTCGAACTCCCTGCACGCCGCGAGCAACTCTTCGAGCGGCCACTTTTTGTTGATCGGCATCAGGACGTTTCGCTGCTCGTCGGTCGGGGCGGCGAGCGAGATGGCGAGGTGCGGGCGGTCGGGGATGCTCGCGAGTTCGCGTATGCGCGGAACAACGCCCGCGGTCGAGACGGTGACGCGGTTCGGCACGATGTGGAGTCCCGCCGGGTCGGCCATGATGCGCAGGGCTTTCATCAGCGAGTCGAAGGCGAGGAACGGCTCGCCCGCGCCCATCGCGACGAGGTTCGTGCCGCGCGGGGTCTTCGTGCCTGTGCCGTAAGCGTCGTTCAAGGCGATCACGATCTGCTCGACGATCTCGCCCGCCGTGAGCGTGCGCAGGAGACCGAGCTTCGCCGTCAGGCAAAAATCGCACTGCAAGGGGCAGCCCGACTGCGACGAGAAACAGATCGTATCGCGTCGCTCTTCCGGGATGAACACCGTCTCGACCGGAAGGTTGTCGTGCGTCTTCAACAGGTAACGCCGCGTGCCGTCCTCGGAGATGTAGCGCGATTCGACCGCGAGCGTCGAAGCGGTGGCGCGCCCGGCCAGAGTGGCGCGGAAATTTTTGGGCAAGTCCGACATCTCCTCGAACGAGCGCAGACGCCGCTTGAAGAGTGAGCCGAACAACTGCCGCCCGCGATACGCCGGCTCGCCCAGTGTCTCGACAAACGCCGACAACTCCGCCGCGTCCAACCCCGTGAGATGCGTTACCTGGTTCATTGTCCCGCCATTTTAACATCGCGCCGGCGCATCTCACAGTTGAGGCTCGCATGCCGGGCGAGGCCGAATCGGGGTTATAATGCGCCGCGCC
Organism: Pyrinomonadaceae bacterium; assembly: GCA_035296445.1. Classification (GTDB taxonomy): domain Bacteria; phylum Acidobacteriota; class Blastocatellia; order Pyrinomonadales; family Pyrinomonadaceae; genus JAIVJZ01. Next base: position 5,951 of record DATHAZ010000045.1, on the reverse strand, counting down.
GGACGAGGGCGAAATAAAGCCCCCCGCTTTCGCGGCACTGTATAATCGGAGGCCGCATGCCGGGTAACGAGGGCGCATCTTCCGTGAACGTACTCCAGACAGACCGTTTGAATCTTCGCCGGTTGGACGCGGGCGATGCCGCCTTCATTCTCCAACTACTGAACGACGAATCTTTCCTGCACAACATCGGCGACAGGGGAGTGAGAACTATCGAAGACGCGACCCGGTATATTTTGCATGGGCCGGTCGCGAGCTACGCCCGCCACGGGTTCGGGTTTTGGCTGGTGGAGTTGAAGGAGTCGGGGACGCCCGCCGGAATCTGCGGGCTGGTGAGGCGAGACGCTTTGCCCGACCCCGACATCGGCTATGCCTTCCTGCCGCGCTTCCGGTCGCGGGGCTATGCCAGCGAAGCGGCTGCCGCCGTGATGAGCTACGCGCGCGATGCGCTCGGCCTCGGGCGCGTGCTGGCGATTGTAAACCCCGACAACTCCGGCTCGATCAGGGTGCTGGAAAAGATCGGCCTGAAATTCGACCGGCTCATCAGGTTGTCGGAAGACGCGCCGGAGATTATGTTGTTCGCCTCAGACCCGTAAGCGCGGGTAGAGACGTATGGGAGTCGGCGGAGAGACGGGAGCGTACAAATGACAGTTATGCGCGAGCAGGACAAACGAGGGTTCATCTTTTCCGATCTGGATTTATCGCGCCGGCTCGAAAGGGCCGAGGCGCACGCCAACGCGGAGTTCGTCGAAACGCGGGCGCGCCTGTTTCCGGATGTCGGCGCGGAGTGGATCGAAGTGGCGGGCGCATACGCGATGTTCGACGGAGCGGCTTCCCTGATCACGCAGACGTTCGGCCTCGGCCTCTTTCAAGAGATCACGAATCCGGAAATGGAAGCCCTCGAAAATTTCTTCAGCGAGCGCGGCGCGCCCGTCTTTCACGAAGTCAGCCCACTGGCCTCGGAAAGGTTGTTGCCGTTGCTCGGCGAGCGGGGCTATCGGCCTGTCGAGTTGACGAGCGTGATGTTTCGCCCCGTCAGTCTCGACGCGGACGATCTGCCCGCGGCGGGCAACGATCAGATCACCGTGCGCGTGATTGGGGAAGACGAACACGAACTGTGGGCGCAGACGGCGACGCGCGGGTGGAGCGAGTCCACCGAATTCGCGGATCAGATACACGATCTATCGCTCGTCGGCGTGAAGAGGCCGGGCGCGAGTTCGTTCATGGCGGAATCGGAGGGGCGCGCAATCGCCACAGGCGGCATAAGCATCTGCGAAGGCGTGGTGCTGATGGCGGGGGCGAGCACCGTTCCCGAAGGGCGCAGGCAGGGCGCGCAACTCACCCTGCTCGCCGGTCGCCTGCGCTTCGCCGCCGAGAGAGGGTGCGACATCGCCATGATGTGCGCCCAACCCGGCAGCACCTCGCAGCGCAACGCCGAGCGACACGGCTTTCGCATCGCCTACACGCGCATCAAGTGGCGGCTCGCCTGACGACGATTAACCGTTTGGAGTAAAAGCTTCGATAATTCATAAGGTGACACATTGAGCGAAGAATTGATCTTGAGCGCGGAAGAGGTGCGCGTCGTCGGGGCGCTCGTTGAGAAGCAGGTGACGACGCCGGAGTATTACCCTTTGACGCTGAACGCGCTGAGGCAGGCGTGCAACCAGTTGTCGAACCGCGACCCGGTGGTGGCGTTCGACGAGCGGACGGTCGTGTGGGCGTTGGAGAGTTTGCGCGACCGCAAACTCGTGCGGGTGGTGACGACCGCCGACGGGCGCGTGCCGAAGTACAGGCACGTGCTGGACGAGACGCTGGGGTTGAAGTCGCCGGAGATGGCGGTGATGTGCGTGTTGATGTTGCGCGGGGCGCAGACGGTGGGCGAGATACGCACGCGCACGGAACGCCTGTACCCGTTCTCGGCCTTGTCGTTCGTCGAGACGACGCTGGAAGATTTGATGACGCGCGACGCGCCGCTCGTGGTGAAGTTGCCCAGACAGACGGGGCAGAAAGAGTCGCGTTACGCGCACCTGCTCGGCGGCGAGGTGGAGGTGACGGAGATGGAGAGCGCGGAGGCGGCGACTGCCACGGCGCGCGGCAGTGGCGGCGAGCGGGTGGCGCGTCTTGAGGAAGAGTTGAGGGCGGTGCGCGCGGAGTTGGCGGAGTTGCGCGAGCAGTTCGCGGAGTTTAAGAAACAGTTCGAGTGAAGGGCGGGCATGGTGGGTTTAGCAGTTGGGCGTGGCCGGAAACACTCGGCGCGAAGGAGCATGAGGACACTTGAGGGGCACGCAGAAAGGATAAGTCATGGATATTGAATCGCTGCGCCGTTTCTGTCTGTCGCTGCCGCACGCGACGGAGGGCGTGCAGTGGGACAACGATCTGGTGTTCCGCGTCGGCGGGAAGATGTTCGCGGTGGCGAGTCTGGACGTGACGCCGACGCGCGTGTCCTTCAAGTGTACGCCGGAGAAGTTCGCGGAACTCGTCGAGCAGGAAGGCATCACGCCCGCCGCCTACATGGCACGCATCCATTGGGTGACGCTCCACCGGCTCGACGCGCTCGACGAGGCGGAGACGGAGAATTTGATCCGCGCCTCTTACGAGATGGTGTGGGCGAAGTTGACGAAGAAACTGCGGGGCGAGTTGGAGGCGGGTGTAGATTGAGCGCGAAGGCGGGGACGGGACGAATGAGAAAGATCGAAGCGGCCGAGGGCATCGAGGCGCGCAAATCGCCGATTGACGGGACGGGGTGTTTTGCGACCGTCGCGTTTCGCAAGTGGCGAAAGATCGCGGAGTTGACGGGCGAGCGCGTGTCGCGCGTGGAGGCGGCGCGGCGGATGCGCGGCAAGGAACGCCTGCACATCTGCGCGATTGATTCTTACTGGGGCATTGACGGCAGCGCGGGCGGCAACGCCTCGCAGTTCATCAACCACTCGTGCCGCCCGAACAGTTTCGTGCGCATCATGCACGGCCACATCATCTTCTTCGCCCTGCGCGACATCGCCCCCGGCGAAGAGATCACGCTTGACTACGTAGAGTCCTATCACCCGAACGACAAGCGTTGCGATTGCGGCGCGCCCGATTGTCGCGGGACGATCAACCTCATCAAGCGTTAATCCGTGCGTGAGACGGAGGTTAAGGTGCGTTCGCTTTAAGCGGATGACGTGTTCTGACAGCCCCGGCAGGGGCGACGGATTTATAGCCCACGGCGCGAGCCGTGGGATCAAGCATTGGATGAAATTGAGCAGCCCCGGCAGGGGCGAAAGAAGTTCGAGGTCGAATCTCTTTCGCCCCTGCCGGGGCTTCATGCCTCCGGGGGCGACTATCCCCACGGCTCGCGCCGTGGGCTACTATCTATCGCCCCTGCCGGGGCTGTCAGAATATGACGCCCGCTTAAAGCCATACTAACTAACTAACGCTACTTGCTTCCACATCCTAACTAACGCTACTTGCTGCCGCCGTCGCTCGCCGGCGCGGGGTGGCCTTCGGGGTCGAGCAGCGTGATGGTGTCGCCGATGCCGAGCGAGCGCAGGCCGGGTTCGATGGCTTTGCGGTCGCCGACGACGAGGATCGCCATGCGCGACGGGTCGAGGTAGCGGTTGGCGACGCGCGTGATGTCTTTGAGGGTGACGGCGCGCACGCGCGCGTTGTAGTTGTTGAAATAATCGTCGGGCAGGTTGTAGAGCACGACCTGACCGAGGCGGTCGGCGATCTGGGCGGGCGTCTCGAAGCCGCGCGGGAAGCCGCGCAGGATGCCCTGCTTGGCGTATTCGAGTTCGCGCTCGGTGACGGGAATCTCGCCGCGGATGCCGCGCAACTCTTTCAGGAATTCGCTGACCGACTCTTTCGTGACGTTGGTGAACACTCCGCCGGATGCCGCGAACGGCCCCGCGCCCCGTCGGTAGTCGAAGTTCGAGCGCGCGCCGTAGGTGTAGCCCTTGTCCTCGCGCAGGTTCAGGTTGATGCGTGAGACGAACTGCCCGCCGAGCATCGAGTTGAGGACGAGCAGGGGGAAGTAGTCGGGCGAGGAGCGCGCCACGCCGACTTGCCCGATCTGGATGACGGACTGCGCCGCGCCCGGCTTGTCAACGAGATAAATTCCGGCGCGCTCGCGCGCGGGCGGCTGCATAGAGATGTCGGCCGCCGGAACCTGTGCCGGTTTCCACGCGCCGAAGGCGCGTTCGAGTTTGGGCAAAAGCGTGGCCGCCGTCACGTCGCCCGCGACGATGAGCGCGGCGTTGTTCGGGCGGTAATGAGTTTCGTAGAAGCGGCGCACGTCCGCCTCTGTGAGCGCGCCGAGCGAAGCCTCGTTGCCGGAGAGCGGGCGGCCGTATGGATGCTTGTCGCCGTAGAGGATTGACGAATAGACGAGACCGGCGATGGCGTCGGCGTTGTCGCGTTGTTGTTGCAGCGCGGCGAGGCGCGTGCCGCGCAGTCGCTTGAGATCAGTTTCAGGGAACGCCGGGTTGAGGATCACGTCGGCGTAAACTTCGAGCGCGCGGTCGAGATGGCGCGTGAGCGTGAGCAGGTCGGCGGTGGTGGAGTCCCAACCCGCGCCGACGTTGAGGCGCGCGCCCAGTCCCGCGAGCGCGTTCGAGATGTCGAGCGCGTTGCGCGTCTTCGTGCCTTCGTCGAGCAGGTCGGCGGTGAGGCTGGCCGCGCCCGGCAGGTTCTGCGGGTCTGATGCCGCACCCGACCGGACGATCAGGTTCATGTTGACGACGGGCAGTTCGGAGTGGCGGACGAGGAACACTTCGAGTCCGTTCGACAGGCGATGGCGTTCCACTTTAGGCAGCGCGAAGCGCGGCTCGGGGGCGGGCTTCGGCAGAGCCGCCGCGCTCGCCCCCGCTTGTTGCGGGTCGCGCTTCTGGGCGCTCGCGGGTTTGGACGGTTCGCCTTTGGCGGGCGCGGCGTTGTTGGGCGGCGCGGCTCCGGCCGGAGCGGTCGCGGCGGCGGCGGCCTTCGTGGCGGTTTGCGCGCCTTCGCCCGTTGTCGTCGTCGCGCCCGGCTGCGGCTCGCCCGCCGCCTGCTGAGCGCGCGCGGCGACGGCCTGCGAAGGGCTTTCGGGCACGGGGTCGCCCGTCGCACGCCCGCGAGCGCGCGGCATCACGTTGACGATGAGACGCCTGTCGGTCAGATATTGATTGGCGACGCGCTTCACGTCCTCGGCCGTCACGCGGCGATAGCGCGCGAGGTCTTCGTCGAAATAGTCGGGGCGGTTGAGAAACGTGGCGTACTGGTTTAACTGGTCGTTCCTGCCGCCGAAGCCGCCGACGTTTTGCAGGCCGTAGATGAAAGATGCTTCGCGCGCATTGTAAGCGCGTTCGATCTCTTCGGCGTCGGGCGGCGTCTGCTTGATGCGTTCGAGTTCTTCGTTGATCGCGCCTTCGAGTTCGGCGAGCGTTTTGCCGGGTTTGGCCGTCGCCACCACCTGAAACTGACCGGCGATCTCGGCGGCGTTGTTGAAGGCCGATACGTCCTGCGCGATCTGGCGTTCGTAGACGAGCGTCTTGTAGAGGCGCGAACTCTTGCCGCCCGCGAGGATGGTGGCGAGCGCGTCGAGCGCGGCTTCGTCGGGCGTGTACTGCGGCGGCACAGGCCACACCGTATAGACGCGCGCGAGAGCGACGCGATCTTCCATGTTGATGCGCTTCATCTCGCCGATGGTCGCCGGCTGCGCGGGCACGGGCGCGACTTCCGGGCCGCGCGGAATCGAGCCGAAATGTTTCTCCACCAGACGGCGCGCATCGGCCGATTTGAAGTCGCCAGCGATGGTGAGCACGGCGTTGTTCGGCGTGTAATAGCGCCGGAAGAAATTTTTCACGTCTTCGAGCGACGCGGCCGAGAGATCGTCGAGCGAGCCGATGGTCAGCCAGTGGTAGGGGTGCGTCTTCGGATAGAGCGTCTCGTTGATCTTCGCGCCGACCAGACCGTAGGGACGATTGTCGTAGTTCTGCCGC